>VSPF01000145.1 GCA_009775195.1 Muribaculaceae bacterium
CGTGTTCATAATCACATCCTGACCCATATTGGAGGTCATGATGATAATGGTGTTCTTGAAGTCGACCACGCGCCCCTGGCCGTCGGTCATGCGACCGTCGTCGAGAACCTGCAAGAGTGTTTCAAACACCTTTGGGTGCGCCTTTTCGATTTCATCGAAAAGCACTACCGAATATGGCTTGCGCCGCACGGCCTCGGTAAGCTGACCGCCCTGGTCGTAGCCCACATATCCCGGAGGGGCACCGAAGAGGCGTGCCACGGAGTGCTCTTGCTGATACTCACTCATGTCGATGCGCACCATCATATCCTTGCTGTCGAAGAGATATTGCGCCAGGGCCTTGCACAATTCTGTCTTGCCGACGCCGGTGGTGCCTAAGAAGAGGAACGAGCCAATCGGCTTGCCGGCATCGCCAAGGCCCATACGGTTGCGGCGTATGACGTTGGCAACGGCCTTGACTGCCTTGTCCTGACCTACGACAGAGCCGTGTAGCGATGACTCGATATTGCGCAGCTTCTCGGTCTCCTCCTGATTGAGGTTGGTCATCGGTATGCCGGTCCATGCCGTCACCACACGCATGATATCGCCCTCGTCGAGAGCACTTTTGAGCAAGCTGCCCTCGCCGCTGAGTTCGAGCGACATGGCCTCGATGTTCTCCCTGATGGCCTCGGCAGTGCGCTGCATCTGCAGGGCCTCGGTATATCGGCCCTGTTCCTCGGCAGCCTGGCGGTTGGTCTCGGTACGTTCGAGCTCCTGACGGGCCTCGTGTATGCGCTGCATACGGGCACGGGCATTGCGCCAACGCGCGTTCATAGTGTTCTCCTGTTCGCGCAGGTCGGCAATCTCGTGGTCGAGGGCGGCGAGGCTTTCGTTGTCGGGGTCTTCCTGGCGAATGGCCTCGCGCTCTATTTCCTTGTCGCGAATTTTACGCTTGAGCAGTTCGAGTTCTACTGGGGCCGACGATATATCGAGCCTCATGCTCGATGCGGCCTCGTCGAGCAGGTCGATGGCCTTGTCGGGCAAGAAACGGTCGGAGATATAGCGGTGCGACAGGTTCACAGCCGCCACAATGGCCTCGTCGAGGATTTTGATGTGGTGATGACCCTCGAAGCGTTTTTTGATACCGCGCATGATTGTTATGGCCGTATCGGGGTCGGGCTCCTCGACAAGCACTTTCTGAAAACGGCGCTCGAAAGCCTTGTCTTTCTCGATATATTTTCGGTATTCGTCGAGCGTGGTGGCACCAATAATTTTTATAAGACCACGGGCCATCTCGGGCTTGAGGATGTTGGCGGCATCCATACCACCGCCACCCCCGCCAATCAGCAGGTGTATTTCGTCGATAAACAGCACTACCGACGGGTCGGTCTTGACTTCCTCGATAAGTTTTTTGAGTCTTTCCTCGAGTTCGCCCTGCGCGCCGGCCCCGGCCACCATGCCGCTGAAGTCGAGGCTGAAGAGCTTGATGCCGCGCAGCTCCTCGGGCACGTCGCCCTGATGCAGGCGGTGCGCCAGCCCCTCGACTATGGCAGTCTTGCCCGTGCCGGGCTCGCCGACGAGTATGGGATTATTCTTTGTCTTGCGCGAAATAATTTGCAACACGCGGCGCACCTCGGTATCGCGGCCTATTACCGGCTCAATCTGTCCCTCGGCGGCAGCACGGACGAGGTCGGTGGCATATCGGCGAAGGTTAGGCAAGCCGCTGTCGGATGCGCCGCCTGCCGTCGGATTCGATATATTGCCGTTGCGGAACGTCGTCACAGCCGACTCGAGTTTTGCCGAAGTCACACCGAAACGCTTCATGACTTCCTTTACCGGGCCTGGAACTTCGTATAAGGCCCAAAAGATATGCTCGAGGGCGACAACCTGGCTACCGCTGCGCTGTGCAAGTCGCTGCGCCGTGGTCAGCACCTGCTCGGTAGCCGGAGAGAAAGTGATGGCTCCGTCGGCACTGCCGTTGTGAGGCAGTTGCTGCATCGCGTCGCTGAGGGCTGTGAAAAAGGGCACCTTCTCGATGTTCATCTGCTCGAGGAGGAATGGCACCATGTCGCGGTCGGTCTGCATGATGGCCACAACGAGCACGGCCGGCTCGAGCGACGCATACGAACATTGACGCGCTATGCGGTGAGCGCAGGTAATAGCCTGGCGCGAATTTTCGGTAAACTGGTTGAAATCGACGTTCATATATTGTTGGTTAAAGGTTAAAGGTTAAGGGTTAACGAGCGAGTCTTAACCTTTAACCTTAAGCGAACTTGCAGAATTTACGCGAAGCCTACTCACCGGCTTCGGCGTTCATTCTTGAAATTTCCTCGAGGAGGGCGAGGTCTTCGTCGGGGGCATTGGTGTCGAGGGCGGCCTGCACTCCGCACAGTGCGCAATCCTCGTCGCGCTTGATATGCGCGCCATACCAGCGCATAATCGTGGGCATGGCACCGGCACTGGGCATGGGCGCCCAGTTGGCATGGCGGCGTTCGCGACGGTTGGCCCACATATAATAGTTGTAGACAAGCTCGTTTTCGAGCGACGAGATGCCGGTGTCGATGCCGCGCGACAGTTCGACGAGGGTAAGCTTGACCATCATGTTGCAAATAGGCTCGATATCGCTCGACAGGCCCACCTGCACCACGGCGTCGGCATCCTGGGCCGACATATACGATGCTATGCGGCCGTCGCGACGGGCCGAAGCCTCGTCGGTGATTTCTTCGTCACCCTGGCCGAACCACCCGTTGCCGATGAGGCAGCAGTAGCAGGCACCGCCCGGGCGGTATATAAACACGTCGCCCCCCTCGGCCCTTGTCACAGCGCGGCCAAAGATGCCGATGCGGCCCTGTTCGACCAAGGTCTTAGAGAGGTTGAAGCGGCTCTCGTTATTGTCGGTGGCACAGATTACGATATCGGCCTTGCGCACCTCTTCGGCCATGAGGTCGAGGTGACGGTTGATGTTGATGGGGAAGCGGTCGACCTCGGCGTAGGGGTTCTTGCCGAGTATGGCGTCGCGTATGGCGTCGGTCTTGAGGCGTCCGAGCTCGTTGAGCACACATGTGTGGCGCATGAGGTTGTGGAGCTCTACGCGGTCGAAGTCCATCAGGGCGAAGCTGCCCACGCCGGCCTTGGCCAGCTCGATGGCAATCTGGCTTCCGAAGCTGCCCAGCCCGACAATCATGACTCGCTTGTCGGCGAGGGCGCCGACCTCGAGTATGCCCTTGCTGCGCGAGAAGAGTTCGCTGCGGGCCGGGATAAGGCTTGCCGGGTGCTCCTTAAAGCCGTCTTCGCCAGAAATGAAGACTTTCGGCCCGGCATCGGGATTGACTACGACTACGTATGCCGCATCGGCGGGAGAGGCGGGCATAGAACGTGCAAAAAGTACCTTGGCAGAGGTGCCGAAAGCATGGGTGACGGGGTTGAGATGGAGGTGCACAACCTTTTCGCCCTCCCATTCGTAGGCTATGCCTGAAGCTGTGGGAGCCTCGG
The DNA here is from genome assembly GCA_009775195.1 of Muribaculaceae bacterium. Taxonomy (GTDB): domain Bacteria; phylum Bacteroidota; class Bacteroidia; order Bacteroidales; family Muribaculaceae; genus CAG-873. The sequence continues at coordinate 3,469 of VSPF01000145.1, forward strand.
AGAGGAGAAAAGACTGCAGCTCTTCGTTGTCAAGATAGATGATAGGAAGGCTGAGTGCGTCGGGGGCGACAGGCAATGAACCTTCGATGGGAGTTTGCATGTGCAATAAATGGTTGATGGTTAGAAATCAGTATAATTTTGTGCCCGGGGCGCCGTAAAGACGCCCCGGCTAAGACTCAGGCCGCGAAGCCCTGCTCGGTCATTTCGGTCACGACAGTGCCCTGGCTGTTGTTGCTTTCGCCACGGGCAACCTGCTCGAATTCGCCGGTCACGGGGTTGTATACGAGGTCTTTCATGCTGCGGCCGGCGGTTTCGGGACGGCCCTGGCGGCGTACTTCTTCGCCAAATTCGATATCGTTCATAGTGATTAGTTGTTTATTTAGGTTTCGCAAGTCTATGACTTGCTCACTGTTAATAGTTTATCGTTTAGTGGTTAGCCTTAGTTCGCTAATTGTTTTCGCTTATAAATAAGTTTCTTATCTCTGGTGGTTGAGGTAGTAGTCCATCGGCTTGCCGGTCTTGAGGTGCAGCTCGTAGATTTCGAGCCACAGGCGGCATTTGATATATATTTTGTAGAGCGACACGCGGTATGACCACGAGGCCGAGCCGTAATGACAGATGCGCGTAAAACCGTACTTGGTGCTGAGGGTGTGCATGGCGGCGGAAGGAGAGTCCATCACGGCACCGTCCTTGGTGCGGAGCATCTTGGTCACATATACCTCGGGGACATTCTGGGGGTAATTGGCAAGGTCTATGCGGATGGTATAAGCCTTGCCATGATTTGTCATCACGCCCATCACCAGGTAGGGGTTGGCCGTGTGCATGTCCATAAAGCGGTAGGCCGTAGAGGGGAGATAGGTACTGAGCACCTCGTTCTCCATTTGGTATCGTTGTTGGTCAAGCATGGTATGTCTCGTTGTTTTTTAATGTATACGTCTTATTTCAAATTTTTTCGATAAAAATTCATCATTTTAACAATTGCTTTTTCACCTGCTCCACAGTCACCTTGGTATCGGCAGGCTTCGGGGCTTCCGGCTCTTCGAGGTCGTCGGCCGCAATCGGAGGCGGCAGTTGTCCGCAGAGACGCTTCACACAGGTAATGAACCGGTCGGCAATCTCGCCCTCGGCCGGCCATACGTCGCGGGCAAGCGGAGCGGCGGCAGCAAGGTTCTCGGGCAAGGCGACGGCCTTGACACGCAATGCTTCGGGCACATAGATTTCGGGAGCCTCATCGGGGAAAGCTTCGGGGAAATAAGCCTCGAAGACCTCGTTGGCATTGTACGGCAGGGACATACTCACTGTCACATGGCCCAGGTCGTCGAGCTGCACCGACGGTGCTCCTCCGACAAAGTCGACAAGGAAGTCGATGATTTTTTTGAGCTGCAGGTTGTTGCCCTTGTCTTTGAGCCAATAGTCGCGCGAATACGCCGGGGTGGAGCTCTTGGGGCGGTTCACCGCTATATAATTGTCGCCATGGTTCGCGCGGCGCGTATATGGGTGCTCGAGCCTGTTGCCGAGGCGGCGGTCGACAAGGGGACGGAAGGGGCTCTCCTGCTCGTTGATTACCCACGCGGCCTGCACGTAGTTGCGCAAATCTTCCTCATGGAAGTTAAATGCGTTGAGGGTCGACGCCGTGCGCGTGCAGTTGCCGATACACAGCAGGAAACGGCGCAGGCCCACATCGCGTATGCTGTTAATCATCGTCGAGGCATCGTGGCCGCTGGGGTGTGCCAGCCCCAGCTGATGGTGCGAATGCCATTCACCAATATGCTGCAGCGAATATATGTCAATCAGCTCCTGGCCGATTGACTTGAGATAGTCGACATCCTGGTTGAAAAATGTCACCTGGTGATTAGCATTGCGTCCCGGGCCTATGGCGTAGAGCACCACGGGTATGCCCGTGCCCGTCCAAAAGCCAAAGAGCTGGCCGCCGGTCTCTATGTCGGGATAGTCGAGTATGCAGCGTGATATATAGTCAAACTCGCTGCGGTAGATAATAGCGAGTGGCGCGGGTCGGCGCTCGTCGACATGGAATTCGTCGACGTATACCGGCCCATCATTGCCTGAACGGTGATTTTTTGCCATTGTGGGGGTGAAGTTGATGATTGGAGTCTGCAAATGTAAACATTTTTTTGATATGCCCCAACATTTGATAGCTGTTTAACATTTTAACTTAACACTACTTAGCTGCGTATACTCAACATCAGTTTTACTGCCTGTACCGATAATCGATGCCGAATAACGCGCCGGCAAAAGTGAGGGTCTCGCCGAAGGCTACGAGTACTGACGAGTCGATTTCGCCGGCAGGGGCTACGATAAAGCCGGCAATCAAAAGACCGGCGCCCACACCGCACATGGCGACGGCACATATCAGTTGGGCGAGGCCGTGACGTTCGTTTCGAGGTTGCTCCATGACTTTTTTGGTACAAAAATAACACCGGGGCTTACCCCGGTGTCGTCATTTTTGCAACTATGTTGATTTATGGCTGAAAGTTTATGGTTGAGAGTTTAAAGTTTAAAGGATACGAGGCGGTGCCTTGTCTAGGTACGCACGTCACAAATGCAGTTCTCTAAACCCTAAACCCTAAACTCTAAACTTTAAACTCTAAACTTTAAACCCTAAACTCTAAACCCTAAACTCTAAACTCTCATCTTCTATACGAGAGAGCCTCGATGTAGTAGAACGACAGGTAATCCTTGCCCTCGGCGGCCTGGCGGTCGGCGATGCGGGCACGGTAGTCGGCCATACGTGCGGCAAACGTATCGATGCTGTCCTGGCCCTGGGCCCTTTTCTCGGTAGCACAAGCCTCGTGTGCCTGCTGGGCACTGTCGGCGGCTGCCTGGCGTGCCTCCATGGCAGCAACCTCGGCCTCGCCTATACGATTCTCGCGCACGATACCCTTAACTATCAAGGTATCGCCTATACAATCGGGAGCAAAGGCACCGCCCATCTCGGCCGTAGCCTGGCAGCGGAGAACCTCGGTAGTATCAGCACCGACAAGGAAGGCCTTGGTGCCGCCGTGCTTGCACAGGTGTGAGCACAGGCCCTCGACCTCGATTGTGTCGCCGACGAGCTGCGAGGCCTCGGCCATTACTGAATCAACACTCAACGGGGCGACCTCGACAGGAGCCGAAGCCTGACGGCTGCACGAGAACAGCGATACTGCGGCAATCGCAACAAAAAGCAACAATTTAGCTTTCATAGATATATAATTTATTGATTTACCGATAATTGAAATATATCACCGCCGGCATACGCCGGACTGTTAATTATAATGATTTCAAATAACGCGGCAAAGTTAAACAAAAAAAACAAATTGTACAACTAAAAACCGCAACCACTGTCACTCTTAGCGGTCGCAATGTCGAATTGGGAATATAACCTATATAACTATCCCAAAACACCAATAGGCTATTCCCTTTTGTTAAATTTTTGCCATTTCGAAAAAATTGCCGTATCTTTACGCCGATTTTTATAAAATAGAGTTTACATCAATTAAAAGTTTATGCTAAGCGCGAGAAGCCAAACGCCAATTATGAAGGCCAGCGGCA
>VSPF01000146.1 GCA_009775195.1 Muribaculaceae bacterium
ACCTCAACACCATACTGGGCGTTGACCAAAATCACGCCGGTATCGGTGACATTGAGTGCCGTGATGGCGCTGCCGACAAAGTCGTCGGCACCCGGGCAGTCGATGACGTTGAGCTTCTTGCCAAGGAACTCGGCATAGAAGACCGTAGAGAAGACCGAGTAGCCATATTCCTTCTCGACAGGGAAGTAGTCGCACACGGTGTTGTTTGCGGCAACGGTGCCGCGACGTTTTATAACCCCACACTCGTAGAGCATAGCTTCGGCGAGTGTGGTTTTGCCCGAGCCTTTGCTGCCAAGCAAGGCTATGTTTTTAATTTCTTTGGTCTGGTAGATTTTCATGCTATCGGGTTTTAGATTGTTCGGGTGAAAAAACACGGGGTGCAGGCCCCTGTGTTTTACGGGCTGCAATTTATAAATAATTTTCCTAACATCGAGCCTGTTTTTTTATGTTTTAGAGCATAAAATTACTTTTTATGTCGTCGGAGGGCGCAAAGCCATGACAGATGTTTATCAACCTGGCATAATGGTGTGGGGACACATGGCGGTATTTAACAGACTTTAAGACTCGCGCGGCTGTCATGTGGCTACTTTTTTGTAATTTTGGCCTCAATTTTGCCTTAGCCTTGTTATGGACGACAAAAAAGATAAACTCAGCGAATTAACGGGTGCCGCATTCGGTATTCAGAAAATCGAAATAGACCTCAACTCATTTGACAAAGAGCCCGACCTGACACGTCTGCCATTGCTGCCGACGCGCAACCTGGTGCTCTTCCCCGGCATGACCGTGACCTTCGAGCTCGGGCGCGAATCGGCACGTCAGCTTGCCGACTATGCCAACCAGACCAAGACCCCCATCGGAGTGGTATGCCAGATAGACCCCGACGAGGATAACCCGGCCGTGACTACCGGCCTCTATAAATATGGTGTAGTCGCCGACGTGCTCAGTGTGCTCGAAAATGAAAACACGCCTACGATGGCTATCGTACGCGCACGAGGCAAGTTCCGCATACTCGGCACGGCACGCACCGCCGACGCATGGCTCTCGGCAAAGGTAAAATTGATACTCGAATTTTCTGCCGACGACGACCACGAGTTCGACACCGTCATCGCCGAAATCAGGCGCATCATCAAGGAAGACCTCAACGACCTGATACCGGCACCGCTGATGCCGCTGCTCAAACAAATCGAAAATAACGACGAGTTTGTCAATTATTGCTGCACAAATTTCCCATTCGACCAAAAAGACAAGGTAGACCTGCTGGCTAAAAACAAATACTTAGACCGCGCCAAGGGGCTGCTTGCCGAACTTGTGATGATGAACGAGCGTCAGAAAATCACTCGCCAAATCATGAACAAGACCAAGAAGACCATGGACGAGAACCAGCGCAATGCCTTCTTGCAACAGCAGATGGAGACCATACGCGAGACCCTCTACGGTGACAGCAGCGACGAGGTCGACGAGCTGCTGGCTGCCGGAGAAGAAGCACGTATGCCACAGGAGGTATGGACACTCTTCCAAAAAGAAATCGAGAAGCTGCGCCGCTTCAACCCGTCATCGCCCGACTACTCGGTGCTTTACTCCTATCTCGACACGCTGGTCAAGCTGCCGTGGCATAAGCAGACAGCACCTGTAAGAGACCTCGAGAAAGCACGCAAAATCCTCGAAGACGACCACTACGGCCTCGACAAGGTCAAAGAGCGCATACTCGAGCAGCTTGCCCTGATTATGCACAATCCTCGCGGCAAGTCGCCGATTATATGCCTCGTTGGCCCTCCCGGCGTGGGCAAGACCTCGATTGGCAAATCGGTCGCACATGCCCTGGGGCGTAAATACGAGCGAGTGTCGTTCGGCGGACTCCACGACGAGGCCGAAATACGCGGCCACCGCCGCACATATATCGGTGCCATGCCGGGCCGCATCATCGACGCGATGAAACGTGCCGGTACGGTGAACCCCGTGCTCGTGCTCGACGAACTCGACAAAATCGGCAACGACTACAAGGGCGACCCTGCAGCCGCGCTGCTCGAAGTACTGGACCCCGAGCAGAACTGTCATTTCCACGACAACTATATCGACGTGGACTACGACCTGTCGAACGTATTGTTTATTGCCACAGCCAACACCCTCTCGACCATAGCGCGACCGCTTATCGACCGAATGGAAATCATAGAGCTTCCCGGCTACCTGGTCGAGGAAAAGGTGGAAATCGCGCAGCGACACCTGCTGCCGCGCATCTGCCGCGACCTCAACCTCGACCCCGAAAAACTCGAGATTTCAAACGAGGCGTTGCTCGACATCATACGCAACTATACGTCGGAGAGCGGCGTCCGCACCCTCGACAAACAACTTGCCAAGGTAGGCCGCAAGGCCGTAATGGCTGAGATGACCAAGAGCGACTTCCCGTCGCCCGTACAGCCCGACGACCTCTACGACCTCCTCGGGCTGGCACCTCACATCCCCGACAAGTATGAGGGCAACGAGTTTGCCGGCGTCGTAACCGGCCTGGCTTGGACCGAGGTCGGCGGCGAGATACTTATGGCGGAGTCGTCATTGGCATTGTCGAAGACCCCGACGCTGACACTCACCGGCAAGCTCGGCGACGTGATGAAGGAATCGGCCACCATTGCCTACCAGTGGGTCAAGGCCCACGCCACGCAGCTTGGCATCGACCCGGCGCTATTCGACAAATACAGCCTGCACATACACTTCCCCGAAGGTGCCATACCCAAGGACGGCCCGTCGGCCGGCATCACCATAGCGACCTCGATAGTGTCGACATTTACCCAGCGCCGCGTGGCCGAGCGCATAGCCATGACGGGCGAAATCACCCTTCGCGGCAAGGTGCTGCCTGTAGGCGGTATCCGCGAGAAGATACTTGCCGCCAAGAGAGCCGGCATCGACACCATCGTGCTCTCGGCACAAAACAGGCGCGATATCGAAGACATGCCCACGGCCTATATATCGGGTATGACCTTTAACTTCGTTGACACCGTGGCCGAGGTTATCGACTTCGCCATCACCGACACCCCCGTTGCAAACCCGGTAGAGCTGTAGAGAGACTATCTACAACATCTGCATACTGTCAGTTTCTGATTGTCAGCATATACCCGAAACCGCGTTGGTTGACAATCGAGATTGACGGGTCATGGCGTAGTGCCCGGCGGAGTTTATGAATGTAACCGTGGAGAGAGTTGCGGTTGCATGCCTCGTCGCGCTGCCATACGGCTATCATCAGTTCTGAGGCATCTACTGTCCTACCGATGTTGGCCGACAATCGTTCGAGGATTTTAGCCTCGAAGTGCGACAGGTCTATGGTTCGGTCTCCAAATGAAAGCGTCTGGGCGGTAATATTGAAAATATACCGTCCGATTGTATATTTAATATCCTCTACCCTATTGGTTTTATATCGACCCAGCAGAGCTTTTATTCTCACAATAAGCTCACGGAGTTCAAATGGTTTCTTGAGATAGTCGTTGGCTCCTATTTCAAATCCTTCCTCCACATCATCAATCGTGCTTTTGGCTGTGAGAAAGAGCAGCGGTACTGTCGGAGATAACTTCCGGATTTCTTTCGCCATCGAAAAGCCATCCATTTTAGGCATCATAACATCAGCAACGACTATATCAGCACCCTCAGACTTGAATCTATCAAGTCCGGCCACGCCGTCATTAGCCGTGATTACCTCGTATCCCTGTGCGCGCAGTGTGTCGGCGACAATCAGAGCGAGGTCTTCCTCATCCTCAACAAATAATATCCTATTGCCCATCATTGCTGATTTTGATTGTGAACACCGAGCCTACTCTTTCTTTGCTCCTGACATCAATGTTCCATCCCATTTTGTCAAGCATGCTTTTAACATAATATAAACCAATGCCATACCCTCTGACATCCTGCCGGTTGCCGTGAGGCACACGGTAAAACTTGTTAAACAAATACGGTATGGACTTGGCCGGTATTCCGACACCGTTGTCTCTGACAGATATTTCTTTCTCATTGCCGGATATAGTTATCACAACACTGTCACCAGAGTATTTGATTGCATTGTCAATCAAATTGTTCAGTATATTTGACAAATGAGCTTTGTCCGCTTCTATCGAAACATCCTCGTCTACATCAACACTTATTGTTATCTTCTTTTCACCTCTCATGCGCTGAGCTGTGGCTATTTCCTCAATAAAGGGCCGCAAGAGAATTGTCTCCGGCTTGAGCACCATCGTTTTTCGACGCTCCATGCTCATGGCAAGGATATTCTCGACAAGTTCCCCGAGTCGCTTAAGCTGTTTGTTGGCGATATTGAGATATGTCACTTTTTTCTGCGGGTCATTGTCGGTATCATAATTGAGGAGTGCATCGTTGGCTGAATAAGCGATGGCAATAGGCGTCTTCAGCTCGTGTGTCATATTGCTGACAAAATCATCTTTCATCTCCTCGATGGTTCTTAATCTGGATACAGTCCGGAATAAATACAAAAACGCCAGGGCAAACGATATCATCAGAAGAAAGACCGTAATAATAACACCGAGCATCTGTGACAATATATGACGGGTAATCGGCGTCATATATGCACGATAATACATACCCGATTCCGGATTAAAGCATAACGAAAAGGCATCATATCCGGCACGGTTATCAGGAATATGGCTATTACCTCTGATTACATCCTCACTTGAGTTGACAATCTCTACGGCTACAAAGTCCGGATATATGTGGCGGTCGGCAAGACGTTCGAGCACAATACTGTCCATAATGGCCAAATTAAAGTCTACAAACGGGTCCATAGCTTCATGCATCTGCTGACTCATATCGTTGACCATCTGATTGCTATATGACCTGTCGCGCCGCAAGGGAGTCTTGTTCACGCTGGTTTCACCATCGCGGTTTTTGGAAGTTGTCACAAAGTTGCCATCTTCATCCTTAACACCGGAAACCTGGCCATGACCTTCTATAATTGAATCTCCATTTTCAAGATAAGCTTTTTTTGCTGCTTTAGCGGCTCGATTTGCCCGGTCAGCACGCTCCCACATATCATCAATATCTGCATCTGCCAAAGCCGTCATGACATCGCGCTCGACATTGGCCCTTATCGAGTTATAAAGTGATATGAGATAATAGGCATTGCAACAGAAAATGACTGCAATGACAATAATAAACGTGGTCGAAATTGTCTTGAAACGTTTCATATCTGCAACCGCGAAGTGCTCGCGGTATCATATTAAAATCATTAATCACCGCAAATTTACTAATAATACGTCATACAAACGATTAGGCCCGCTTCGATTTAAGACTAAATAAGGGAGCGTTTAAGACTAAATAAGGCAGGGTGTTGTGATGATTAATGCGAGTAAGTCTAACTTTGCCTCAGAAAAAAGCAGTATAGCAATGAAAAATGCGTTACTTATCATAACAGTCCTACATAGCATAGCCGCTTATGCTCAGACAGTGGCACCCGATACAATCTCAGCCCAACAGCTCGATGAAGTTGTTGTCAAAGGAAAGAAACCACAGGTTATAGGCGAAGACGGCATTATGGTAGTTGACTTGCCTGGTATTGTGAGCGATAAGCCTGTAAATAATATACTTGAGGCTCTCGGTTATCTTCCAGGCGTGACTAACAATAACGGCATGTTAGGTCTGCCCGGGGCCTCGAATGTCACTATTATTCTCAATGGAGAGCTAACCAATATGCCGCTCCAGAATCTTTATCAACTTCTCTACACCACTCCGATTGACAGGCTGAAAAACGTGGAGATTATGTATTCCGCTCCGGCGAAATATCATGTCAACGGTGCTGTAATCAACGTGGTTCTTAAAACTCCGACGCCTCTCGATGGTTTGCAAGGACAAGTGAGAGCCGGATACAACCAGGCACACTATGGTTCGTATGGCGGTGTACTTGCAGCAACATACGCATTAAAGGACTGGACTTTTGACTTAAACTATGGACTAACGCGCAGCAAATCGTGGAGCCGCGAGGAAACATGGTCGAATCATCTTTATGATGGTAAACGAGCTATGATTGAGGACGATATGCGTCGTATCGGGCAGAATTGGAGCAATACCATATTTGCCTCCGCCTCATGGAAAACGTTCAAACTCACTTACAACGGTCAGATAATCTCCGATTCGAAGAGCCGGGGACTCTCATCGGGGACGTTGGGTAACTTTACAAACGCATACAATATGCTGTCGCCGGTCGGTTATCATAATATTGCCCTGCGTTATACGGCACCATTCGGTATGACTGTCGGCGGCGACTATACCCGCTATTCCGAGAACCGTTCACAGTCGTTGTTTAAGGATGCCGATTATCTGCTTGGCTCGGAAAACCGTCAGGAGATAAACCGCTGGCATGTATATATCGACCAACAGCATCAGTTCGGCAAATGGCAACTGAACTATGGCACGGAGTATCAGCACTCAAGAGACCACAGTTCACAACATTATAGTGCCTTATCTGACAATCGCGATTTCGATGATTATCTCAACGAGGACGTAGCGAGTTTCTATGTCGGCACACAACGGTCGTTTGATTGGGGCTTATCGTTTAATCTCTCGGCAAAGGGAGAGTATTATCACAATAAATATCAGCATAACTGGAATTTCATTCCTCAATTTGGAGCGACTTACTACAAGACACCGAAAAGCATATTCCAGCTAAATCTCAGCACCCGACGTATCTATCCGTCATACTGGGAACTACATGGCGGAACAAGCCACATCAACGACTATTCGACAGTAATCGGTAATCCGGAATTACAACCATATATCCAATACGATGCACAATTCAACTACATTCTAAGGCAGAAATATATCGCAACTCTCTATTTCCAGTATGGCGACAAGGCCACGGTGCAACTGCCTTACCAGTCGCCAGAAGCTCTCAATCTCGTCTATCAGACCATCAACATGAACTATGAACGTGTGCTCGGACTTAATCTATATGCCCCATTCGGAGTAGGATATATCTGGAACGCCACAGCCACCGCCAACGTGATGAACAGGCGTG
>VSPF01000147.1 GCA_009775195.1 Muribaculaceae bacterium
ACATTGCCGCTGGCCTTCATAATTGGCGTTTGGCTTCTCGCGCTTAGCATAAACTTTTAATTGATGTAAACTCTAATCTTCAGAGTATTGGTAAACAACAAAAAAGTCGTAAATTTGCCACCATACCAAGAGATAAGTTTATTTAAACTATATTTATCTATTTTAAGTCACGTCTTTCCTGCCTGAAATACAGACAATGCACAAAAACTCAGGAATCCAAAAAGATAAACCCATAGAAAAATACATGAAAAACCGAAACTGTTATGAAAGATGAATCAATACAATTTATAGACCTTGGTCTAACAAGCGGGACGCTTTGGGCTGACAGGAATGCTGGTGCGGGAGATGTGCATAAACTCGGGACCTTGTGTGACAAAGCGAGCGCTACCGGCAAACTGCCAACTTATGACCAGTGTGCAGAACTGATAAACGAGTGCAACTTTAGTTCGTGCCTTGTGCCCGACGAGAACAACATAATGAAGAATTTTATCCAGGTCGAGGGACCGAATAAAAATGCAATATTATTCCCATGTATTCGTACCTATGCTGAGGAAACTGAAATCGGTGCATATTGTTGGTGTGTTGATAATATGGGTGAATATTCTTTCTTTATGCTGTTTCAGCAGAAACTTCTTGGCATATTGGACTTTGCAGAAATTACCAACCTGACCATTGGCGTTACTAAGTCTGATGGGAAGTTAATGGTTCGTAATGTGAAATGAACCTTCTTCATAAAAGTAAGAGGTTGGCATATCTGCTAAGGCATGACAAGAGTTATGCCTTCGATGGGCATGGATGGCGCGAAGTCGAGGATTTGATTCGTAATCATGGGTTCTCTATGCCTATGCTTGAAAGCATTGTAGCTACCAACAATAAGCAGCGGTTTGAGTTTAATGAGGATAAGACGAAGATTCGCGCCCGGCAAGGACATTCCGTCAATGTGGATGTCGAGCTGAAAGTGGCTACTCCTCCCGACATTCTTTATCACGGAACTTCAGAAGATGTTGTGTCTTCGATTCTTAATGATGGAATAAAACCTGGTGCTCGGCTCCATGTACATCTCTCTTCTGATGCAGAAACAGCTATAAAGGTTGGCCGACGTCATGGCTCTCCAGTGGTTCTTAAAATAGATGTGGCAGCCATGAATGCAGACGGCGTCCGATTTTATCTTTCAAACAATGACGTATGGCTAACGGATTTTATAGCTCCAAAATACATCTCACTGATAGATTTATAGGATAGTACCCTAATTTTCTATTAAAGGGCAATAATCTGCAAAAAAATGAGTTATAACATTAGCGCACCTACATAAACCCGGCGCTATTGCTATCAGATGAAACCAATCTACCGACTCATACTCTTACTCCTCGTTACCGCTACCACACTGGCTGTCAAGGCCGAAGGCGACGGCAAAAACGAATTCAACCCTATCGAGACGGGCGTTACCTCGCTGAGTATCGCCCCCGACGCCCGTGGAGCCTCGATGGGCGACCTCGGCGCGGCCACCGACCCCGATGCCAACTCGCAGTTCTGGAACCCGTCGAAATATGCCTTCGCATGGAGCCAGGCGGCCGTGTCGCTCAACTATACCCCGTGGCTGCGAAAACTCGTCAACGACATCTTCCTTGCCGACCTGTCGGGTTACTATAAAATCGGTTCGGGTGACAACCAGGCCCTGTCGGCCTCGCTGCGTTATTTCTCGCTGGGCGAGGTGAATACATCTCAAGAAGAGGGGATTGTAGGCCAGACGCTCAACCCCTACGAAATGTCGTTCGACATCGGTTATTCGCGCAAGCTGTCCGAGAAGTTCTCGATGGGCGTAGTCTTCCGCTATATCTATTCGGCCCTTGGTTTCAGCGACTCATACGCCGGCGACCAAAACACCGGTGCCTCGGCCTTCTCGGCCGACATCTCGGGCTACTATACCACCTACCCCATCATCGGCCGCAACGAATGTCAGTGGTCGTGGGGCTGGAATATCTCTAACATCGGTACGAAAGTTTCGTATGACGGCGGCGAGAACCCTGCCTTCCTGCCCACCAACCTCAAAATAGGCACATCGTTTATGTTCCCCCTCGCCGACTACCACACACTTGCCATCGGTCTCGACCTCAACAAGCTCTTAGTGCCAGCCAAGCCGCGCCGCAGCGACTTTGCCGACGGCATCGAGGGCGAGGAAGAATATATCACCAAGCTCGAGGACTGGCGCAACATGTCGCCGATTACCGGCATATTCAAATCGTTTTCCGACGCCCCCGGCGGCATGAAAGAAGAGCTGCGCGAGATTACATGGTCGCTCGGTGCCGAGTATGCCTACAACAACCAGTTTTTCCTCCGCGCCGGCTACTACTACGAAAGCCAGTATAAGGGCAACCGCCAGTACTTCGGCATCGGTGCCGGCTTCTCGCTCAACGTTGTGCGCCTCGACGCCTCCTATATGATGGCCACCGCGCAGACCTCGCCCCTCGACCAGACCCTGCGCTTCTCGCTCACATTCGACATGGACGGCCTGCGCGACCTCCTTGGAAAACGGAGATAAAAAAATTAAGCCTTTTTAGAGGCTTAATTTTTTGTTTTTAGTTAGCTAATGGAAGCATATTGTCAATTCCAACTCGCACTTGACAATAACTGCATGATTGATGTTACCCAAGTCCTCGGAGAGGACTCGATTATGGTTAACCCCACCATCATTTGGTGGGGTAATAATCTATACTCTAGCAGGTTGACCTCGGAGAGGTCGCTGTGTATATACATGGTGTCCTCTCCGAGGACATTTTTTCTATGTATTTCTCCCACCCCCACGAATAATCGTGGGGTTAACCACAAAGTATCGTCTCCGACGAATTCCTCAGTCTTGCTGCTATTTCGACACTTTACTAATATAACCGACCAATAAACCACAAACAAAAATGAGCGAAGCGAAATTTTTTAGAATAGGCAACGGCTTTGACGTACACCGCCTTGTCGAGGGCCGGCGGTGCATAGTATGCGGCGTCGACATACCTTTTGAAAAAGGGCTTCTCGGGCACAGCGATGCCGATGTAGCCCTCCATGCCCTTAGCGACGCCCTCCTCGGCGCGGCGGCTCTCGGCGACATAGGGCTGCATTTCCCCGACACCGACGAGCGGTGGCGCGGTGCCGACTCGCGTATGCTCCTACGCCATGTGGTAGGGCTGCTTGCCGACAAAGGCTATGCGCCCGGCAACGTAGATATCACCATCATAGCCCAGGCCCCAAAGATGCGCCCACACATCGATGCCATGCGTGCCAACGTTGCCGCCGACCTCGGCATCGACATCGACTGCGTGGGCATCAAAGCCACCACCACCGAGCACCTCGGCTTCACAGGTCGTGGCGAAGGCATCGCCGCCCAAGCGGTAGCACTTATCCTGCCGCAATGACAATGATTATAAAATAACGCCGTTTGAGGGGTTTGTTTTCATCTTCTGAAACTTTAATTGCGTAATTAAATAAATTTTTGTATTTTTGGGGCGTCATTATAATAATGGCGCCATTTAACCTTATTAATACACGTTTATGGACATGCAAGACCCCTCTTTGGTTCCCGGCGGAGAGACCAAAGAACAAACTCCCAACGAAGCTGCGGCCCTACAGGCCGAAGCTGTAACTTCCACCCCCGACCCTGAAGCCGCCGTAGAGGTCGAGGAAATCATGGCACAGGGCGAAGAAGACACCGAGCTCGCCGCCGAGCGTCAGCCCGACACCGACGAAAGCCTTATGAACCAGGCTCTCGCGCTCCTTGCCAAGGATGCCTCTGAAATCAGCACGGACGACATACGCCGTCTGCGCCAGCACTACAGCATGCTCCATAAACCTGCCCCTGCCGCCGAAGGCGAACAGCCCGCAGAGCCGGCAGCCGACAACGAGTTCACACTCATCATCGAGCGTCTTCGTGCCAAAAAGGCTGCATGGATTGCAGAGCAAGAAGCCCAGAAAGCGGCCAACCTCGAGCGCAAGAACGCCATAATCGACGAAATAAACGCCCTGGCAGAAGACACCGACAACGTAAACCGCACCTTCCCCCGCTACCGCGAGCTGCAAGACGAGTTCAACGCCATAGGCGACGTAGACCCCATGCAGGAGACATCGGTATGGAAACGCTTCCAGGAGGCCCGCGAGCACTACTCCGACAACCTCAAAATCAACAAGGAACTGCGCGACTATGACTTCAAGAAAAACCTTGAGGACAAAGAGGCACTCCTTGCCGAAGCCCAGGCCCTGCTTGCCGACGAAGACGTCATAGCCTCGTACCGCCGCCTGCAAGACCTTCACAACAAGTGGCGCCAAATCGGCCCGGTAGCAAAAGAACTGCGCGAGGAAATCTGGAACCGCTTCCGCGAGGCGTCGACCGAAATCAACAAGCGCTACCAGGCATTCTTCGAGGCGCGCAAGGCCCGCGAAGCCGAGAACGAGGCCGCCAAGACCGCCCTGTGCGAACAAATAGAGGCCATCGACCTGACCACGCTCAAGACCTTCGCCTCGTGGGAAGAGACCACGCGCACCATCGTAGGGCTGCAAGAAGAATGGCGCAAGCTCGGCTTTGCCTCTAAGAAGGCAAACCGCACCCTCTTTGCCCGTTTCCGCCAAGCCTGCGACTCATTCTTTGCCGCCAAGGCCGACTTCTACCGCTCGACACGCGAAGAGCTCAGCGCCAACCTCGCCCACAAGCAGCAGCTTGTAGAACGTGCCGAGGCCCTGAAGGACAGCACCGACTGGCGCGCGTCGACCGACGAGTTCATAGCCATGCAGAAAGAGTGGAAATCTATCGGCGCAATCCCCAAAAAGTATAGCGACACCCTGTGGACGCGCTTCACCACCGCCTGCGACTACTTCTTCGACCAGAAGAAGAAAGCCGGCAGCGGCACACGAGCCACCGAGGCCAACAACCTGCGCATCAAACGCGAAATCATAGGCCAGCTATCGGCACTGGTCGAAGAGGCCTCTGACAAAGAAACCGCCTTTACCCAGCTCAAGGCCCTGCAGCAACGCTGGAACGAGACCGGCCATGTGCCCTTCCGTGAGAAAGACAAGCTCTACGAGGCATATCGTGCCGCCGTCGACGCCGTGCGCCGCCATTTCGACATCGCCGAAAAACGCGCCAACCGCGAACGCTTCGTCGCAAATGTCAACTCGCTCGAAGGCGACAACGACAAATTGTACCACGAACGCGAACGCCTTGTCCGCGCCCTCGAAAGCCGCCGCAACGACCTTCGCACCTACGAAAACAACCTCGGTTTCCTATCTGCCAAATCGAAGAACGGCAGCTCGCTGCTCCGCGACATGGAACACCGCATCGAACGACTCAAGGCCGACATAAAGGACATCGAAGACAAAATCAAAATTCTTGACGAAAAACTATAATTAGTTTAAAGTTTGAGGTTTGGGGTTTGAGGTTGACAATCATTTATCAACTTCAATCTTCAAACCTCAAACTTCAAAACCCACACACTCGATAATGACCGGCACTGAACGCAGCACAGGTCGCGGACGCTTTATACCGTCAATCTTTATCGTCGGCGGTGTAATAATCATCAACCTGCTATTCTGGCTCACCATCAGCATCTTCCCCGTAATCAAATCGCAGCCGCGATATCTCAGGGAACTATGGCTGCTGGTCGAGGTATGCTGCGTACCCGTCGCTGTCGTAGCATGGAACCGCCGCCACGAAATACGAGCCCTGCGCCTCGACCTCGAGATGCGCACAAGCCTTATCGAAGTGAGCGTCTATGCCCTGTTTTTCCTGTCGCTATGCGCATTCCTGGGTATCGACACGGTGCCCCCGAAGGCATACGTCTTTTTCTTCGGGCTGATGTTCATAGCCCTGCCGCTGTTTCAATTAAGCGGCAAACTCGCCCTGAAGAGCTACCGCCGCCACGGCTATAACTATACCCGCGTAGCCGTCATCGGCACAGGGCCTGCCGCGCAACGCCTCACAGCCAACATGAGCCGCGACCCGGGCTTCGGCTACCGCATACTCGGCTACTTCGACGATAACCGCGACGAGACCTTCAAACCCGACATGACTCTGCCCCTCGACCAGCTCGAAGACTTTGTCAGGGACAAAGAAATACGCCAGATATATTTTACGCTTTCGGGCCACCACGAAGCCTTGGCCCGTGTCATAAAGATTGCCGACGACAATTGTGCCGACTTCTACTATGTGCCGCAGATACCACGAACCATGACCCGCAGCTTCGAGCTGCACAACATCGGTTCGCTGCCCGTGCTGTCAATCCGCCACAACCCGCTCAAAAATGTGGTGAACCGCTGCATCAAACGCACGTTCGACATCGTGGTATCGTCGGTCTTCCTATGTTTCTACCCCTTGATTTACATACCCATCGCCATCGCCATCAAGCTTGGCTCGGAGGGTCCCGTGTACTTCAAGCAAGAGCGCACCGGCTACCTTGGGCGACCGTTTAAATGCCTCAAATTCCGCACCATGCGCGTCAATGCTGTATCTGATACCTGCCAGGCCACCGTGCACGACCCGCGCAAGACGAAGTTCGGCGACTTCCTGCGTCGCACATCGCTCGACGAGCTGCCACAGTTTATCAACGTGTGGAAAGGCGACATGTCGATAGTCGGGCCGCGCCCCCACATGCTCAAGCATACCGAGGACTACACGCGCCTTGTCGACCGCTATATGGTGCGCCACGCCGTGAAGCCCGGCATCACCGGCTGGGCACAGGTCAACGGCTACAGGGGCATCACCGACGAGTTGTGGAAGATGGAGAGGCGCGTAGAGCACGACGTGTGGTATATCGAGAACTGGACCTTCCTGCTCGACCTGAAAATAATGGTGCGCACCGTCATCAATGCCATTATAGGCGAGAAAAACGCATTCTGACATGCTGACAATCTACAAGGCATCGGCAGGGTCGGGCAAGACCTTCACCCT
>VSPF01000148.1 GCA_009775195.1 Muribaculaceae bacterium
TACGGTGTCGATATGGTTGAAGGCCTGGTGCTGCAGGCAGGCCGGGCACACGCCGCAACTGTCGCCGTCGTGGCGGGTTTCGCAGTGTATATATTGCGCGAAAGCTCTTGCCAACAGGAATTTGCCGGTGCCCGAGGGCCCTTCGAGCAACAGTGCGTGCGGTATACGGCCGCTGTCGGCCATCTCGCGCAAACGGGCCTTGGTTTCTTCGTGGCCTGCAATCTCGGCAAATTTCATGGGCGGCGCTTGTCTATGGTGCCATGCTCGGCTACGTATTCGCGAACTTCCTGGAAGAGGCGCGTGGCGAATACGAAGTCGTTGAGGGCCTCGTTCGACGTGGTGTAGATTTGGCTCATGTCGCCAACCCACTCGCGATAGCCCTTGTTGATAAAGATGATGTTCTCGCCTATGCCGAGCACGCTGTTCATGTCGTGGGTGTTGATTACGGTGGTTATGCCGTACTCGTGGGTGATGTCGCTCAGCAGTTCGTCAATCAGTATGCTCGTCTTGGGGTCGAGGCCGCTGTTGGGCTCGTCGCAGAAGAGGTAGCGCGGGTTGAGCGCGATGGCACGGGCTATGGCCACACGCTTCTGCATGCCGCCCGAAATCTCGGCGGGATATTTGTTCTCGGCTCCGACAAGGTTGACGCGCTCGAGGCAGAACATCGCCCTCTCGCGCTGCTCGGCCCGGCTCATATCGGTAAACATCTTCAGGGGGAAGAGCACGTTGCCGAGCACGGTCTCGCTGTCGAAGAGTGCCGACCCCTGGAAGAGCATGCCGATTTCTTTGCGCAGCGAGGCTATTTCGTCGCGCTTCATCGTGAGCAGGTCGCGGCCGTCGAAGAGTATCTGGCCTTCCTCGGGCCGCAGCAGGCCGACGAGGCTCTTCATCAGCACGGTCTTGCCCGAGCCGCTCTGGCCTATAATCAGGTTGGTCTTGCCGGTATAGAACGTGGCATCGACGTCGTGGAGCACCGTCTTGTCGTCGAACGATTTGGTAAGGTGGCGTACTTCAATCATTGCAGTAACAGTTTGGTGAGTATGACGTCGAAAAGGAGTATGAACACGCTGCTCGATACCACGCTGTCGGTACTTGCCTTGCCCACCTCGAGTGCGCCGCCGTGCACGTAGTAGCCGTAGAACGACGAGGTCGACGCTATGATGAAGGCGAAGAAGAGCGACTTAATCAGGGCATACCATACATACCACTCCTGGAAGAGGGCCTGGAGACCGTAGACATATTTCGACACCGTGATGAGGTCGGTAAACACGGCCACGCCGTAGCCGCCAACGAGCGAGGTGCCCATACACAGGATTACCAATACGGGCATAAAGCATACAAATGCTATGATTTTGGGCAATACCAGGTAGTTGGCCGAATTGATACCCATTATTTCGAGGGCATCGATTTGCTCGGTGACACGCATGGTGCCGATTTCCGAGGCTATGTTCGAGCCTACCTTGCCGGCAAGTATGAGGCATAGGATAGAGTTCGAAAACTCGAGCAGCACGATATCGCGCGTGGCCAGGCCGACTGAATATGCCGGTATTAGCGGCGAGGCGATGTTGAGCTGCATCTGTATGGCTATGACGGCGCCGATAAATACTGATATTATCAACACCAGGGGTATGGAGTCGATGCCGAGTTTCGACACCTCGGCAATAGTGCGCCGACCAAACTCCGACCACCGGTCGGGTATGGTGAAGACGCGCTTCATAAACAAGCAATAACGGCCAAAAGTGGCCAGTGACGTGGTAAGTATCATGACTGCAAATTTACAAAAAAAATTTCACCTCGTCGCAGATTATTACCAAATATCCCCAAGCCATATACTTTTGTGCGATAAAAAGAATCCAAAAGTCAAAAGTTCAGTTGAGTAAAGAATAGGCCATTATAGGAGCTTGGCACTCCGTGACATGCCATAGTAACACCACGCACCTATTATTTAATCGGTCGTCGTGAAAATTATCGTGCCGGAGGGTGATGGCTCGGCTTCGGAGATATAGTTTTGGCCCGTGAGGTTGAGAAGGCCATTGGCCGTGGTGATGCCCTCGGTGGCGATTTGGCGCAGGAGTTCGCCGCGAAGGGTCTTGAGACGCCCGGCATTGGGTGTGCGGGTGTTCGAGCCGTCGGTGAGTTCGCGAAATTCGACCTTGTATACCGACGCCTTCTGCCTCACTTGCCGCCAGTCGATGCACTGCGCTGCCTCTGCCGGCAGGAGGTCTAACACTTCATGACAGTCGTATTGCTCGATATATCGCAGCAGGCACCCTGTGACGTATGGTCGCCAGTATGATTTGAATGTCTTGTTGTCGGGTGGTGCCAACGGCGTAGAGAAGTCGAGGCGGTACGCCTTTACGATGTCGTCGGGCCTGAGCCAGCCGTAGAGCGACGAGATGATGCGCACGTTGCCGCAGATATGTCGTTGCGCAGAACTGTCGAGAGTCTTGTATGACAATGCGCGAAATACCACGCCTGTAAATGCCTCAATTGCGGCAGCACCGCTTGTCTTGTTGCCGAAGTCATAGACCATTTCTACGAGTCGCCTCGCCATGGTCTGGCTAATCTTGACAGCAGTCGCAAGTTCGGCAGCCGACATGTCGCCAAGCGATGCCATGATGTTGTCGGCATAGGCTTCGAGGGTGGGGCAGTGTGCGGCGTATGTGTCAGGGCTTATGGGCGTGTCGCACAGGGTCATAGTTTTTGATTCGGCGATTAGTGTCAGCATTTTGTATTATTGGTTGAAGTTGAAAAAAGCCCGGTGCGATAAGGCACCGGGCAATTTGGGGGTATGGAATTCAAAAGCGAATTCTACTGGAGTTTGAAAGTCACAGGGAGGGTATAGGTAACCTTTACAGGCTGACCATTGTTACGGCCGGGAATCCACTTGGGCATCGCCTTGACCACACGCACGGCCTCTTTGTCGAGGGCGGGGTGACGCGGGCGCAGGACGCGCACATTTGTAATCGAACCGTCTTTACCAACCACGAACTCTACAACCACGCGGCCTTGTACGCCTTCTTCCGAGGCAGCCGAGGGGTAAACGATGTTTTCGCTGAGCCATTTGTACATGGCGGCTTCACCACCGTTGAATTCGGGTTTCTGCTCTACCATTGCGATGTTCATAGGCTGTTCTTCCTCGACCTTGGGTGCGGCGATAACCTCTTCCTTGATGGTCATCTTGTTAAGGTCGTTAGTACCTTCGGTGATATCGAGGGCACCAGCCTGTGCTTCGTTTTCGAGCACGTCTTCCTGGTTCTTAACCTGCTTGTCGTCTTCGAGCTTGTCGTCTTCAACGATAAGAAGGTCGGTCACACGTTGCTGGTTGGCAACTTCTTCGGGGGCGACTACCTCTTCGGGTTCGGGCATCTGGAACTGCTCTTCTTCCTCTTCTATTTCCTCTTCCTCAGCTTCTACAGCAGCGATTTCCTGTACGGTGGCTGTTGTGATTTGCTCTTCTTCGGGTTTCGAGAACACGCCCGATACCGAGAGGATAAGGAGAACAAGGATGATAGCAACACTGATGACTACCCAAACGATAGCCTTGGTGTGGCGGGCGGGAGAACTTTCGCGCAGTTTGTATGCGCCAAAGTCTTTGTTTTTGCCTTCAAATACAATGTCGCGCCACTCTCTTGAGGTAAGGTCTACGTCTTTTGCCATAACTCATTATTGGTTAGATGCAGATGCCTCGCTCTCTGCTGCAGGTGCAGCGGCGGTAGCTTTGGCAGCGCGGATTGTGGGACGGATGATAGTCTGACCGGTAGTCTGCTCGAGGTGACGCAGGAGCAGGGTGTCGGTGTGGGTCGGAAGCTCGATGCTGTAACGTGAAATCTGGTTGATGTTCATTTCGTCGATAGCATTGATAAGGCCTTCATAGGTAGTGTTAGGACCGGGCTTGATTACTACTACAGGACGGGTCTTGAGTGAGTCGGCTGCGTTTTTCTTTGCCAACTGGTCAAACTCTTCCTTGGTAATCTCCTTGTTCTTCCACTGGTCTTTGAGTTTGGCATATTCTTCCATAACCTGCTTGTTCTTGTTGAGCAGGATTTTGCGGATACCCTGGGCTTCGTGGTTGACGTTGCCGATAAACTGCTCTTTCTGCAGGTATTTCGGTGTCGAGAACGTCGTGTCGGCGATACCTTCATAATAATAGATATTATGTATGGTCTTGCCGGTTTCGGCGTTTACGGCGGGTTTGTCACCATTATACTCGGTATCGAGAATCAGTGTGATAGCTTCAGATTGCTTGGCCTGGCTCTGCTGCTCCTTCTTGACATCCTCGTTGGTAGGGAGTACAATCTGGAGGGTCTGCGACTTAATCATCGTAGTACAAAGCATGAAGAAGGTAATCAGAAGCATGTTCATGTCCACCATGGGAGTAAAGTCCACATGGATAGCCATCTTTTTCTGGGCGCCTTTTTTCTTTTTGCCGCCGCCTGATGTATCTATTTGTGCCATTGGTCTTTACTTATTGAGTGGGTTCGTTTTCTGATTTGAGGGCAGTCATGAGGCTAAACTTGTTGAGCTTCATGGTCTGGAGGTTGTCGAACACGAGCTGTACCGTGGTGAAGGGGGTGTCCTTGTCGGCCTTGATTGCAATACCCTGGCCTTTACGCATAAGTGCGGTGTAAAGGTTTGAGAGTTGCGATTTCTCTTCGGCTGTGAGGCCTTCGGTCTGCTCGTTATTGATGCGCTGTGCGACATTGTAGATGGCTTTGAGCCATACCTGGAAGTCGTTGAGGCGTCCGTCGCGGTTTTTGTTGCCGTCGATTGGTATACCAACGTTGGGGTTGGTCATATCGCCGAGGAACTTGTCGCGCTCGGTTACACTCATCGAAAGAACCTGGGGAAGGACTGCGAACGGAACACCAATCATGTTGGTAGAGCGGAATTCGGCCTTCTGTTGGTCGTTCAGGGCGATGCGATTATTCTTGTGCTGTTCGTTGTAGATGGCTACGGCTTCGTCGAGCATCATGCCGCGAATTTTTTCGCTTGACAGGGTCGAGTCTGCGTCGCCGGTAAACGAGATGAAGAGTTTACCTTCTGCGATGGTGGGGTCGTCCATCTTGCCGGATTTGTCGGCCGACGATACAAGGACGGTCACCAGGTTGTTCATCGGCACTTTCTCTTCTGATACTGAAGACGGGGTGTAGACGATGGTGGGTTCCTTCTGCAGGAAGGTAGAAGTCAACATGAAGAAAGTAAGCAAAAGAACAGTCACGTCACTCATCGCGGTCATATCGATGAGAGTACTTTTCTTTTTGATTTTTACTTTTCCCATATTTACCTTTTACTTAAATTGTTTTTAAAACTTCAGGGTAAACAGGGATTAGTGAGTAGCTGCAAATGTCTGCACGATTGAGAAACCAATCTCGTCGATAGCGTAGGTGAGGTTATCGATTTTGTTGGTGTAGTAGTTGTAGAAGATTACAGCGAAAGCACCGGTTGCGATACCGAAGGCGGTGTTGATAAGTGCCTCCGAAATACCGGTCGACAGTTCGGTCGAGTCAGGAGCACCTGATTGAGAAAGAGCCTGGAATGACTTAATCATACCGAGCACAGTACCGAGAAGACCAACGAGGGTACCGAGGGTGGTCATGGTAGCGATGATGGGCAGGTTCTGCTGGAGGGTAGGCATCTCAAGTGCAGTAGCTTCTTCTACCTGTTTCTGAAGGGTGGCGATTTTCTGCTCTTTGGTCAGGACGGTGTTCTGGTCCATTTCAGCGTAGCGTACGAGGGCCGAGTCAACAACAGCTGCTACAGAACCCTGCTGTTTTGCGCAGAGGGCGCGGGCACCGGCGATGTCTTTTTTCTCGAGGCAGGCTTTTACACCAGCAACGAACTTGGCGATGTTGCCTTTACCTTTGGCTGCCGAGAGGGCGATGTAGCGTTCTACGGCAAGTACGATAACGGTGAGGAAGAGGGTCTGGAGTACAGGCACGATGAAACCGCCTTTGTAAACGGTGCCCCAGAGGTTTTGAGGATGACCGTCTTCGTCGAAGTGCATGTCGTTGCCGAACCAGAAGATGAAGAGGCAGATAGCGATGCAGGCGCAAATCACAATTACCCATGCGGCGTTTTTGATGCCGGGAGCGTTCTTTTTAGCGCTCTTTTTGGGTTGAGCGGTGGGCTTTTGAGCTTCCATAATTTGATTAAAGTGTACTGAAAATAATTAATTATTAGTTAATGATTGATTGTTTTGTCCTCGGGTGTGAGGTGCGCCTGGGCGCTCCATGGTATCCTTGATTTAGCCCCGGACTTGGGCTTTATGTTAGTTCTTGGTTTGATTTAGGTATGTTAATATTCTCGTTGCCTTTGTAAAGGTTATCGCAAAATTAACAAGTTGTTTTTAATTTGCAAAATATTTTGACGTGTTTTTTTGCAGCTTTAGCCTCTCTTAAGCCTTTTTCTCCGCTAAACCTCAATTTTGCGTTAAAGTTTACTAATTTAGCTAAAAGTATGTTTGTGCTTACACCTGATTCAGTTTGTCGAAGGTTTTGCGGCCCATCAGATAATACTGGGCAAGTATGTTGCGGCGGCTGCAATTGTCGGTGCCGAGCAGGTTGGCCGACGGGTGCGCGGTATACTTGGTGCGCATACGGGAGAAGTCGCGGTGGGCGCGCACGATGGCGGCGGCGTTGCTCCAGTCGAGGGTGGCGACATATTTGGCCCATGCCACGGTGTCGAGCAGGCGGCGGCGAAGCAATATTTTGCCACGTATGCCGTCGGGCAGGTTTTTATGCAGCATGAGCAGGTTGTTGCGGAAGTTGAGATATGTCTTGCGTGGGTTCTCTGCCGGCAGCGACCCGCCTCCCAGGTGGTAGACCGTTGCATCGGGCACGGCGCAGATGCGCCACCCGGCAAGGCGTA
>VSPF01000149.1 GCA_009775195.1 Muribaculaceae bacterium
CTCTAAGACTGCTTCATCATCAAATTCAAGAATAAAACTTAAATCGAAATCAAAATTGGGTAAAGCTATCAAAACTCTTGGAATTTCAGAGAGGCGGTGACCTATTTTTGTTATCATAGGCTGTATTGTATTATCTATACAATTCTTTATATCAACTCTCAATCTCCTTTCAAGACTGCACAAGCATGATTTTATTTCATCTTTTAACAAATCATGTTCCTTTATATTGCAAATACTCTCATTAATATTATTGAGTGTGCCTCTAAAAAGTGAGTTTACCGTTTGTTCACATGCCCTTGAGAGTATCGATTTCGTAGAAGATATTTGCCTTCTTACATCTGATTTCATCGAATAAAGCCGTTCTTCAAGTTGACATAACTGCTCCTTATGACTATTTCCAAATGCCATTAGTTTTTGTTTAGACCTTTTTTTTAGAGCAGTCAATTTTTGTTTTTGAGAGTCTAATATTACATCTGAATAAGACAAGGTCAACTTTTCAAGAACTTGCACTAATGAAGTAAAATTGCTAAACTGATATGCAGACTCGCCACTCTCAAAAAAATGTATGTAACTTTTCTGCTTGCTTTGCAAGACGCTCGTTAGACTCAAAATTGCTCGATGAACATAATGCAATTTGAGCTTGTAGAGTTATGTTGTCATAATAAAGATTACCGAGGATTTCTCCCAGTGCCTGTTGAATATTAGCAGACTGTTCTTTTACTGCGTATGTCAGCAATGCGACACGTTGAGTGGGGTATCTATAATTACCAATTGCACCAGTAACGTTATATATGGAACATACTCGGGCCCAATCTGTCAAATATTCTTTGATGCGCCCGGCTATCATAACATCCGGTCGAGTATTATGTTTGTGAACGTAAAAGACAATATGAGCCTTTCGCAATGCCTTTGATATAATATGTTTATACTTAACCTCGTTTCCTTCGATGCCTGGGATATCGATTAAAGTAACTCTTTTACCGTTTATACTAAGCTCATATTCGGCAGCATCCTTAGTATAATCAGCTTCTCCTGTTCCTACAATTTCTCCATGTATCCAATCTTTATTTATGTCCGCGCCATAGCGTAACCGTAGCGTTTCGATTATCGTGCTCTTGCCAGCATTAGTTTCGCCAAACATGCCTATAACTAAATGGTCCCAAACTATTTCATCGTGAACGATTTTATAATCCTCGCTGATGTTAGTAATTAAAGCACATAACTCATCTGCAAACGATTGTCGTATCATCTGCAAAGTCTGATGCTTAAAGTCTAAACTTTTAATGGCTTCCAAAGTGTTTTGATGCTGAGAAAGAATTCTTTTAAATCCCTTATCTATAGCGTCTTTTGATATCATAAGCAATTAAGGACTTAAGAAAAGCTAATGAACATATCAAGTTTTTTTGAAGAAATAGACAACGTGGTAGGATTTCAACCATACCAGGTCTCGGTTGACAGCGTATATAAGGCTGTCAACCGAGACAAAGTCTACGGCCTGAATCCCATGCTCCTTGCGTATTCCCCCAAAAGTCTTGAAACAGCATAACTGAGACCTTGCAGGAAAAAGTGACTTCCAATATTATCGTTTCCCTTTGTAGCCGTTACCGACAATTTTCAGAAGAGTCCCAAAGAGCTTTTCTCCTACACCATTACGTGTAAGATATTGGTGGTCCGAGCAATTCTGCCTACGTTTTTTCAGCAATAAATCCGTGTACCACTTAGGGTTATCCGCGACTTTTTTTAAAAATCCCATTATTTATTTCCGGTCAATATTCGTATAATAGTTTCTATTAATCCAAGTCCCTTTGATTTTGGACCTTTGGTGAGCCAATCATGAGGATTGGCTTCTCCTGGTTTCGGGCATCGTATCATAATAAATAAATTTAGGGTGTATTATCAGTCGCATTACTGACTGACATGTTCGTTTTAAATACGCCAAAGACGTGAGGCTGGTTTGCTCCACGTCCTTGTATATCAGGTATCGCCAAACACCTTTTCCGCTCGAACTTGAAGAATACGTCACCCCACGTCCGGTGCGGATATGAGTATGACGCATGGTTAGCGTCTTCGTCAGAAGCGCTGCCGGAGATGGGCATCCTTCACCGTTCGTCCAGCGGAAATATCATATTTTGGCGATTTTGATATACCGAACGACTGGCAAATTGCCTTTGGCGTGACTGCGAAATCCGGTCGGGCCTCTGCCCTGTCGCCGCCCGCAGGCGGTATGACTCACAGTCACTGGCAAATTTACGACTTTTAAGTGAAGTAAGCACCATATCCGGCAACTTTTCTTCAGACTTTTCAGTGTTTTTTGCTACTTTTGTGCTGCAAATTTAAATCATTGCCGACATTCGGTCAAATTTATTTTCGAGCCTGACTGGCTATTTTTCAAAAACTTGAGACTAAGGGGGATTTTTCCCACCGTTAGAGCGACTTTGCATGGATTTAGACATTTACGAGGTAATAAAATCGGCATACCGTTCGCGCCTTCTCTTCCGCACCGAGGCCGAGTACCGCCAACTGGTCGGCGTTTCATTCGAATCGATACGCGATAGCCGCGACGACGAAGCTGCCTTGTCGCGATATTACGACATTCTCAACCGCGAATGTCGCCAACAATGCGGCGAGAACCTCTATGCCATGGTTGCGGCTTATATCGAGGCGTCCGAAGTGTGTGCCGGCAAGGATTTTGACTGGATGGAGCGACGGCAACTGGCGTCGCGCAAGAAGTTCTGCCGGTGGCTGTTCCGCAAGACATCGACAGCCGGTAAGCGAATGACTCTCGACGAGGAATCTCGCTTTAGTCCAAAGAGATGCGACGCAAAATTATTCGAAGCATTTTACCCTGACGGCATTGAGGGCGGCAGGGCCTACGATTTGGTATTCGTATTGCTCATAACCTTCGGTGTGATAAAGCCTTACAGTCTGTCGAGCGCACGAAGCCACGACATATCTACCGAAGAAGCTGCGAAGTCGTGCGATACCATGACGGCTTTAGTGACACAACTGCGCGACGACACGCCCCAGATGGGAGTGTTGCCCAAACCGGCAGTCTTCGACATATCGCTCGAACAACTGCGCCAAATGGTTGCCGGTAACTTTGAAGACTATTCGATTGCGAGGGTTTGGGAATTGCTCAACCGCATCGAGGATGCCTGTATAGCAGTCTCCTCGCCACAAAAGACGGCCGATACCAACACCGAGATTACCGGCTATTCGATGCCCGGCATATGGGTCGACGATGCCGACCGGGGCAAGAGCCGCTTCTGGATTTTCCCCGAAAACAAATTCATGGCCTTCTGCTATCACAAGGCAGGGGCGGGCTGGCAACTGACTCCATACGAGTTCACTTTCTTCCGACCGAAAAACGACGATGAAATAGGCGACAATTGCATCTTCGTCACCGCCAAGGGTAACGAACAAATCATAAACAGCGGCGAGTTGATGCAGCCCGACGAGATTGTCTTCGCCACATACCATCTCGGCGAGGCCGACGACTACGGCAGTTTCGGCGAGATAGAGTTCGAGGCAGAGACTGGTAGCACGCCATGGTGGTTCGACTGGCGTTCGTTCAAAAGATTATCGAAGGGTGGGGCCCGTTACCGCCATTTCAAACAGGCGGTTATTGATATCTACAACCCGGCATCGCCTCACTCGCTCCTCTTCTGCAACACCGCCCCGTTCCTCACCGACTCGCTCGACTCGCTCGTGGCAACCGACAACGACTACCTGTATATATCCGACCTGCCACGGCCCGAAAAATTTATACTCAAAAGTTACGAGGGCGATGGCGGCCGTTTCTGGTACGAACCAAGCTATAGCAAGGCCGAGCCGGGCCGTAGTCTGAGAGACCTCGTCGTATCAGAGACGCACCCACTGTATATCATACCACGGTTTATCGACATAGACGAGAAGAAGCCCGACCTACACCGCCGATTTGCCGAGGCCGTGCTCAACACCGACTTAAGCAACCAGATTACCATCTACCGCACATCGAGACGCCCGGAAGGAATCTTGTGTTTCAACAATTTCAGCCTGATGATTCCACTAACCACCGACGTGATAGAAAAATTTGGCATCGAAGTAATCACCGACAAGAAGGAGTTTTTCAAGTAAAATAAAAAGCGAAATTTTATTGCAAATATTACCGGCCAGTTTGTAAAAGCCGATGTTTTGTCTTAACTTTGCAGTGCAAAATGAGCCACGGCTCATGGAGTGACTACATTATCTTGGCAATTCGGCCCACGGCTGAAAATAATGGATCGGCTCTTCACTCCTTCCCTCGCGGTAAACAGTCTATACCTTACATCCCGATTGTAAGCATGAATCGCACCAGGCTTTCAGCCAGGTTAGAATGCTGCAATCTGATGATAATATCTTTTTCTAAAGTCTTTACCAATAGTATCACGACAAGCTTACGCTTGCCGCCATTCTTTGCATATACAAAGCACTTATATAACCATTTAGCTATGTTCAAAAAACTCAATGCCCTATTACTTGCCGTTGCGGCAGCTATAGCCACTGTTTCGGCTCAAACGCAAGAACAAATGTTCCTCAACGACGACGACTTCTATCTGCCACAGTACGAGTGCGACGTAACACTTCCCAACGGCATACACCTGCTCTACCTCGAAGAGGATGAAGACCTGATACCTCGCAGCAAACCATATGACCACTCACTTGACGGGACACTATGGGACACCGCGCTCAACTACATGGTGCTTGTCAAGCTTCAGGACGACAACACAGGGCGCAAATTTCGCGGTCTTGCACGCAAAACTGCCGAAGGCAACTACCAGCCCCTCTACGGCATGGTTGGCCCCAATTATGAATACAGCGTGTTCTTCGGTCACAACGAATCTCTCCGCCGTATGGCCCTTCCTGAAAAGTTAGAAGGCTCGTGGTATCTCGACCATATATGGAACTACCTCACCGACCCCAACAAGAAATGGGAAAAAGAACACCCCGGACAACGCTTGTCGTACCCTGTCTACGGTCATCTTCCGGCTCGCGACGCCCTATTCGACCCCCAAATCACCCAAGTCTACACCTTATTGAAAACCAGCCCGGCCGGTAGCACGACCGAATTTGAGGTAGCGGGGAGTATACAGGCTCCTGTAAGGCGGTACGACGCGACAACTATAAACCGTGGCGGTAAAAAATTTGGTGTCAGCGACGATACCGGTGGTTTCATTATTGAATTTAGTGCCTCACACAACTACCCTACCAAAGTAAATTATGACAGCGAGAACTGTGATTTGACCCTCACGTTCGGAACCCGTTCGTTGAAAAAAGTATCGACACACCGGGGTGGCCAACCCATCGACCACCCTGACAACGACGAGACTACCCGGTGGGTGCTCCATCGCGACTGGGACCGCAACCCCGACAGGCTCTTCACCATCAAACAATTAAACTTGTGGGCTCAAAAATCGCCGATAGCCCTGTGGGGCACAGTAAAATTCTATGTCGACGGCGTCTACGATGACTGGTTGGCTGTCAGGGGGCAACAAGCCGGCACCGGCCTGTGGTTCTACACTGTATGGCCTCGCGAGGATTACGACAAACGCACTTTCGACTCCAATACCCGCAAATTAATTGTCGAACGACTGATGAAACGCAAGGAAAAATAAAATAACACCATCGCTTTGAACGCAGAATCTTTTAAGGACATAAAATCAACCACTCAGCCATAATAACTTCATCACAAATAAAGAGACAGGGCGGTGCCAGGTGGGCACGGCCGGTACTTATTTAGCGAGTATTTTATAAATTAAATGAATAAGGGCCGACATTTCGGCGGCGCGGACAACGTAGATGCCCGGTGCCACATCGATAACGGTCGTATGAGAACCGACTACTCGGGCAACAGCCTTGCCGTCGGTTGCGAATACTTCTACCAGCTCACCCTCGGCACCCTTGACAATGATATGCCCGTGGTCGGAAGTGATGGTGACAGCACCCGAATACAAATCATCAACCGACGACATGGTATCGACAGCAGCCTCGTTAGAAGCAGCCGACTCTCCACGGTTGTAGACCGTGGTAACCACATAGGTGTGGGCATCGTCGTCGGTATCGGTATACGAATTGTCGGCAACAGGCGCAGTGTTGAGTTTCACACCATCGCGATAGATATTATATCCGCTTACGCTGAGACCGGCAGTGGGATTTGCACGCTCGAAGGTGATATCGTCGACAAAGAGAGCGAACTGTCGGTTAGACGTGCAGCGGATAGCGAAGTAACGCGCACCGGTGGGGAGGTCGAAGCGATATTCGGTCCACTGTGCCGGAACTTTCTCTACGCTCTGCAGCTTGACAAAATTCCTGACACCGTTACCCTCGCTCGAATACAAGAACTCGAACTGTTCGCTATACTCCTCGCCGACAGACTTGGCGTAGAAACTTACAGTCTGTGCATTGCCCGAAAGGAGAGGCGAAATCATCCAGTCATCGTTGGCCTGTTCGGTAGCGACGAGACATACAAAAGCCTGCTTGCCGCTCCTGGGCTGCCAACCGCTGGCCACGATGCCCATCTCGGCAGGGTTGAAGATTATGAAGCTCAGTTCGCTGCCGACAGCGATATTGTCGTGGGGGAAGCCGGCAAGACCGTTCGAGCCTTCGCCGTCACCGTCGTACATCGTCCAGTCGCCGACATAGTCGTTGTCGAGGACAGAAGTCTGGAAACCGGTAGAGAACGGCACATATCCCTCGGCATCGTCGGTAACCGTGAGTAAAAAAGAAAAAGAGGTGCTCTCACGAGTACCTCCCTTTCCATTCATCACATTATGC
>VSPF01000015.1 GCA_009775195.1 Muribaculaceae bacterium
TAAATATTTCTCGTTGTATCATGCTACAAAAGTAGCGATTATCTTTCGTTTGGGCGCATCAACCGCCTATACCTATTTTTTGAAATCTTTTGAAGTTAAAATATATAGCGACAACGGGCTGATAAATAATACAGGGGACAATGACATTGTCTACATGAGCGACACGCGCGAAAAATTTGTAAACCGCAAGGACGACATAGAGTTTGAGATTAACAGCGCACTGACACTGGCCGAGTGCCAGCAGTTAGGCGTGACCGACACTGTTAAACTCTCCACGCCCTTGGACCTGTCTACCGGGTACGGTCTATTGTCAATATATGACCATACCAAGCAGCAACAGGCAAAACCCGAACAGCTTTATGTCGATAGCTATTACACCGAGTATCACAAGCCCCGAATACAGATGATGCAGAAGCTCGACGACCGAGCGGGCATCATCGGGCTGTTCAACCATTACAGGCACCCTGCAATGGCCGATAAAAAATTCTATGTACAAGGCATCAGCCGTAATCTAATCGAGGGTTACGCCCAGTTAGCGATAAAGGAGATTTGGAATGATTAACGTAAAACTGATTAAGAAGCCCAAGGGCAAAGGCCTGTCGAGCGACAAAGGTATAGCCACCAACGGTAACGGCTATACCCCTGGCGGCGTGGTCAAGGAAGCCGCGCACGCGGCGCGTGCGGATTTGGCTATATATGCCGACAGGGCAGGCGAGGCAAACGAGGCTGCGCACGCCAAGGCGGCAGACAGCGCAAGCAAGGCTACTCACGCTCAATCGGCCCACGACCTAGACTCCGATAGCCCCGTGCGCGACCAGTTCCTCTCCAAGCTCAAGGACGACTACACGCAGCACAAGGTGGGCAGCTCCAAGGCTTTCGAGGTTGGCAGGTACGAGGCCGGCTCGTCGGGCGGCATCATCGGCATCGACGGCGGCGGCGACTCCTTCGCCGAGGTGGCGAGGCTCTATGTGCGCGTCCGTGCCTTCTTCGAGTCGCTGACGGTGATAAATGCCGACGTTCTCGCCGGCAAGCAGTACGTCACCCCCGGCGGCGGTATAGTCTGCACAAGGGTCGAGGAGACGCTCGTGGCGGTCAACGGACAGGCCAAAGAGGCATACCGCTGCTACTTCCTCTCCGAGCAGGACGGCGAGAAGACCGAGACCAGGATGATGGCCGGGGACCAGGCAACAGCCCAGATGTTCAACGCCAAGACAGGCACCGCCAACAAGGTGAGCAACCACCGCTACTGGCGGCTCGTGCTGGCCGTCAGCAACGACGCATACACCGACGAAAGCGGCAACCACTACGGCTACATAGACCTGTCGAAGAACGACCGCGAGAGCGGCAGCGACATACCGCAGCCCGGCGACCACATCTGCCAGCTCGGCTACCGGGGACTGCCGCAGTGGCCCGACCGCCCCGAGAGGCAGACCGCCATGGTGTTCTCGACCGTCGACGCCGACGCGCCGAGCATACACATGTACTCGGGCATCAACAGCTTCTCGCTGTCGGGAAAGTCCGTGATTTCGTTCGGCCAAGACCCCGACACGCACAAGGTGTACTTCCGCCTCGGGGCCTCGGGCGCGCAGCAATACCTCGACTACAAGGACGGAGTGCTGACCGTCAACGGCAAAATATCCGTTACATCGACCATAGGCGGCAAGGACATCGACACCTTCATCGGGGACAAGGTGGAGGGGCTGCGGCAGTCGGTGGGCGTGTACCGCGTCGTGGCCGAGGGCGAGGTGTCGCCGGTGGGGTGCGACGCGGCGGGGGCGGTGACGGGTGCCTACCCGGTGCCGCACGTGCACGTCTACCGGGGCATGGAGCTGCTGACGAGCGGCGTGACGTACGCCGTGCAGTCTGCCACCGGCATCTTCGCCACGGTGTCGGCATCGGGCGCGGTGACGCTCTCGGCCATGACCGCCGACGAGGCATCGGTTGTGGTGACTGCCACGGTCGACGGCTACACGCTGTCGATGAAACTGACGGCCTACAAAGTGAAGCCGGGCGCCGACGGTGCCGACGGCGCGCCGGGCGCGGCTGCGGTGACGTACTCGCTCGAGGCCGTGCCGCAGGTGGCGAGGCGCAACTTCGACGGCACGGTGACCCCCACGTCGGTGACAATCTCGCAGTACGCCACCACGGGCGACGGCCCGAGGGTGTCGAGCAACAGGTACTTCATATACTTCAAGCGCGAGGGGCATGACGGCACCTTCGGCTACGCGCCCACGGCGCAGGTGGCCGTGCAGCTGACGGCAGGCACGACGGCGGTGGTGGCCGAGCTCCGCGACACCGCCGGGGCCGTGCTGTACCGCACGACCGTGCCGGTGCTCGCCGACGCCAGCGGCATGGAAATCGGCGGCGGCAACATGCTGCCGGGCACCAACCACGGCGTGCGCAACTGGAAGGCCGAGTCGTACAAGGGGGGAGTGGCCAAGCCCGGCAAGATGAACCTGGCCGTGGGCGGCGACGGAAAGGGCGTGAGGATAACGCACGAGAGCGAGGGCAGCTACGACCCTGCAAACACCACGTGGCAGGCACTGTTCCACATCGACCCGGGGGTGCTGGAGCCGGGCACGGAGTACACGCTGAGCTACCGCATACGCGGCAACCTCGCCGGGGGCCACTACACCACGGGCATCAACCGCGACAACTTCAACAGCGTGCAGCTCAGGAGCTCGGGGTGGCGCTACCACGTGCACGACGGCGCGTGGCACCGCGACAGGCTCACCTTCAAGACCCCCGACGGCACCGCGCTCACCGACGGCACGACGGCCAACGCGGAGTTCTACCGCACCCAGCCGCTGGCGGTGGTCTTCTACCTGTCGCCGTCGGCCGACACGCCCGAGGGGTGGTGGGCGGAGATTGGCGACCTCCAGCTGGAGAGGGGCAACGTGGCCACGGCCTACAAGCCGCACATCCACGACCTCGACTACATCGCCGAGGCGCTGCGCGAGAACACCACCATAGAGGGCGGCATGATACTGTCGTCGCTGATACGGCTGGGCTACACCGAGGAAGATGCGTTCAAGGTCATGTCGGGGCTGAGCGGCATCTACTCGGCAGGCGAGAGGGGCGGCGGCATCTCGTACTGGGCCGGGGGCGGCTGCAAGGACGCTGCGGACTACCCCGGCGAGGGGGCGACTGCGGCCATACGCCA
This sequence comes from Muribaculaceae bacterium, assembly GCA_009775195.1. Classification (GTDB taxonomy): domain Bacteria; phylum Bacteroidota; class Bacteroidia; order Bacteroidales; family Muribaculaceae; genus CAG-873. The sequence goes on from VSPF01000015.1 coordinate 3,164, forward strand.
GGACGGCACGGCATACTTCTGCAAGAACACTGTCAAGTTCGACGACAGGCGCATGACCGTGGGCAAGTACGCGGTGATGGACGAGCTGGGCATACGCCTGCTGCGCGACGACGGCGGCGAGTGCATATCGCTCACCGCCGACGAGTACCCGGACGGCCCCTCGGACGTGTACAGCGGCACGGCTGCGGCGAAGACGGTCAGCTTCGTTGCCAACGGCAGCGAGAGCGGCAACTGGATGCTGAGGAACATACCGCTGTGCGCCGCGTGGCGCGAGGACAAGGCGGCGACGCTGACGTTCACGGGCGGCATCCTCTACTGCCAGCTCGTCTCGCAGAACGTGGACGACAACGATGGCTTCGTCAACAGCACGCTCGTGAAGCTGGTGCTCCGGGGCTACAGCGACGCTGCGTGCACCTACGTCATCTACGAGTCCGACCTCGACATGATGCTCCTCAACGCGCCGCGCGGCGCCGTGGAGAGCGACAACATGAGCCTTGCCTCGCGCAGCTTCCCGATACCAAGGACCGGGTATTACAGGCTGTACGCGAGGATGACGCGCGGCGGCACGAGCTACGCCACCACGACGCTGTCGTGGAACGGCTTCGCGGCGACGACGCGCAGCGAGTTCTACGTGTCGCGCTACTTCGCCAACGGCTTCTGCCTTGGCAGCAAGGCCGACGAGTACGTGTCGGCGTGGCGCAACGACAACGGCCTCTTCTTCGAGGCGCGCGTCCCCGACCACGGCATCAGGCTCGTGCCGTGGGGCGTGCAGTGCTACGTCAACGGCCAGTGGACAACGCAGCCCAAGATGATATTCCGTGGCAGGGCCAACCGCAGCGGCAACGGCTACACCTGGGGCAACACCAACCCCTCGTCGCCGACACCGGCAATCACGGTGAGCGGCAGCACGGTGACGCTGACATTCCCCACGGCGTGGGTGAACACCCTCGGCGGCAAGCTGGGCGCCGACGGCCTCGACGTGACGGTGACGCCTGTGGGCACCACGCCCGTGGCCGTGGCATACGACGTGAAGTACATGCAGGCATTAACGGTGACGATGTCCTCGCTGACAAGTTTTTGGATAGAGATTAGGGTGCTGTAGGGGTCAGAGCCGGGAGTTTAGGGTTTAAGATTTAGAGTTTAAAGACATAGGATATGAGAAAGATAAACTACAAGAGCGACTTCGACGCGGTGCTGCGGCTGAGGGACTGCAAGGACCCCGACAAGTTCGTGCCGTGGCCCGACTGCGACTTCGAGGTGGTGTTCTGGACCTCGGGCAAGGCCCGGTGCCACACAGCCTCGCGCAACGGCGGCACGTACACCAACTGCTTCGCGACCGAAGACGGCGGCATACACTTCGTGTTCGACAACCACCGCATGGGCATCGGCACGTTGAAGTGGGAGCCCCACTTCGCGCTGCCCAACGGCATCTACCCCGACGGCATACAGGACATCTACCGCAAGGCCGACCTCGGCATAACGCTCGTCGACGGCGAGGGCGACTGCCCCACGACTGCCGACGTAGAGGTGCTCGTGCCGTACATCAAGTTCAAGTACGGGGACTTGACCGACGCGGAGAAGGCCGAGCTGGGGAAGCCGGCGACCGACGCTGCTGCCTCGGTGGCGGAGTTGGAAAGGTCGGTAGAGACGGCAGAGGCAGGGCGCGTCGCCAACGAGAAGTCGCGTGTCGCTGCCGAGACGACACGTCAGGCCGACGAGGCCACGCGCCAAAGCCAAGAGGTGCAGCGCGAAGGGGCCGAGGCCGAACGAGAAGAAAACGAGGCCGAGCGCGTGTCGGCCGAGTCAAAACGCGCCGAGGAGTTTGCCGCGTGGCAGGACGAGATAGACTCCAAGGCCGACCGCTCGGAGTTGAGCAACATCATTGCCGAGGAGCCGCTGACGCCCGGCAACTTCCCCGACATAAACACCTATACGAGGGAGGAACTGAAGAAGGACTTGTTCAGAGACCTCTGGCTTGCGACACTGGCCATGTTCCCGCTGATGCCGACCTATGAGGCCGACGTGGCGGCCACATTGCCGGACGGCTCGCAGTACGGCCTCAACGGGCTGGTGTTCGGATATGAAACGGCGCTGAAAGTCATGGCGTGGTCGAAGCCTGGCGAGGTGAAAGCCGAGGCCATTTTCCACTACGGCGGCAGGATGCCCTCCGATGTGCCGACGCTGTTCCCGTTTTTCGCCAACGGTATACAAAGTATGTCCGGCACATGGAGCGCGTGTGGCCACGTCAGGGTATTGACGCTGTACTCGTTCAACGGGGCGACGGTGATGCCCAACAATATTACAAACATGTTCGCCACGTGCAGTAAGCTCGAAACGATATACGGCGTCATGGATATGCGGTATGTCCACTCGAAGAGCTACGCAAACACTTTCGGGCAATGCTACATGCTGGCGTCGGTGAGAGTGTCGAGGCTTGGCTGTGACTTTTGGTTGCAGCAGTCCCCACTTCTCACCCTCGACTCGGCGGCGTACCTCGTGGCCCATGCCGCCAACACCGCCGCCATCACCGTCACCGTTCACCCCGACGTTTACGCGAAAATCACCGACGAGGCCAACACCGAGTGGCACCAGGTGCTGATAGACGCTGCGGCCAAGAACATAACCTTTGCAACCACATAAGATATGGCAAAACCTACTATATTAAAGGAAAGAGGCACGGGCGAGGAATTATACCCCCGAACACTCGCATCACTTGTACATACTTCCACGGGGGAGAATGTGGAAGAGGCAGTCGACGAGGCGAAGTTCAAGCTCTTCGACGACCAATGGACTGCGGCTGGCGGCACGGTAATCGTGAGCGGCGTGACGTACGGGCTGAATGGACTGAATGATTTGACGTATGACGAGGCGATAGGGGTATATGCGTCATATCCCTTGTGCAAACATTTATTTACTGACCGAAGGGGTATGTTTAGCGGTATAAAAGACAGGACTCTGCTCCCGATAAGAACCAACAGCTTTGAGGTGACAGGTTATATCGAGGCTTTTTTAAGTTGCCCCAACCTAGTAGCTGTCAAATTCATCACTGCCGGCAACAACCCGATAGTGAGCATTTCAAACGGGCAAAACATGTTTAGAAACTGCCCGAGCCTTAAATATATTTATGATACGCTGGTCTTTTGGTCGAATGCCAATTTATCAGGTACTTTTGAATCCTGTCCAAGCCTTGAGAAAGTCCGCATTAAAAATCTGATGAAGTCGCTCAGTATGGCACATTCGCCGAAACTATCCCTCGACAGCATATCCTATATGGTCGCCAATGCAGCCAACACCGCTACAATCACAATAACCGTCCATCCCGATGTCTACGCCAAGCTCACGGGCGACACGACCAACGCAGCGGCGGCGACACTGACCGAAGAGGAGGCGGCGGCATGGCAGCAGGTGCTGGCAGATGCTAACGTTAAAAACATCAGCTTCGCTTGCCTGTAATTCAACATTCAAAATCGCATAAATATGGCAATACAAACAAAGATTGTAAACGGTTCATTTACTGAAATTTATGCCGGGGGGGTAATTTTATCACCCTGTCCGCGCCCACCAACTTCCACCAGTTCTGGACGCAGAAGGTGCTGACACCGGGCGAGAGCATCGAGGACTTCAAAGAGGTGACGGCAAGCGAGAAAGCGGCCATCGAGGCCGCGGATGCGAAGTGGGTAAGGCCGCCGCAAAGTTTCATAGACCAATGCAAGACGGCAGATCCGAGCGTCGTATGGAACGAAGGCACAGGCTTCTTCGAGCTGAACGGACTGAGAGACATCAGCTACGCGGAGATGATTGACATTTGGCGTTTCACATCCGGGCCGTTGCCTCAGCCCAATAGCGCATACGCCACTTGCCAGTTTCGCACGAACTTATGTCCCGTATTCTCGAATTACACCATTGACATACGTTGGATGTTTCAAGCGAACAAAGCTTTAGAGGTAGCCGTGCTTCCACAGTATTATTCAGATGGCGTCCTCACCTCCAAAATACGCGATACATGGAGCCTTTGCACCAAATTGAGGGAAATAAAAAATATAATCAAAGCCCCGCAGATACAAACCCTTTATGATGGCTTTTACAGAACGTTTTCTTGTTGCTACAGTCTTGAAACGGTATGGCTGAAGCAGGTCTACGACTCGGTGGATTTCCAATATTCCCCCAAACTGAGGCTTGAATGCGTCAAAAACCACATAGAGAATGCCAACAACCCCAAGGCTATGACCCTCACCCTCCACCCGACGGCCTACGCCCGGGTGACCGACGAGCTCTTCGCCCTCGCTGCGGAGAAGAACATAACAATCGCATCAACTTAGAAACTTTATAAAATTATGGAAAAGACATACAAGGAAAAATTCGACATGTGGCAGCTCGACACCGACCAGGGCCACATACTGCACAAAGTCGGCAGCGACGACTACACCGAGATACGCCACACCCACGTCAAGCCCTCAGAACTTGACAAGTGGGAAGAAATAGCCGTGGCCGACATTCCGCCGTACACCAAGGCGGAGTACGACGCCGAGGTGGAACGCCTCATAGCCCTGCGCTACAGCCACGGCAAGGAAGTGGAGATAAACCGCGAACGCACGGAGAAGCCTGAACGCTTCGCCGCGTACATGGCCTACGTCGAGCAGTGCAAGGCAGAGGCGCGTCAGAGCCTCGCCGCCGCAAAGGTTGGACAAGCAGCCGCCGAGGCTTTCGCCAAGGCGCGCGGGGAAAGCGAGGCCGGGGTATGAGGCTGCAACTAAGGCGTGTCGCAAAGCGCGACACCTACACCGTGGGCAAGCTGTATATCGACGGCGAGTACTGGTGCGACACCCTCGAGGACCGCGTGCGCGACCTCGGCAAGGAGCCGAAGGTGCCAGGGCGTACCGCAATACCGTGCGGCACCTACGACGTGGTGGTGAACATCAGTCCGAAGTTCAAGCGCCTGCTTCCGAGGCTGCTGCGCGTGCCCCACTTCGAGGGCATACTCATACACCGGGGCAACACCGACAAGGACACTGCGGGCTGCATACTCGTGGGCGAGAACAGGGCCGTGGGCCGTGTGCTCAACTCGGCATACTGGGAAAGGCGCGTCACCGAACATCTGCTTGCGGCTCAAGAGCGCGGCGAGGACATCAAAATCACGGTGCTATGACTCACGGCAAAGAAAGACGGTGGGGTTGCGTGGGGGTGCTTGCCCTCTACGCGCTTGCCATAGGGGCAACGGCATGGATGCTCGTGGCCCTGTGCGGCTGTAAGGCGACCGAGTACGTGCCGGTGGAGACGGTGCGCACGGAGTACAAGGATGCCGACACCGCTGCTATCTACGACCGCCTACGCTCATTCTTTGAAGCACTACGCAGCCGCGAGGCATCTTCGGACTCGGTCGTAGAGCGGAACAAGGAGACGGTGGTGCTTAAAGAGAACGGCGACACGGCCCGGCATGACACCGAGCGGACGGTCTATAAATCATCGCGCCGAGAGAGGGAGCTTGAACACAAGCTCTCACAAAGCGACAGCACGATAAACGCCTTACGGTTACAGCTTGCCTCGGTAAAGGCTGACAGCATCGCTGTTCCCTATCCCGTGGAGAAGGAGCTGACGCGGTGGCAGCGCGCGAGGCTCGACCTCGGCACCGTGGCCCTCGGCGGCATCGCGGTGGCGCTGTGCGTGGCCGTGGCGTGGCTGATTAAAAAAATTAGACGTTGAATTATTGATTTTTAGAGAGAAAGGAAATGCGTATAAGTGAATTTATAGCGAGGGTGGGCGTCGACAAGTTCGCCCACATGGGCATCGGCGGCCTGGTGTGCGCGGTGCTGACCGAGGTTATGTGCGCCTTCGGCATCGGCGGCTGGCTGAGGCTCGTCGCCGTCGCCGTGGCGGCATTGGCGGTGTTCGCCGTGTCGGTGTACAAGGAGCGGCGCGTCGACGCCGCCGCAGACTGGCGCGATATATGGTGGGCCATGGGCGGCTGCGCCCTCTACGCCGTGGCGGTGGCTTTCGCGATATGTATGGCTTGAAGTAATTTCATGGATTGCAATGGAGAATTTTGTAGAAATCATAAAGATAGGCATGGGCGACTACTCGCTGCACCACCTCGTGTGGCACCTGAGCATAGTGGCCTTCTGCATACTGACCTCGGGGCTGTTCTCGGTGGCCGACACCGTGAGCGGCATATACACGGCCAAGAAGACCGGCGAGAAGCTGCGCAGCCACAGATTAAGGAAGATGTTCGAGAAGATGGCAGTGTACTGGTTCTTCCAGGTACTCGTCGGCATCGTGGGGCTGATACTGTCGCTGTTCCCGTTTTACAACCTGCCGTACCTGAGCATACTCTTCGCCATCATGATATGTGCCGCCGAGGGGCGCAGCATGTGGGAGCACAGCAGGCGCCGACATGACGGCGTGGCCAAGCTGCCCGAGGCCGTGCAGGAACTCATAGACCTTGCCGGCGGCGAGGACGAGCTCAAACGCGCCCTGCTCGACATGGTGCGCAAGCGTCTCGGCGTGGAGAATGAGTAGTCAGCGCAAAATAAAAACGCGCCCGACCTCGGTAATGCGAAGTCGGGCGCGTTTCGTATAAGTATGCAAAAAGTGCTTTGTGAGTGCTTTGTAAAAATAGTAAACCCTCTATAACTCAACGAGTTATAGAGGGTCTTGTGTGCGCATGAAGGGACTCGAACCCCCACGACCTGAGTCATTAGATCCTAAGTCTAACGCGGCTACCAATTACGCCACATGCGCTTTTCGTGGTGCAAAGTTACACATTATTTTGTGTGACTCCAAATTTTTTTTGCATATTCGCCAAAAATTCAAAAAACCTTGCGGCTTTGACGCTATCACAAGCCGCAAGGTTCACTGGTTGTCTATCGTTTTATTGAAAACACTAATCAGGCGATTATTGTTCGCTACCGAGTAGTGGCAGCTTGTTCATTTCTTCTATGTAGTTAAGTATTGCGTCGCGCCCACGCTTGTCCTCGCTCGAGGTGCGGAATATGGGTGGTAGTTCCTCCCATGTCTCGAGTAGTCGGGCGCAGTAGTCGGCGGTTTGTTTTTCGCCGGCAGTGACCGACAGCTTGTCCATTTTGGTAAAGACGATGCTGAAGGGCACGCCGTTCTCACCGAGCCACTCCATAAACTCAAGGTCGATTTTTTGTGGCTCGTGGCGACTGTCGATGAGCACGAAGAGGTTTGTCATCTGCTCTCGTCCGAGTATATAGTTCTTGATTATGCCCCCGAGCCTGTCGCGGTCTGCCTTGCTGCGACGTGCATAGCCGTAACCCGGTAAATCGACGATATACCAACTGTTGTTGATTAGAAAATGATTGATTAGCATGGTCTTGCCCGGGGTGGCTGAGGTCATGGCAAGGCCCTTTTGCCCCGTGAGCATATTGATGAGCGATGATTTGCCAACATTCGAGCGGCCGATAAAGGCATATTCATGGCGTTGGTCTGGCGGACATTTCGTATAGTCCGAATTGCTTATTACAAAGCGCGCGGTATTGATTATCATATCTGCAAAATTTTTTCTTTTAGTATTAAACAATTGAAATCGGGCCTATGGTTGACGGTGGTTGAGGTATTCGCAATTTACAGCCAGCCGCACCTGGTTTGGCGTGAGGCGTTTGAAGTAGTGGTGCAGTCCGCGCATAGGTGGCGGCATCAGGCCCGACAGGCCGACGGCCAGTCGCCTCCGAGCCCTTGAAAAGGCCACATACAGCACCCTGGCGTGGTCGGCGACCTCTCCTTGGTACCGCGATGCGTCGAATACCACAACATTATCCATCTCGAGCCCTTTGGCTTTGTGGATGGTCATTACCGATAGTCGTTCGTTTACTATATCGTTGGTAAAGAGGTCGGCCTCGTTAAAACTCAGCAGGTCGAAGAGGTGGCGCGACACCTGCTGGCCGAACCTCGGCGTTATGGCCTTGTCGACTATACAATTGTCAATCAGCTTTGTTACATAGTCAAGTCTTGAAATCCCCTCGGTATAACCGTGCGATGTCATATATTTGTCGGTATCCTTGATTGCATTTGCAAGGCTTGTGTCGCTGCATGCATCGTATAGTCTTTCGCGCCATTCGTTGTAAAACCACCCATAGAGCGATTTGAATTTTTCGGCGCATCGTTTTATCTTTGGGGCGATTCGGGCCTGTCGGGCCATTTGCAATATCTCCTCGGCCTTGTTTGCCAAGGCGCCGAGAAGGGTTGCTGTGGCCGAGGTGTCGTCGGCTGCGTCGTGGCTGTTTCGCCCTTCGAGTTCGAGGGTTGCGAGCAGGCCGCCAAGTGTGTGATTCTTGAGCCCGGGGTAGAGATGTCGCGACAGGATGAGTGTGTCGAGCTTTTCGGCATCTCGATTTAGCTGTTGTGGGATGGTGCATTGTGTGCGTCGCGCGATGTCGCTACGCATTATGGCGGTATCGAAGTCGAGGTTGTGGCCGGCTGCTACGGCATCGCCCATAAATTGCGCAAAGGCGTGGTAAGCTTCGTCAGGGCTGATTTTGACGGCTTTGGCGTAGGTTTTGACAAGAGGGTTGGCCACGCCCGGCGATAATTCTCGGGGTAGTCGCTTGTCAGTTTGGATAAACACCTCGAATCGGTCGGTTATCACCCCGTGCCTTAGCTTTACGGCGGCTATCTGCACCACGTCGTCGTTGAAAACGTCGAGCCCGGTGGTTTCGGTGTCGAATACTACTATCTCCCGGTCGGAATTGTAAATTTCGACAAGCGACTCGACTCTCAAAGGTTTGTCGAAATCGAGCAGCTCGTCGCAGCCGATACCGCTGTTTCGCAGCAGGCTCACCAGTTTCCTCGCCCCGGTCAATGTGCTGCAACACCTTGTCTGGTATAGCAGCCTCGCCCATGGGTGTACGGTGAAAGGCTGCGCCACGGCTGCGAGATGCGACCATACCGTCTTGAAAGGCAGTTGGTGGAAGAGGTCTTTCTTCGAGACATGGAAATGACCAAGCCCGAGGCTGTCGAACAATTCAGAAACATAGTCGGCATCTTTATTGGTACGGCATAGCACGGCCACACTTTCATCGGGTGATTCGGCAAGCCGACGGCGACATATATTGGCTGCAGTATAGGCCAGTTCTTCGTAATCGCCACTGTATAGGGTCATGTTGCCTTCGTCGCGGGTGCTGTCAACGGCTTCCGGCAAAAAATCCTGGTCAATTCCGAGCCAGTCGGCAGCAAGGGTATTGCACATTTCCACAAGATATCCGGGCGAACGATAGTTGCGCCTGAGTCGCAGAATATTGCCACGGCACTGCTCTTTCAATACCTCGAGTGCGCGTCCCCCGGCCCCAAGGAATCTGAATATGGCCTGCTGTTCGTCGCCGAAATATACCAACGTGCGATTATGGCGTCGTGTCACGGCCTCTACTATGGCGAGTTGGAGTGGTGTCATATCCTGCACCTCGTCGACCTGTACCCAGCGATAGCCTGTCATGGTGTAATCGACAGCCGGCCGTTGCTGCAGGGCCGTGTAGGTCTGCAACAATATGTCGTCGAAGTCGATGAGCCTGTTCTGCCGTTTAAATTTGAGATAGGCATCGATAGCTTCATGGTCTTTGTCGGTAAACAGGCGTGCAGGGTGCCGGATGATATATTCGGGATGGTCGTTGTCTTTCTGATAGAGATAGGCAGTCTTGGTAAGAAAGTCTGTTATTGCCGAAGGCCGCACATCATCGAGGATTGTCGTCAGAAAATCTAATTGGTCTTCCTCGTCGAGGACTGAAGTGTCCGAACCGATGATGCCGTTGTCATATAAGAAGCGCAGGCAGAAGCGGTGCATATTGCCCACAAAGAGGTCGACCGGTATGTAGCCCAGGTATCCGGCGATACGCTGCTTCATCTCGCGCGCGGCGCGGTTTGTGAAAGTGACGCACAACATCTGGCCGTAATCAACAGAACCCGAGGCATGAAACACACGCCGGGCGAGGATGTGTGTCTTTCCACATCCCGGTCCGGCGAGTACGAGAGCCGTGGTGTCGCTCAGTTCGATTATATGTTGTTGCTGCGCGTCGTCGTAGAGCACTTCTATTCGGTTACATATTTTTCGATGGCTTCCTTCCAGGCCATATAGCCCGGGGCGAGGAGGTGGAGGCCATCGTTTGTATATTCAGGCTTGAGATTGTCGTTGCCGTCGCTGAAGATAGGGTAGAGGTTTATCCAGGTCGCACCGCTTTGTTTGGCAAGTTGCTCGAGCCGCTTGTTGAGGTCGATGATTACCTGCTGCTGCCCCTCGAGTTTCTTCCATCGTTTGAATGATTCGTTAAACGGCAGGCACGACTGTATATATAGTTTCGTGCCCGGAGTCTCAGTGACAATCCTGTCGACTATGGCCGTGATGTCGGTGGCGATAGAGTCGGCGCTGATGTGGTGGCTTACGTCGTTGACACCTATCATCAGGAAAATTTTTGCCGGTTTGCCTTTTACGACGCTGTCGAGGCGGTCGCTTACGCCGGTGGCGATGTCTCCGCTTATGCCTCGGTTGACGATTTTTGCATTGCCGAAAAGCTCGTGCCATTCGCAGCCGTTGGTAAGCGAATTGCCCAGGAAGACTATATTTGTCGAGTCTAAGGGAAGAGCGTCGAAGAGGCTTGCTCGTTGGTCATAAAAAGTGCCATGCTGTGCGTTTATGCCGAGTACGCAGGCGAGCAACATGATTATGCAAAATATGGTGCGCATGGCTCAGAGTTCGGTTTTGTGTTCGTTGTAGGCATCTACGGCGCGTTTTACCGAACCGTGCATAAGCAGCAGCCGCTTTGCCTCGTCGTAGGGCAGGCCAAGTTCCTCGACTATCATGCGGGTGCCACGGTCGACGAGTTTGGCGTTAGACAGCTGCATGTTTACCATTTTGTTTCCTTTTACACGCCCTATCTTTATCATTACCGAGGTTGTAATCATGTTGCATATCATCTTTTGGCCGGTGCCGCTCTTCATGCGCGACGAACCTGTGACATACTCCGGCCCGACAACCATCTCGATAGCTATGTCGGCGGCCTCCGACACCGGTGCGTCGGGGTTTGAGGTGATAGCTGCAGTGAGTATGCCGTGCTTGCGGGCCTCTTTGATGGCTCCGATGACGTATGGCGTAGTGCCCGAGGCGGCAATGCCTATTACGGTGTCTTTGTCGTTGATATTAAATTTTTCGAGGTCGTGCCAGCCCTGCAGGGTGTCGTCCTCGGCATTTTCGACAGGGTTTCGCAGGGCCGTATCTCCTCCGGCGATTAGGCCGATTACCCACGACGGGTCCATGCCGAATGTCGGGGGGATTTCTGATGCGTCGAGTACACCAAGACGGCCTGATGTGCCGGCGCCGATATAGAATATGCGTCCTCCGCCCTTCATCCTCGGCACTATTTGTTCTACAAGTTTCTCGATGGCCGGTATGGCTTTTTCAACAGCCAGGGCCACCTTCTTATCCTCGTTGTTGATGTCGCGGAGGATTTCGCCTACAGATTTCTTTTCGAGGTCATTGTAGAGCGATGGTTGTTCACTGATTTTTACAAAGGCCATTATGTCAGTTAGTATTTCAAGTTTCGCAAGTAAGCAACTTGCTCACTGTTTTTGGTTTTTGGGTTATAGATTATGGTCTGATAAATGCAAATTATAATATTGTTAGTAATCACAATTAGCGAACAAGGCTAACCACTAAACTATAAACAATTAACAGTGAGCAAGTCATCGACTTGCGAAACTTAAATTAGTATTTAATTAGAGGTTAAGGTTTAACCGTCTTAGCAACTGTGGAATTTGAGCAGGCCCTCCATGGGGCTTTTGACTATCTTGCCGATGGTGCAGCCTTCGGCTCTGGCCGCTTCTGCCAGGACGTCGCGGAAATAGTATGCTATCGAACCAATGAAATTGACAGGATATTTGCTATAATGCTCGTAGTTCTTGATATTGCGGCGGAAGAACGCACGGAATGCGTTGTAGACCAGGTCGTGGATTTCGGGCACGTCGATGTTCTTGCTCAGAAATGGCGTAACCGATGCCAGGAAGCGGTTTGCCTGTGGCTCGCGATATACACGGCGTATGATGCCGAGCAGGTCGAGGTCGTATTCGTTGAGGAAGTGCGCACAAATGTCGGCAGGGAGCTGCTTTTTGAGCACGTCGCCGAAGAATAATTTGCCCAAAACTGCCCCCGACCCTTCGTCGCCGAGGATATATCCGAGGGGTGATACATTGTCGGCAATACCTTTGCCGTCGTATAGACAGGAATTCGACCCCGTGCCAAGTATGCAGGCTATGCCGGTCTCCCTGCCGCACAGGGCTCGGGCTGCCGCCAGTAGGTCGCTATATACCTCGATGGTTTCGCACCATGGCATGTTGGCCTTCAGGGCACGGGCAACATTGCCGCATACCTCGGGCGATATACACCCGGCACCGTAGAAATAAATCTCGGTCACTTTGGTGCCGATATCGCCGAGCTCAGGCAGGAGTTCGCTGCCAAAGCGGCTGCGCAGCTCCTCTTCGGTGAGCATAACGGCATTCATGCCGAGTGTGAACATCTGTTTTTCAACTTTAGTCTCGCTCTGTATGCACCAGTCTATCTTAGTGCTTCCGCAATCGGCTATCAGTTTCATATCTTAATAAATATATGCTTTTTATAAAGTATATAACCTATACACCAGTTAAATAATACAAAAATAATCGCGAAGAGGAGAGAGGCAAGTGTGGCATCGCCCTGGCAAAGGGGCATGAAGATACCTTTGTAGAGCCAGCCCTTGATGCTTATCATGCCGCTTTCGGTCAGGCCCGACGGTATGCGGACACTGCCTATGACGATGCTGAGAACGGCACCGAGGCAGTACATAAACAACGGGTTGACACCGAATGACTCGAAGAAGTGACACCATTTTTGGTGACCGCGAATATCGATAATCCAGATTAGCAAGGCGAGGAAGCTCGATGCAAGGCCGCAGGTGGTGAGGACGAATGTCGGAGACCATATTTTTTTGTTGATAGGCAGTCCGAAATCGAGCAGGAAGCCCGAGAATGTCAGTATGGTGCCGACGATAAACAGGCGGCATATGCGCTCGCGGTTGTCTTTGGTACCCAGTATCAATCCTCCGCAGATAAAGCCTATGAGCATGTGGGCAATCGAAGGCAGCGTACTCAACAGCCCCTCCGGGTCGAATTTGAGACTGACACCATCGATAGTGTCGGTGTACATGTGGTTTTCACCAAGCACCTTGTGGTCGACAATAGATATCACATTGTCGTCGGAGAAAGCGAAGCCGTTGCCGAGGAGCAATATCACGGCGTAGACAACGAGCATGGCTCCGACAACCCATGGCAGCGACCGGTGGGGTATGAGCAGTGCCATTGTGGCACCTATGCCGTAACATAGTGCCAGGCGCGGCATGACACCGAGGATGCGGATGTGGTCGAAATTGGCCACGGCATCGAAGAAGGTCTTGTCGTTGAGTATGCCGCGAAGGAAGAGCCCGAACCACGCTATGCCGAGACCTATTGCAAAAATAACGACGGTGCGGCGCAGGATTTTGGCAAATGATTTCCAGGTAAATTCAAAATTATATTTGCGCAGCGAGAAATAGGTCGATACGCCCATTATGAACATGAAGAACGGGAACACGAGGTCGGTCGGTGTAAGCCCGTTCCATGCGGCATGTCGCAGCGGCGCGTATATATCGCCCCACGACCCCGGATTGTTGACCAGAATCATGCCGGCGATGGTGATGCCTCGCAGTATGTCGAGCGACAGGAGGCGTTTGTTTTGTGTGGCTTGTCTCTCCATTGCGTTTATTTTGAAGTCGTACATTCGTCGACGAGGTAGACGATTGATTTATACGGTATTCCTGAGTTCGTGGTAAGGCCGATTTCGCAAGTGCGCGAGTTTGAATAGCCAAAACTTATGCCGGCTTCTTCAATCTGGCTTCTGAGTTTTCGCAGTCCCCAGGCGTTTAACTCCGGGTGAGTAAAGCCTTTGTCTCCGGCGAAACCGCAGCAGCCTATTTCTTCGGGCACAAGCACCTTGCAACTGCACATGCCGGCAAGGGCTACAATCTTGTCTGCGATGCCCATGCGGCGGCTCGAACATGTGATGTGCACAGCCACGGGGGTATCGTGCTTGTGGAAGTTGAGGTAGGGCACCATGAAGTCGTGTATGAACTCTGCCGGTTCGTAGAGCTTCATCGACTTGATGTGTTCGCGCATACGGTGGAGGCACGGGCTCTGGTCGCAGACAATTGGAATCCGGCCTCCGTCAGAAGCCTTGGCAAGTGCGGCCTCGAGCTCGCTGAGTTTTTCGTCGGCAATGTCGGGCATGCCTTTGCTTTCCCATATCATGCCGCAACACAGATTGGTCATGCCCTCGGGGAAGACAACCTCGTAACCTGCCTTTTTACAAAGCCGCAAGAATACGTTGGGTAGCGGCTCTGTCTTAGCTGCTTCGTCGCTTGCCCCCATGGTACGATTGATGCAAGAGGGGAAATAAACAAGTTTGCGAGGTTGTTGCGATTGCTTGAGTTTTGTGAGATGACCGGGATAATATGGTTTGGGGAGCGAGGGCGTCCATAACGGAAGACCAACTTTGTGCAAAGCTTTGCCGACCTTTCGGACACCGTTGTTGCCGAGGAGCATGTGGGCGGCATGTGCCGCGCCGAGCGTCATGCGCAAGCCGCCTGAGACCGTCGACAGATTGTCGGCAGCCCATTTGCCCATACGACGGCTGCTGCGGCCCAACTGGCGTTCACGTACGTGATGAATCAAGTTGGCGGTGTTGATGTGCATAGGGCACGATGTGCTGCACAGCCCGTCGCCGGCACATGTTTCGTTGCCGTAATATTTGAACTCGTCTTTAAGGCGCTTTAATCTTTCGGGGTCTTCGCCTGTGCTTTCGAGCCGTGAGATTTCTCGTTGTGCCACGATTCGTTGCCGGGCCGACAAGGTGAGTCCGCAACTTACGCAGTTGACCTCGCAGAACCCACATTCGATACAGCGGTCGACATCGGGGTCGGTGAGGGGCAGAGGTTTCATGCCATGGATGAAACACTCGGGGTCGTCGTTGAATATAACGCCGGGATTGAGCAGGCCGAGGGGGTCGAAAGCCTTTTTGAGCCTCTTCATCAACTGCCATGCCTTGTCACCCCATTCAGCTTGGACAAACGGGGCCATGTTGCGGCCCGTGCCGTGCTCGGCTTTGAGTGAACCGTCGAAGCGGCCTACTACAAGCTCTTCGATTTTGTTCATCAGGTTGCGGTATTTGTCGATGTCGGCCCGGTCGTCGAATTTCTGTGCAATTACGAAATGATAGTTGCCTTCGAGGGCATGACCATAGATGCAGGCATCGTCGTAACCGCAGTCTTCAATCATCTTTGCCAGTGCTACGGTTGCCTCGGGTAATTTGTCGATAGGGAAGGCGACATCTTCGATAAGCGCGGTTGTGCCGAGAGGACGTGTGCCGCCCACGGCAGGGAATACGCCTGAGCGCATCTGCCACCATGCGGCAACTTCGGCGGCATCGGTCGAGAAGTGAGTCGGCTTGAAGAGGCGGAAGCGTCCGAGCACGTGCATGGTCTTGTCGATATGTAACTGCAGTGCCGCCTCGCTGTCGGCTTCGGTCTGTATGAGCAGAGCGGTCAAGTCATTGCCAGTTTTGTCACCGACCGACGCCAGCGACTTGCGGTCGAGCAGTTCGCAAGCCTGCACAGGGGCCTCTTTGCGCATTGCCACGACGGCGCGGCAAGCCTCGGTCATGTCGTCGAAATACGCCATCGCCGAAGCCTGATACGGCATGGCCTTGGCGGTATTCATGGTTACCTCGCTTATAAAGGCGAGTGTACCCTCGCTGCCTACCATGCAGTGCGCTATGATGTCGAAGGGGTCATCGAAGAGTATAAATGGAAATATGTTTAGCCCCGTTACGTTCTTGATTTCGTATTTGTGACGTATCAGGCTGTGTAGGGCGGCATCTTCGTTGATATAGTCGCGGATGCTTTGTATTTCGTCGAGCAAAGCACCGTGAGTACGTGTAAACTCCTTGCGCGATGCTTCATCGCCGGTATCAAGAATTGTGCCGTCGGCGAGTATGATGCGGATAGAGCGCAATATGCGGTCGCTGTTGGCATGTGTGCCACACTTCATGCCCGAGGCATTGTTGGCGACAATCCCCCCAACCATCGCTGATTTTTTTGATGCCGGGTCGGGAGTGAATACACGCTTATAAGGCTTAAGGATTTCATCGACACGTGCACCTATGATGCCGGGCTGGAGGGCAATTACCGTCGCATTTTCGTCTAAAATGCGATAGCCCTCCCACTCCTTTCCGGCCACTACGAGCACGGAGTCGGATACAGCCTGGCCCGACAGGCTTGTACCGGCGGCGCGAAAGGTGAGCGGTATGTTCAATTCCGCGGCCGTGGTAAGTAC
Source organism: Muribaculaceae bacterium (assembly GCA_009775195.1). GTDB lineage: Bacteria > Bacteroidota > Bacteroidia > Bacteroidales > Muribaculaceae > CAG-873. The sequence goes on from VSPF01000015.1 coordinate 19,559, forward strand.
CTTTATTACCTCGTCCTCATCTTTGACACGCACCACCACCCGGGGCAGCATACGGTAAAAGCCCGCGTCTGTGCCCCAGCACAGGCGGCGTAAATCGTCGGTATAGATGCGGTCATGAGAAATCTTATGACCGATTATCTTGACGAAATCCTTATATTTTTGTTCGCTCGACTCCATCGTAAATTATTACTTACTTAAGTTTCGCAAGTCTATGACTTGCTCACTGTCAATAGTTTATCGTTTAGCGGTTAGCTTTTGTTCGCTAATTGTTATCACTAATAATATTGTTATTTACATTTATCAAACCATAACCTATAACCAAAAGACTACTAACAGTGAGCAAGTTGCATACTTGCGAAACTTGAATTATTTATAAAGATGGTATTTTGACGATTTGGCACGGAATGACTCGTTGTCCTTGTTCCAATATTGCTCTATATCGGCCACTTTGTAGCGTTTTGTAAACATGGGGCGTATATTCTTGCTGCCCACGACTTTGTCGAACATGTTTTTACGAGCCTGCGTGGCTGAGTCGAATAGACGGCCCTGTGGATAATCCTGTGCCAACTGGTCCATTACGTAGAACTGGATGAGCGAGAGCGGTGCCTTGTCGACATCGGTGATATATGTCTCGACGCCGCCGAGGTTCTCGCCTTTGCCTGTCGAATAGAATGGCTTGATGTGTATGGGGCGGAAGCGCACGCCGGGGATATCGCGGTCGTTGAGCTTCTTGGCAAGGTCTTCGGCATCAATCCAGGGTGCGCAGAACAATTTGAAAGGCTCGGTATAGCCGACACCGATTGAAATCTGGTAGAGTTCGCCGAGTATGCCCGAGGCAGGGTAGTAGAAGCAGCTTTCGGGCACGGGCATGTGGGGCGAGGGCAGCACCCAGGGCATACCTGTGGCGCGGAAGTCCATGTCGCGAGTATAGCCCTCCATGGGTACGACCTCGAGGTCGACCTTATCACCCTTGCCAATCAGGCCCTCTTCGTTGAGATAACGGGCAAGTTCGCCCGGTGTAAGGCCGTAAATATACGGTATGGGAAACTGGCTGACGAAGGAATAGCAGGAATCTTCGACCAGGTTGCCCTCGATTTTATTGCCGCTGATAGGGTTGGGACGGTCGAGAACCATAAATTTCTTGCCTTGTTCGGCACAGGCCTCCATGGCTTTGCCCATGGTCGAAATAAAGGTATATGAGCGGCAGCCATTGTCTTGTATGTCGTAGATGAGCACATCGACATCTTTGAGCATTTCGGGAGTGGGCTTGAGTGTCTTGCCGTAAATAGAGTAGACGGGTACGCCCGTAGCCTTGTCGACCGAACCGTCAACTTTGTCACCGGCGTGTACGTCGCCACGGACACCGTGCTCGGGGGCATAGAGGCCTACGAGTTTTACACCCGGGGCGTTGGCAAGGATATCAACTGTTGACACGAGGTTGTTGTCGACGCCGGTAGGGTTGGTGATGAGTCCGACGCGCTTGCCTTGCAGGCTTGCGAAACCGTTGTCGCGCAGTACTTCGATGCCGGGTTTGACCTGGGCACCGGCAGTCAAGGCTGCCGAGAGTATGATGAGGCTAAGAACTTTTTTCATTTTTTACGTCCGAAATTAGGGTCAATCTTAAGGAAGGCGCAAACACCGATTGTTGCGGCGCAGCATATCATAGTCCATATAAAGAAGTGGCGATAGCCGATAGTTTCCTGTAACCAGCCGGCAGCCATGCCCGGCAGCATCATGCCGAGGGCCATGAAGCCGGTGCAGATGGCATAGTGGGCGGTCTTGTGGCGGCCTTCGGAGAAGTATATGAGATAGAGCATATAGGCGGTGAAGCCGAAGCCGTAACCGAATTGTTCGATAAACACACAGATATTCACAACCCACAGCGAGTGGTCGGCGGCATAACTCAGATATACGAAAGTGAGACAGGTCAGCGACATAGACCAGGCCATCGGCCACAGCCATTTTTTGAGGCCTCCCTTAGCTGCGGCGATACCGCCGATAATGCCGCCGAGGGTAAGACCTATGATGCCCACAGTACCGTAAACAATACCGACTTCGCCGGTGGTAAGACCAAGGCCGCCCTTGTCGACGGGGTCGAGCAAGAAGGGGTTGATGAGTTTTACAAGCTGAGCCTCGGGAAGGCGGTAGAGCAACATGAATGCGATAGCCACCCATGCCTGCGGCTTGCGGAAGAAGGAGCGGAAGGTCTCGAAGAACTCGCGCAAAATTGTCGAAGCCGTCATGCCCGACTCGTTATGTCCGTCGCTGGCAGGGCGCGGCAATGCCCAACTGTGATAGAAAGCAACGATAAAGAAGAAGGCCGACAGTACGGCAAAAACCACGAGCCATGCAAATGGTATGTTGCCCGATGCGCCCTCGAAGTTGGCACGGGCAGGCGACGACAGCTTGTTGTCGATTTCGTAGTAGAGCCACGCCGGTTTGTCCCAGTTGTTTTCGGTGAAAACGAAACGTGTCGACAGAGCTGCCTGTTCGAGCTTGATGCTCTGGTCTCCGCTTTTGTGGGTTACGTTGAGTATGATTTCCTCACCTGGTGCCGGTTTTTTGTTGAGGCGTACACCGACGATAGCTATGTTGTTGTCTTTGAGAGTGTATGGTTCGCGGTCTTCGCCAAAGGTCTTCTTGACCCATTGAGTGAAGGCCCCGGGACCCTGCGGCTCGTTAACCACCACGGTGCCATTGGTCGCTACAGGTATTTCGGCTGCAACGAAGCCGTTGCGTTCGTTCATGTGCTTGACCGAGTCGCGCATCATTGTTGCATAAGCCTTGAAAGGCATAGTGACCGGCGCGCCGTCTACATCGACAGTTACTTCTGAAGGGGCTGTAGTGGCGACCGCGTCAACCCCGGGGGTGATAAACTGAAGCTCACCTGCGAGGTCGGCCTGGGCCACGTCGGTCCAGTCGAGGTTGCAAGGTCTCCATTCGACCGCCGGGTCGGCATTGACGCTCAATTGCAATGGCGCGAGCCCTGTATTTGTCTCTATCAGGCCAGCAACGATTACGAGCAATCCCTGGCCCGCAACAGTGGCTACACGATAGAATGTAGAACGTATGCCGACATATAGCGATTGCTCATGCTCGGTTAGCGCGAGCATGTAGAAACCGTCGGCAGCAATGTCGTGCGTGGCCGATGTAAAGCCTACGAGCCAGAATATTGCCAGGGTAAGTTGGAAAAAGAAGGGGGTAGGTATGGTAAATGCTATACCGGCGAGGGCGAAGGCTATAATCCACTGCATGGTCAGCGTCCACCAGCGCTTGGTCTTGATAATGTCGACAAACGGGCTCCAGAAGGGTTTAATGACCCACGGAAGGTAGAGCCACCCGGTATAAAGGGCTATGTCGGTGTTGGATATGCCGAGGCGTTTGTACATGATGACCGAGATTGTCATCACCGCCACATAAGGCAGGCCCTGTGCAAAATACAGTGTAGGTATCCATGCCCAGGGGTTACGCTTTGTGTTTTGTTTCGCTTTATTCATGAAATTAGATTATAATTATCATAACTCGTTGCAAGCTAAAGACATATTGATTTTGCCAAAACCATAGCCGCCATAGCTTTAATATTTCAATACAAATTTAAGAAAAATTTTGCAAATATGCTCAATAGGCGTGCGAGAGAGTTGCCCCGGGGAAGTAGTGGAACAAAATCTCGTCGAACTTCCGCCCCTTAGCACTCATTACCGCCGCCCCAATCTGGCACAGGCCCACACCGTGGCCCCATCCGGCACCAAGCAGTGTGAACCGCCCGGGCAAACCGTCGGCATCAGGTTGGCCGGCTTCTACTACAAAGGCAGAACTGTAGAGGTGGCTTGGCGAGAGCGTGCGGCGTATTTCGAGTTCTTTGCCTATGACCATGGTATGTTTTGTGCCTGTGATACGTAGGCGGACGATGCGTCCAGAGGTGCCGCGCTCGAGGGCTTCGAGCGACACTATGCCGCCAAAGTCAATCTTAGACCGCTCCTTGATGAGGGCTGCCAATTCTTGCTGTGTGTACTCGACATGCCAGCGGTAGAAGTCGCGGGTCTCGAGGTCGTAGTTGTTGAGAACCTGGCCGAGTATGTCGCCGTCGTCGGTGTTGCAGTATGCCTCGGGACGGGAGAGTATCCATTTGCGGGCATTTTCCTCGATGCGCAAGTCGGGGTATGCCTGCTCGTCGTCATCGTCGTGCCGCACCGTGAGATAGCTGTGGTGAACCGGCTCCCAGCAATTTTCGAACTCTTCGAAAACGCCGCCGCAGCATTTCGAGAAACGCGCATCGCAAACTGCCCCATTTTCGTCGGTAAGGACCAAGCCGCGAGTTGCCTCGACGGCTGTACGGACAGTGGGGGTGGTCTGGCGTGTTATGCCCTGGTAGCGCTGGCAGTGGTCGTCGGCGCATACGTCGAAATTGGCGTGGTCTTCGCGGTCGTACCAGCGTATGATTTCGTGGTCGGTGGCATGGCACGAAGGGGTAGACATTCCTTTTTCGTCGCGGTTTAAAATCTGCGCCATAATCCAACTGCGCGAAATCACGGCGTGTGCCTTGAGAAACTCCTCGTTGGCGGTGGCACTCATTTCCGATGATATTACGCTCATAAGGTAGTCTTCGAGCGGCAGGTGGTTGACGAGGGTGATTTTGTCACCCTCGACGATGATTTTTGCCGCGCCAGTAAATTTCTGCGTCTCGCGCCTTTCCCAGTGGAAGTTTACACCAATAGTCACGTCGGCGACATCGAACGTGCAGTCACGGGCTGTAGGCTGCAGGTCTACGACGTCGTGTTCAATTCCGAGCCACGCTATTTTCCCACCGGGTGTCAGTGAGAAAGTCTGCGGCCCCTCGGCATGTATGCCGGTCGAGGCGCAGTGATATACGTGGTGAAGCACCAGGCGGAGTTCGCTGCCGCTGACTATGCCGACATTGATTTCAGGCTCCATGTGTGTCAAGTAGTTTTTCGGCTATTGAATTAATTTCTTGGTCGTTGAGGCAAAGCTCGTCGATAACGCGGCGAATTGAGCCTGTGTCGAAACGTTCGAAGTCGCATAGGCGCGGAGTGATGAACACACCTCCCATGTCGACAGATGCCGGACTGAGCAGCATGCAGTCGTCGCCCTCGGTGCCATAGAACGACGGCCTGTGACGTTTTCGCGGTACCATGACCAAGCGTGTGCCTGACGATGTTGCATATGCCAACATGTTGAGCATAGGTTCATAGTCGCCGTCGGGCACAGGCATGGCATTGAGCAGCGCGATTGACAACACGTTGCCTTCGGCCGGGGTCGCGGCATCAATTACAAACATCTTGATAGGCAGCGAGTCGACAAGGTAAAGTGTGCTGTCGTGATGCGTGAGCAGCTTTTTCATTTCTACGCCGTCGAGGTTCGCTGCAAGCGGTAAAAAGTCGCTGTTGCCGGCCTGGAAGTGGAAATGGTCGGGCGCAGAGGCTCCGCAACGGGCTCCATTGTAGAATACCGTGTAGCCTCTGAGTTCTTGGGCGAGACGCAGCATGTCGACAACGGAGCCTTCTATTGCCTGTGGTACATGCCGATTGCACGGTATTGTGAGATGTCGCGGAAAAATCGGAAAAGGATTTACGAGGATTGTATAGTCATCGTTCCATTCGATACCGCGCTGTACTGAGGGCCTGTTTTCGGCGCATAGAAAGCACTTGCGGGCCTTGATTGAAGCGGCGTCGACCTTTGCTCCCGACGACACGGCGCGTGCCGGGTTGAACTGCACCTTGAAGTGCATGCCGTCGACATCAAACTCCTTGACCCTGACACCGGCCAGGGCTGCGTAATTATCGGCAGCCTGGGGCCATTCGGACAGTTGTTGGCCGAGCAACTCGTTTACTTCTTCGTCTAAAGCCATTGTCACTTCTCTTTATTCATGTCGACGCGGGCCTGCAACTCCCAGGTGCGGATACGGTCTTTATAGAGATTGTTGGCATTGGTCTTGTTAATGTCGAGGGCGTGGTCGGAGTTGTCCTCCCAGCGTCGGCAGAAATATACCACGTCGTAGACACGTCCAATCTGGTAGTGGCGCGAGAATGCCAGGCCGAGGGCGTAGTCTTCGCCATAGCTTGTATTGGGCACATGTATTTCGCGCAGTACGGGCGTATAGAATGCGCGTGGAGCACCGAGACCGTTGATGCGTAGGGCGTTGTTGCGTCCGTTTTCGGGCGTCCATTCGCGATGGTCGATTATGCCCGGTGGTATGGTGTTCATGTCAATGTCGGTGAGTTTATATGTGCCTACTAC
>VSPF01000150.1 GCA_009775195.1 Muribaculaceae bacterium
TGACTGAGAATGCGGCGGTGTCGCCAGGCTCTACGGGCTTGATGGCAAACAGCTTGGTCTGGGTGTCGCGCAGGGCGAGGTCGAGAGTCGAGGTCTGCAGGGCGTGCTCGGCATGTAGGGGCGAGAAGCGCAGTCCGCGCCCGCCGTCGACAATATATTTGCCGAGGCCTACGGCGATTTCTACGACGCCGTCTTCGGGCTGTTCCTCGCCCAGGGTGTAGTAGTTGAGCGAACGGCCCACCCCCGAGAACGAGGGGAAGTAATATCCGGCATGGGTCTCGCCGACGACTTCCTGTATGATTACGGCCATCTTTTCCTGGTCGATGACATTGCTTGTTGCAGTCATGTAGGTCTTGCTTGCGGCGTAGAACACCGAGGCGTAGACCCCTTTTATGGCATCTTCGAGCCAAGCCAGGCGTGTGGGCGCGTCGGTGGTGTAGGGCACCATGTAGGTGGCATATATGCCGGCAAATGGCTGGTAGTGCGAGTCTTCGAGCAGGCTCGAGCTGCGCACGGCAAAGGGGCGGTCGACCACGTCGAAGAGTGCCAGAAAGTCCTCTTTGAGCCTTTCGGGCAGTTTGGCGCGGAGGAAGGCTTCGAGTATTTCCTGGTCGGAGGCGTCGCTAAGGGCGAGAGGGTAGAGCTTGTTGCTGCTCATGAACTCGTCGAAGACGTCGGTACACAGCACCACCGTGCGCGGGATTGATATGGCCATGCCGTAGAAATTGTCGCACACGGGGTTCTTCTTGATGATGGAGTCGATAAAGGCGAGGCCGCGCCCCTTGCCGCCGAGACTTCCCTGGCCGATACGCGCAAAGTTGGAGTAGTGGTCGAAGCGGTCTTTTTGGAACACCGCCACTACGCCACGGTTTTTCATCTTGCGATATTTGATGATGAGGTCGAAGAAAAGCTGCTTGACAGCCGGGGCCTCTTCGAGCGAGGTGAAGTGGTGGCGTTTGACCACGTCGGCGATGGGGAAGAGCGCGCGAGAGTAGAGCCAGCGCGATATATCGTTGTGCGAGGCATGGTACAACAAGGACTCGGCAGGGATTTTGAAGATGTTTTCCTGCATGTCCTTGAGGTTGCGGATTGTCATTATGGGGCTCTTGTCGGCCGGGTTGCGAATGATAAAGTCGCCGAAGCCGAAGTTTGCCATAATTGCCTCTCCGAGGTCTACGGGAAGTTTCTTTGAGTTCTTGTCGATGAAAGTGCCGCCAAATTCCTTTACGGCCTCGGCATTTGAAGTCTCCGATGATTCGATGATGAGTGGCAGGTAGGGGTCTTGCTCGTGGAGCCAGCGCGCCAGGCGTATGCCGGCATGTTGGTCTTTTTCACCGCCACGGGCAAACGACACGTCGCTTATCACGCCGAGCATCTTGCCGCCATAGCGTTCGTAGAGGTCGATGGCCTCTTCGTAGTTGCGCGCAAGCATCACCTTGGGGCGGCCGCGCATACGTAGCATTTGTTCGTGCTGGTTGAGGGCCTCGGTCGAAAACAGCATCGACTGCTTGAGCAGGAACTTGTAGATATGTGGCAACACCGACGAATAGAAGCGCACCGAGTCCTCGACGAGCATTATCATCTGCACACCGACGTTTGTCACGTCGTCGGCATTGAGCTTGTCTTCGAGCAGCTTGATAATTGCCAGGAGCAAGTCCATGTTGCCGAGCCACGAGAATACGTAGTCTACCGCCGACAAGTCTTGCATGGCCAGCCGTCGCGACACCTCTTTGCTAAAGGGCGTCAGCACCACAATAGGCACGGCCGGGTGCTGCTCCTTAATGGCTGCGGCGCCGTCGAAAGTGTCGGTAATGTCGCTGCCGGGCATGGCTATAACCAGATCGAAGGGTTTTGCCGAGATGGCTTCGAGGGCCTCCTCCATGGTCGACACTCGGGTCACACGTGGGGGCGAGCTGAGGTTGAGGGCTACATATTCGTTGTAGAGCTGCTCTTCTACGCGGCCGTCCTCCTCCATCATAAAGGCGTCGTAAGGCGAGGCAACGAGCAACACGTTGAACACACGGTGCTGCATCAGTGCCTGAAACGACGTTTCCTTTAAGAACATGCGGCTTAGCGCTTCCTCATTCATAGTTTTCGGTTTGGTGTAGCAAATTTAGCAAAATTAATGTCACCACACAAAAAAGAATGAAAAAATTTTAGAGTGCATAAACAACATGCATAAACAACATCCTCGCCGACGGCTTCAATAGAAGACAAAGCCGCCCGGCGAGGATGTAGGAAGGGAAAGGTTTCTAAACTTCGATTAGAAAATAGGGACGTTCAGGAACTGTATAGAACTTGACTGCATGTGGTAGGTGGAGTTAGGATAAGCATATACGCCAAGTGTGAGGTTGAACTCGGTGACGCTACTCCTGACGTCTTTGATGGTCACCGAACCGCTAATTTTGGGGCCTTGAGGGAATGTTGCCGTTATGGTGTTTGCACCCGTGGTGGTCTTGTTGTTGAAAGTCATGACCGGATAATCGTAAGCCTGTCCGTCGTTTGTCCAGACAACACTGCGCGTGCCGCCGCTTATCAGCGACATAGACTTTGGCGGATATATGCGCCAGTCGTTGACAGAGCCAAGACCATTGTTTGTCAGCGTGTATTCGAATGTGACAGTGGTGCCGGTTCGCCGACAGCTTACAATTTCGGCCGTCACGCGATAGTCACAACTCGTGATAGTGGCTTTAGAATAGTTCTCTACCGGGGCTGAAGAACCCTCTTTTTCGACAGAGACAGTGATGTCGATATTGTCAAACTCGCCCACGATACCTAAGATGAAAACATCGTAGGTGTTTTGTACTTTGGTGCGGTCTACTGTCAAAGTAATGGTCTGTGAGGCCCCGGCGGCTAATGTGCCTGATTTTTTTGATATAGTAAGCCATGATGGCACGGTGTAGTCTTGATACTCAAATACTTTCCAGTCGGCAGATTTGTTGCCTTTGTTGGTCAGTGTGAACGAGCGCGTATTGGTGCTTGTGCCGAAGGCTATTTCTTTTGTCGATGATACTATTTCGATGTTTTGGCTTAGGGGTTGCAGGGCGAAGTCGGCTTCGGCAACGGCGCCGCCGCTGACATAGACCGTCTTTGTCATAGACTCAAAGCCGTCGGCAGTAACTTGGAAGTTGTAATTGCCCGGTTTGAGGTTTTCTATTGCGAAGTTGCCCGAAGCATCGCTTTTTGCAGCCACTCCGTTGGCAGCATCGGTGATTGTCGCTGCTGAAATCGGCGAGTTGTCGTCTTTGTTGGTTATACGACCCCTTACTTTGCCATATATGGGATTTTCGTTGCCACCACTGATATTGTTGACATACACGCTGATTGATTTGGCCGTTTCGCCGGTTGACACGTTGAAGCTCGTGCTCACCGATTTGTCTTCAGGTATGGCTTTGCGGTTGATTATGACCTTTACGATGCTAGACATGCCTTCGGCAACGGTACCCTCGTTTGGTGTAACGCTGAGCCAGTCGACCGTTACGAGGTTTATATTCCATTTGATAGGCCCGTTTTCGCCAATGTTCTTTATTTCGAAAGTGAGCTCGTTGATGCCTTTGTCGAAAGTTAGCGAGGTTGTAGACAACTGCAGGTTGCTCATCAGCGATTCGGGTTTTAGCAATATGTCGGTGCGCGAGGTTTCACCGTTGTTGACTGTTATATGTGACGAAGACGGTGTGTAGCCCTTGAGGTTGGCTACGATGGTGTATGAGCCGGCATCGAGTGAAGAGAACACGAAGTTGCCCGATTCGTCGGTAATGAGTGAGCGGGTGCTCGGAGACAATGAAACATGTACGCCTGCCAGGGGCACGTGCGTGGCATAGTCGTAGACCCGGCCCGAGATACTGCCGAAAGCGGGGTCTTCGTCACCCGAACATGATGAGAGGGTGACAATTGTCAGTATGACAAAGAGATATTTGAAATATTTAAGCATATGGTCGTTTTTGATTTGATGTTTAGAAAGTCAGGCTTGCCGATAATGTGGCATTTCCATCATGACTTATCGAAGGAAAGAAAGAGTATTTGCCGCCGCGTCGCCCGTAATTATGGACTACAATTCTTTCAGCACCAGGTGCTACCAAGGCATCGATTAGGTTGTATAGATATAAAGCCGCCGTTGCACCGATACATATGTTTCGTCCTGTAGCCCAGTGGTCTCGCTTGGTGCGGTATGACTTGATTAGCGATGCATCGTGGGTATGCTTTATTTTCTTTACATAGTCTGCCCGTTGGTTGTCGGTGACAATGATACCGGCGGCGCAGATTGCCGTCGTTCCGAGTATTACGCAGCCTTTGACTGTGGAACCCTTGTAAATTTGTCCCCAGCCAGGTATGAGCATAGAGCGCCATAGACCTCTCGCGCCGTAGGAGCGTGTCAATGATACGTTGTCGAACAAGGGTACGTTACCAAGTTCAGATTTGGCATAGGCTACGGTAAGGTAGTATTCACCTCCGCGTCGTTCCCAGTACTCGGCAACTTTTTCGATATATAGTGTCTGACTCGAACTTTTTATATCGGTTTTTGTGTTGTGGTCAACATCGTATATCTCAGTAAGTTTGCCATTGACCCAGTGCTGGTTGAGTTTGCGGTTGGAAGATGTTTCTGACATCACCACCACGCCGTTTTTCAGCCCCGACGAACTTATGAGGTTATCGAGGGCCTTTGTGCGTGCCCCGTCGAGCGAGGGGGCCACGCTTGTGTGTAGCTCGTAACGGAAAGTGTTGTTTGTCGGTGTCGGTAAGTTGTTGAGCCACTTTGGTTTTGGTGATGTGGATTTTTGAGCCGGACAGCCGATAGCCATGGCAAGTATCGAGATAGCCATGGCAAAGATACGTAGTTTCATGGCTTATTCGCTGGCTTCGGCGGCATCGTTGAGTTTTGTCTTGTATTCTTTTAAATCTTCTTCGACTTGTGCGGCAAAGCGTTGGCGGTCGAACTGGAGGCCGAGAAATCCGTCTCGGCTAAGTTCGTTGGCAAGTTCTTTTGAAAGGGCGTTCGCGGACTGGCGGCTTTCAATGCACACATAAATTTGTATTTGACCGTTGTCGAGGTCGTAGACCGAACGTTTGACGATACGGATGCTTTTCGATGTATTTACCGAGAACCTTTTTGTCAGCGATTCGTAGAGGGTGGCTCCGGTGTTGTCGAGGTTGACGTTTGCATTGCGTACGTAATTGTTGGCGGCAGATTCGAGCGCGCTTTTGAGCAGTACCGACATGCGCTCTTGCGCAACCATTATGGCTTGGTCCATCACGGCGTTTTCAACAAAGCCTGTAGCACTGCCGAACGAGCGAAGCTGACTGCTCTTTTCGAGAGCAAATTCGACGGCCGGGACTTCGTCGCGAAGTGTGCGTTTGGGTCGCTTGGCGTACTGTTGAGCCTCGCTTGGTTCGGCTTGTGAGGGTTCGACCGATTGATGCTGTCCTTGTGCCCTTTGTTGTGCAAGGAATTGCTGGTACTGATAATCCCCGGCACCGGCGACCGGCTGTTTCGATGAGCCGCACGAAGAAAGGATGATAGAAGCTACCGCTGCGGCAATAAGTGAGATAAGGGTTGTTTTCATAGAGAAGCCTATGATTAATGATTGGCGCCTGGTGGCTCCCGGCCAGGCTAATCAAGAAAAAAGCGGGAGCCTCTATTGTTGCTCGCTCTCGCAGTTCATGGCCTTTCCACGTGCCTCTCCTATTGAGATTGAGCAACGAAGACTCCACGCTGTTATATGCAAATACCCCAAACCCATTTCAAGTTTGCGACTTGAAATGAGCCCGAGTAGGTATATACATACCCGTGGCGTCTATCGTTGCCTTGTTCTCGAATAGGAGGTCGGGATTGTGGAAAGTTCTGAACCTGCCAAGAACAAAGCGTCAATATACGCTTTCTTTATATGTCGTTAGATTTCCCGCGCCCAATGCGAGTTATTTTGATGTGTCTCGCGCCCCAAGCGTGGAAGTCTATTGCAAAGTTAGTGAAAATTTATCAGATGGCAATTATATTTGATTAAAATAGTGATAAAAACGACACTAATGGGAAAGTCTTGGTCAATATTCCTTGAATATTTTTCGAATGTTGTCTTTTACTTTGCTTTTCCACATTTGTTTTGAAAAGTAGAGTGCGTCGCTTATCGAAAGTTCTATGATATATTCGTTGCCGTCGTTCATCAGAATTTGGCAGTGTTCTTTGTCGAGTCTGACTATCTCGCCGGTGTCGGGATTTTCATATTCGGTGCAGGCGGTCAGGTCGGCTATCTCGAATAAGTCGATAACAACCTGGCTGTGGTCGCTCAAAAGGTCGATGATTGCATGTGGTTTTCTCATTGGTAAGTCTATTTTTTGCAAAGATAGTAAATTTCAGCGAGGCTGAGGACGTAAATTGACCAACAATAGAATACGATGCCGTGTGTTTACATGGCATATTTTTTGCTGAACCAGAACGATAGATTTGGCCGTGTTGGCGAAAAAGTATATATTTGCAGAAAAATAACATAAAACCCTCTATGGAAATGGAAGATACATATATACGATTCGACTGGGCGATGAAGCACATGCTGCGCGACAAGGCAAACTTCGACATCCTCGAGGGTTTCGTGTCGGTGCTCCTTGGCGAGGAAATCAAAATCGA
>VSPF01000151.1 GCA_009775195.1 Muribaculaceae bacterium
GTCGGATGCCGTCGAGTGTGCGCTTGACATTTGTGAGCTGCTCGTCGGAACCTTCGTTGGTGAGGTCGCCGTTGACGATGACCATGTCGAAGTCGGCAGCGTTGATTTCGTCGACGGCCACGCGCAGGGCCGAGTCGCAGGGGTTGCCCGGGGTCACATGTATGTCGCTGAGTATTGCGATGCGCTGTGCGCCGGCGCCGAGGGCGAGCGCCCCGGCCAATATAAGATGTGTGAGTCGTAATTTCATGATTTTATTCTGCAATTAATTCATATACCCGGCTGGCGTATTCGCCGTCGAGAGGTATTTCAAATCCAATATTCATCAACATGTGGCCGCTTGCCTTCTTGCCGTCGAGGTACGAGGACGAGGCTCCTTGGGGAATGTTTATCTCGCGGAAGCGGTATGTCTTGTCCTTGTCGAGCCCCCTCATTGTAAATCTCGGTATGGGCTGGTCTCTGAAATGGTCGAGTTTGTAAGAAAAGAATACGGCTTTGTCTTTGTCTGGTGAGACATACATCAGCGATGCCACGCCTTTGTTGTCGTAAGGCGAAATGAGGCGGTATAAGTCGCCTGACTGCACAGTGGGGCGTATGGCCTTGTAGTCGGCAATAGCTTTCTTTGCAAAGGCTTTTTCGGTGTCGGACATCGATGATGGCTGCATCTCCATGCCCAGACGTCCGCTCATGGCGACGTCGAACCTGAACTTGAGCGGTGTGACCCTGCCGGTCTGGTGGTTAGGCGAGGCACTGACATGCTGTGCCATGGCCATTGACGGGTAGAACATCGACGTGCCCCACTGCATGTAGACACGCTGCAGGGGGTCGGTGTTGTCGCTGACCCAGATTTCGTCGAAGTATGGCATAGTACCATAGTTGGCCCTGCCGCCGCCACCGCCACATGCCTGAAGCACTAAATCGGGATATTTCTGCCTGATACGTTGGAGTGCTTTCTCGAGGCCGTTATGATATGCGGTGTTTATTTCGAGCTGCCTGTCGTCGGGGAGATAGCCGGAGCCGTAGTTGCGCCCCTCTACATTGGCATCCCATTTCATATAGGCTATGTCGGGGTATTTTGTCATCAGATTGTCGACAACACCGAACACGAACTCCTGCACTTCGGGGTTCGAGAGGTCGAGGAGCAACTGAGTGTCGCCTCGCCCCGGGCGCAGGTCGCGGTTCTTGACTCTCATGACCCAGTCGGGGTGTTTGTCGTAGAGTTCACTAATGATGTTTGTTGATTCAGGCTCAATCCACAGGCCGAATTTGAGACCATATTTCTTAGCCGTCTTTATAAGGCCTTCGATGCCGTTGGGCAGCTTTTCCAGGTCGACTACCCAGTCGCCGAGGGCGGTCTTGTCGGTACGGCGTGGATATTTTTCGCCAAACCAGCCATCGTCCATTACAAACAGTTCGCCTCCGAGGTCGGCGAAGTCGCGCATCATCTCGTCCATTTTTTCCTCGTTGACGTCGAGATATACGCCCTCCCAACTATTTAGGAGTATGTCGCGCGGCTTGTCGCCGCCGTGAATAGCTCCATGTCGGGCCCAGCGGTGCAGGTTGCGGCTTACACCGCCGAGGCCCTCGGTACTGTAGGTAAGGGCGAGTTTTGGCGATTGCATCGTTTTGCCGGGAGCAAGTCGATATTCCGACATTTCGCCGCTGCGACCGGCCATGATGTTGTGACAGAACTGATTGTCGGTATCGATTCTTATTTCGTAGTTTCCGCTCCAGCAGAGCACTGCCCCGATAGTCGCCCCGTAGTTTTCCCTTGGCTCCCCGTCGAGCGACAGCATGATTTCGGCATGGTCGGTATGCGCGTTTCGCGACCCCTCGTTGTTTTTGATTGTTTTGACACCGCGAGTCAACGGTTCGCTTGTGAGGTAGCACTCGGCAGTCCAGTCGCCGTGGAGGTGCGACAGCCAAACGTCGCCGCGCCGTATGGGCAGAAATCCGGAATCGAGACGGCGGACCACGAGCTCCTTTTTGCCCTGGTTGGTGACTTCGCTCCACGTCTCGATGACGTCGTCGGCACCGATGGCGAGATAATTGAGTTTTACAGTCACCGGGTAGTGCTTGTCCTTTAATATGAGGGTGGTCAGCCTTCCCCTGTCGGTGTCGGTCTTTTCGACTTTGTCGAGGACGAGATAAGTGGTAGGATTACCATCGGGATGCACCAATTGCAGCGAGGTTAGAGTGCTATATTCGTCGCCGAAGGCCGGATATGCCGGCCTGTTCAAACCCGAGCCGAGGTCGGACAAGGCGGCAGCCTCGCTGCCATTTATCAGCGGGCCGTAGTGAGTGAACCGAGGGGCTTCGCCATAGTTGGCCGACAGTACGAGCGAATTATTGTCGGTCGATATTACGATGTCTTCATCCCATGCAGCGGCTGTGGTCGCGCATGTCATAATGACGATAGGAGTCAGTATTGGCTTGAGACTTCTGACAACTATATTAGAGATGCTCATGATATGTTTAGGGTTACGGTGTTAGGTTGTGAATACGCAAAGGTACGAAAAACAAGCGTCCTTAAAAAATTTTTTTTAAATTAAGTAAACCTTTTAACGGGCGGTGTTGTTAGAATATCAAAACAAGAAAATTCAACTACTACTATTTATTTATAGAATATGAAAAAGATCGCATTAGTGCTCGCTGTCGCGCTCAGTAGCGCAGCCAGCTTCGCCCAGATAAACAAGGGCGAACTCAAACAGCTCCAGAATTTCTTATCGCAGCCCGCCAAGGAAGCTGCCACCAACGCTGAAGCTCTACGTATCACAAACATTAAAGACCCGTCGACCTGGGAGGGCGTCACCGTCACAGGCAACCGCGTGACCAAGATTGACTGGAAAGACAAAAAACTTGCCGGCACCCTCGACCTGAGCGGCTTTACCGCCCTGACATCTGTCGACGTAAGCCGCAATGCCCTCACCGCAGTCACCATCAAGGGTGATGCCGCTCTCAATGAGTTGAATGCCTCGCGCAACAAACTCACAGAGATTAATCTCGAAGGTGCCACTTCGCTGGTAAAACTCTCAATCAACAACAACCGTCTGACTGAATTTACCCTGGAAGGCACGCCTATAATCAAGAGTATCAATGTAGCCTCGAACCTCCTGGCTTCGCTCGACCTCAATGCGTCGCCTACTCTCGAAACCCTCAATTGCCAGAGCAACCACCTCGAAAACCTTTCGGTTGCCAACTGTACGGCCCTCAAGAACCTCTATTGCGGTTATAACAAGCTTACCAACCTCGACCTTGTAGGCGTTGTGAAACTGCAGAACCTCAACCTCGACGATAACCAAATCAGCGGCATGATTGTCAGCGGCCTGCCTTCACTGGCTACTTTCGTTTGCTCAGACAACCGCATGAAGACCCTCGGTATGCGCGACTGCAATGCCTTGATGGATGTAGTATGCTCATACAACGACCTTACCACCTTCGATGTCAGCAACTGCCCCAACATCATCTTCGTAGACTGCTCGTACAACGACCTGAGCACCCTCAACCTTTCGAACCAGACCTTCCTGCAGCGTCTGCTCTGCAACAACAACGAACTTACGATGCTCGATGTGTCGTTTGACCAGGCTCTTACCTACATCAATTGCCGCTATAACATGATTACCGACCTTCGCACGGTTGCCTGCCCCAACCTGAGGATGATAGCATGCCAGTGGAACTATTGATGATAAATAATTCAGACCAATGCGATAATACTTCTGAATAACTCCCCGGAGGGGGCGGACCGTGCGGCCCGCCCCCTTTTTTTGAGTGTTTTGTGGCTGTGATACGTAATATTATCAAGAATGTAAACGTTATGTTTATACTCTCAAATCTTACTACTAATTCCTGACATAAATAAAATGTATCTCTTAGGTATAGACTTAGGCAGCTCGTCGGTCAAGGTTGCGCTTGTCGACAGTGCGACGGGGCGCTGCGTGGCACAGGATTATTATCCTAAAAGCGAGGCTCCCATCAAGGCTGTCAAGGCCGGCTGGGCCGAGCAGTCGCCCCTCGACTGGGTGGGCTATTTCAAACTCGCCCTCGGCTCGGTGCTCGAGTCGTCGCGTGTCGATGCCGCCGATATAGCCGCTATAGGCATCTCATACCAAATGCACGGCCTTGTGGCCGTCGACCGCGACGGCAAGCTGCTGCGCGACGCAATTATATGGTGCGACAGCCGTGGCGTGCCTTACGGTGAAAAAGCTTTTGCCGAGCTTGGCGCCGACATGTGCCTGGGCCACCTGCTCAACTCGCCCGGCAATTTTACCGCCGCAAAGCTGAGGTGGGTAAAGGAGAACGAGCCGCAGGTATTCGACTCAATCTACAAGGTCATGCTGCCCGGCGATTATCTTGCCTACTGCCTTACCGGCGAGATTTGTACCACGGCCGAGGGCCTGTCGGAAATGGTGCTGTGGGATTTCTCGACCGACAGCCCGGCGACTTTCCTGATGGAATATATGGGCTTCGACCCCTCGCTCTTCCCCAGGGTTGTGCCTACATTTAGCCACCAAGGCACTGTCACTGCTGCCGCTGCCGCCGAGTTTGGCCTTGCCGAGGGCACGCCTGTCACTTACCGCGCCGGCGACCAGCCCAACAACGCGCTAAGCCTCAACGTGTTCGAGCCGGGACAGGTTGCGTCGACGGCGGGCACGAGCGGCGTAGTCTACGGCATCAACGGCACTGTCGATTACGACCCTCGCAGCCGCGTGAATAACTTCGCCCATGTGAACCACGGCGAGGGCAAGACTCGCATAGGCGTGATGACCTGTATCAACGGCACGGGCATACTCAACTCGTGGATGAAGCGCAATGTAGCACCCGAATCGTGCACATACGACGGTATGAACGAACTTGCCGCCGAGGCCCCCGTGGGCTCTGCCGGGCTGTCAATATTGCCCTTTGGCAACGGTGCCGAGCGAGTACTTGAAAACCGCCGTGTCGACTGCTCGTTCCACGGCATAAACTTCAACATACACCGCCGCAACCACATGCTACGCGCCGCGCAAGAGGGTATCGTGTTCTCGTTTATGTACGGCATGGAGATTATGAAGGGCATCGGCATGGTTATCGACAAAATACACGCCGGGCGTGCAAACATGTTCCTGTCGCCCGTCTTCCGCGACACTCTCGCGTCGGTGAGCGGTGCGACCATCGAGCTCTACGACACCGACGGCTCGGTTGGCGCGGCAAAGGGCGCCGGTATTGGTGCCGGCATCTATCGCGACAACACCGAGGCGTTTGCAAGCCTTGTCAAACTCGACGAGGTGCATCCGGCTGCCGACCGCACGCCATACCTCGAGGCTTACGCACTGTGGAAAAAACATCTTGAAAACGAATTAAACTAACTATAACGCATGGAGACAAAAGAATACTTCCCCTCAGTGGGCAAAATCAAATACGAGGGCACGTCGAGCTACAACCCCCTCGCATACCGCTATTACGACGCCGAGCGCGTGGTGCTGGGCAAGCCGATGAAAGAATGGCTCAAGTTCGCCATGGCATGGTGGCACACACTTTGCGCAGAAGGCGGCGACCAGTTCGGCGGCGGCACTAAGAAATTCCCTTGGAACGAGGCCCCCGACGCCATGACCGCTGCCAAGCAGCGTGCCGACGCAGGCTTCGAGGTGATGCAGAAACTCGGCATCGAGTACTTCTGCTTCCACGACACCGACCTTATCGGCGACCTTGGCGAGGACATAGAGGACTACGAGAAGCGTATGCACGAAATCACAGCCTACCTCAAGGAGAAGATGGCCGCAACGGGCATCAAGAACCTCTGGGGCACGGCCAATGTCTTTGGCAACGCACGCTATATGAACGGAGCCTCGACCAACCCCGACTTCGACGTCGTTGCCCGTGCCTGCGTGCAGATTAAGAACGCGATTGATGCCACCATCGCCCTCGGGGGCACCAACTATGTGTTCTGGGGCGGTCGCGAGGGCTACATGAGCCTGCTCAACACCGACCAGAAGCGCGAGAAAGAGCATCTTGCAACCATGCTGACCATGGCCCGCGACTATGCCCGCGCTCACGGCTTTACGGGCACATTCCTCATCGAACCGAAACCCATGGAGCCGATGAAACACCAGTACGACGTTGATACCGAGACCGTTGTGGGCTTCCTCAAGGCCCACGGTCTCGACAAGGACTTCAAGGTCAACATCGAGGTGAACCACGCCACCCTCGCCGGTCACACCTTCGAGCACGAGTTGGCAGTTGCCGTTGACAACGGTATGCTCGGCAGCATCGACGCAAACCGTGGCGACTACCAGAACGGGTGGGACACCGACCAGTTCCCCATCGACAACTACGAGCTGACCCAGGCCATGATGCAGATTATCCGCAACGGGGGCCTCGGCAACGGCGGCACCAACTTCGATGCCAAGACACGCCGCAATTCGACCGACCCCGAGGACATCTTCATCGCCCACATCGCCGGCATGGACGCCATGGCGCGCGCCCTGCTCAGCGCGGCCGAAATCCTCGAGAAGTCGCCCTACCGTCAGATGCTTGCCGACCGCTATGCGTCGTTCGACAGCGGCAAGGGCAAGGAGTTCGAAGCCGGTGCCCTGTCGCTCGAAGACGTAGTAGCCTACGCCAAGACCCAGCCCGAACC
>VSPF01000152.1 GCA_009775195.1 Muribaculaceae bacterium
TATATGTCGAGCCAGGCCGGTGATTTTGCAGTCGATGCCGCTTTTTGGCGCGAAGTGATGCGCACAATCGTATTGCCTTCCGACGAACTCTCGGAAACCCTTGAGACAAAATCTGTGTACTGGAACGACGACTTGCAGATTATGGGCACGTTCGTCCTCAAAACCATACGTCGAACATATCCGGCGGCTGATGATGCCGAAACTACGGCAGACCCTTCCGGTTATGGCAAGGTCGTTATTCTGCCTAAGTTTATGAATGACGATGACGAAGTTTTCGGTGCGCAGTTGTTTGAGTATGTGGTTAAAAACCGTGAAGCGTACCGCGAGTATATCGACCGTTTCATCAATAAGGAGCAGTGGGATTCTGAGCGCCTCGCCTTTATGGATATTGTCATACTCATGACAGCCATAGCCGAGATTATAAACTATCCGTCAATCCCCGTGCCCGTTACGCTCAACGAGTATATCGAGATTGCAAACGACTACAGCACAGCCCGGAGCGGTCAGTTTATCAACGGCGTTCTATACAACGTCATCAAACTTCTCAATCAGGAAGGTGTTATAAAAAAATAACACCCACCGAAATAATAAGAAATCTTATAAACCAAAAAAATATGACTACTACTTTTATTCTTTTACAGCAGCAGGCTGCCGGCGGCGGATGGTCGGGCATCCTGATGATTGTCGCGCTCTTCGTGATTTTCTACTTCTTCATGATTCGTCCGCAACAGAAACGTCAGAAAGAGATTAAGAAATTCCGCGAAGGCCTTCAGGCCGGTAGCGATATCGTGACTGCGGGCGGCATTTATGGCAAGATTAAAGACGTTGCCGATGCATACTTTATCGTAGAAATCACCAAAGGCATCACAATCCGTGTTGACAAGGGGTCGGTATATCCCTCGGCTGTAGATGCCAACCAGGCCGCCCAGAACGGAGAGCAGAAATAAGGTGTCTCCAATCCATAGATATATACATCGCGTTGCCACGGCGTTTCGTTCGCCGAGGGGGCGCGATGTGCTTATGTTTATGGTTTTCGTGATTGTGTCGGCTATTTTATGGTCGGTGCTTTCGCTAAATGAGGAAGAACAAAGCGACGTGCGCATGCCCGTCAAAATCACGCATGTGCCCGATAGCGTCACGCTGATTTCGACAGGCCCTGATGCTCTCAGTGTCAGCCTCAGGGCCAAGGGTACCCAGCTTATGAAAATGAGTTTTGGCGGTGCGCCGACAGTCAATGTCGACTTCCGTGCCTACGCACGCAACGGTATGGTGCAGCTCAACAATGCCGATTTGAAGGGCCTTGTGCGCGCCGCGTCGGGCGGCTCACTGGTCAGTGTGGTCTATCCCGACACAATATCTTTGCCATATACCACACATAGTGGCTACATGCTGCCGGTACGTGCCGATTATAAGGTAACTCCCGGTCCGCAGGCAGCTTTGGCCGGCCGACCCAAATTGTCGCTCGACACGGTAAAGGTGTACATGGCTCCGGGCAGCAAGATTCCTGACAACTATACCAGTGTGACAACCGAGCCGGTGCGTATACTCGGGCTTGACAAGACCGTCATACAGCGTGTAAAACTTGTCGGGCCGCCTCGTTCGCGTGTGGTTCCCGATAGTATTGACATCACTTTCGAGGTCGAACCGATGATATTCAAGAGCCGCAAAGTCGTTATTGAACCGGTAAATGTACCTCAGAATATCAAGCTAATCACTTTCCCGGCCCAGATTGATGTATTTTTTATGGTGCCGATGAGTTTGTATGCTAAGGGCGATGTGCGTTTTCGCGTAGTTGCTGATTACAATAACATCGACCCCCTTACCGGCTCGAGAATGATAAAGCTGAAGCTCAGAGATGTACCTGCGCATCTGCAGAATGTGCAATTGTCGGCTGATAGTGCCGAGTATATTATTGAACGCCATTGATGAGACCTTATATAATAGGTATCTCCGGAGGAATAGGCTCGGGAAAGTCTGTTGTAAGCCGCATATTGCGTATATGGGGATATCCGGTCTATGACTGCGATACAGAGGCAAAGGCATTGATGGATGCTGACGCCGTGATAAAGCAGAGGCTCGTAGAAGACCTTGATGCAGACGTTGTCTCCGCCGGTTGTATTGACCGGGTTCGCCTTGCCGAAATAGTATTTGCCGACGATGCTAAATTATCAATCCTCAATTCTATCGTACACACCGCAGTACGCAGGCATTTCGCTCAATGGGCATCCAGGCAGTGTCGCGACATTATATTCGTGGAAACAGCCATATTGCACAGTAGCGGTATGGTTGAGGATGTTGATGCCGAATGGCATGTAACTGCACCCGTCGACATAAGGGTTGCCCGGGTTATGCGGCGCAACAATGCGACAGTGCAACAGGTTCGTAGCCGCATTGCGGCTCAACAGGCCGACGAGGGCGCCCTGGCACTGCAGATACCGCTAATAATAATTGAAAACGACGGCCAAAAGGCATTGTTGCCCCAAATAGTTACCGCGCTAAATAACAAATAAGGTCACTGAATAAGAATCTCCCGACCATAGAATCTTTTTTGCATTTTATAGCGAAACGAGGGCGCATCTATTGGTGATGCGCCCTCGTTGGTCAATTGATGTCAGTTGAATATTCTCGAAAGATATTTTTCGCGCAGCTTCTGTAGCAGTTCCCAGAACGATGGTACGAACAAAGTGCCGAGGATTGCATTTACTGCCATGCCGAAGACTACTGCCGTGCCTAACGACAGCCGGCTTGCGGCACCGGCACCGGTGGCGAAGAGCATCGGCATCACGCCGAATACAAATGCCATGGCTGTCATCAATATAGGGCGCAGACGCACGTTGCCTGCATCGGAGGCTGCCTGCCGTATTGGCTGGCCGGCCTTGCGGTAGTCCATGGCGTATTCGACGATGAGGATGGCGTTTTTCGCAGCCATGCCAAGGAGCAGTATTATGCCGATTTGGGTATAGATGCTCACGCTTTGGTTGAGGAATATACAGCCCAAGACTGCGCCGAGTATAGCCGTGGGCGTGGTGGCGACTACGGCCACGGGGTCTGTCCACGACTCGTATTGCGCGGCAAGTACCAGGATGGTTATGATTACGGCGAAGATAAGTGTCATCGTGATTGTCGTGCCAGACTGGGTTTCCTGTAATGCTTCGCCCGTCCACGCATATCCGAAGCTCGGGCCCACGGTCTTTGCCATGATTTCTTCCATGGCCTTGATGCCGGCCGACGAGCTGATATTCGGGTTGAGCGAGCCTGTGACAGCTGCAGTCGTGTACATATTGTAGCGGTTTACCGTCGGCTGTCCCATCACTTCTTCTACTGACGCGAAAGTGGCAAACGGCACCATATCGCCTTGCGAATTTCTGACAGAGAGGTTGAGCACGCCTTCCACTTTGCTACGCGCATCAGCGCTACCACTTACGAGCACTTGGTAGGTGCGGCCAAATTTAACGAAGTCGTTTACATAGTCAGACCCCATAAATGTTGACAGGGTAGAGTAGACCCCTTCGAGTGTCAGTCCGTAGAGCTTTACTTTGTCTCGGTCGACTTTTAGCTGGTATTGGGGTACCTGTCCCTGATAGAGCGACGATATTTGTCGCAGTTCAGGATAGTCGGCGGCAGCCTTTTGGATTTCTGCAACAGTCTGCGCGATTTCTTTTGCGCCGAGATTGTTTATGTCGAGCAACTGCATCTCGAGACCCGACGACATGCCCAGACCGGGGATAGACGGCGGATTGACCGAAAATACTATTGCCTCCTGATGCTTGGCGGCAAGGCGGTCGACGGCGGCTATTACTGCGTCCACGCCGTTGTCTTTACCTTTACGGTCTTTCCACGGTTCGAGCACGACGAACATCGAAGCCAGGTTGCTGCTTGCACCGCCGCCAAGGAACGACTGGCCCGCGACCGATATGATGTCTTTGACTTGCGGTAGCCGGCGTATATCGGCCGAGAGGGAACGCACCACCGAGTCTGTGCGCTCGAGCGAAGCACCAGTCGGTAGCTGTATCGAGGTCATGAAATAGCCCATGTCTTCAGCCGGCACATAGCTCTTGGGCCAGCGCATAAATCCCCAGAAAGCCAACACGCACAGGGCGGCAAAGATGACCATTGCCATGACCGGGCGCCCCAAGAGTTTGCCGACAGTGCTGTTGTATGCCGTGCGTACTTTTTCAAATCCGGCATTGAACCATCTGTAGATGAAGAATTTTGGCTGTCCATTTGATGGTTTGAGGAAGAGGGCGCACATCGCCGGTGTGAATGTCAAGGCATTGAAGCCCGAGAATGCCGTAGAAACAGCGATGGTGAGGGCGAACTGTTTGTATAGCTGGCCCGTGATACCTGAAATGAAAGCCGTGGGTATGAAGACTGACAGGAGTACCAGGACTTCGCCGATTACAGGGCCTTGGAGTTCCTTCATGGCCTGTTCGGCAGCCTGTGTCGGTGTCACGCCGCCTTTGTCGAGAATGCGGCTCACATCCTCGACCACCACAATGGCATCGTCAACCACGATAGCGATAGCTAATACGAGGCCAAACAAAGTCAGTGTGTTGAGCGTAAATCCCATGAGTTTCATTACCGCGAAAGTCGCAATAAGTGAAACGGGTATGGTAATCATGGGTATGATTACGGCGCGCCAGTTTTGCAAGAAGAGCAAAATTACAAGCATTACGATAAGTGTGGTCTCGAGGAAGGTTACCAGTACCTCGTCGATTGACGCCGACACGAAGTCTGTCGTGTTGAGTATAATGCGGTAATCGACGCCTTCGGGGAAATATTGTTTAAGCTCTTCGAGTTTCTTCTCTACATTCGCCGCAACCTTCATCGCGTTCGCGCCGGGTAGCTGGTATATGCCGATAAGTCCGGCATCTTCGCCCGACACGTTAGATGTCATGGAGTATGAACTGCTGCCAAGGTCGATTTTCGCAATGTCCCGTAGCCGTAGTATGGCTCCGTCGCTACCGGTGCGTATCACTATATTGCCGAATTCGTCGGCATCGTCAAGGCGTCCGCGCGAGGTGAGCGTGTACTCGAATTGTTGCGCCGTTGCCGATGGCGGGGCACCGACTGAACCGGCCGACACTTCGATGTTCTGGCTCGATATAGCGGCGGTTACGTCTTCGGGTGTTATGCCGCGTACCCTCATTTTTTCAGGGTCGAGCCACACTCGCATCGAGTAGTTTCCCGAGCCGAAAGCATTTACCTGCCCCACGCCGTCGAGGCGCGACAATTCGTCGACAATGCTCAATTGTGCATAATTGGTCAGATAGAGACCGTCGTAACGGCCGGGGACTTCTGATTCGAGAGCGACAAAGAGGATGATGTCTGATGAGCGCGACATCACGTTTACACCCTGTTGTTTTACCGAGGTCGGCAGTACAGGCTCGGCCTGGGCCACGCGGTTTTGTACCTTTACTGCCGCCATGTCGAGGTCGGTACCGTTTTCAAATGTTATTTCGAGCTGGTACGAGCCATCGCTGCCCGAGGTTGACGACATATACATCATATTTTCCACGCCGTTGACCTGTTGCTCGATGGGCACCCCGACTGCCTCGGCCACTGTCTGCGCGTCGGCACCTGGATAAGTTGCCATGACGAATACGGTCGGCGGTGTAATGTCGGGATATTGGGCTACCGGCAGGGTCTTGACAGTGAGTATACCGGCCAATATCATCAATATTGCCAGCACTGTGGCAAATATCGGGCGTGTGATAAAAAAATTACTGAACATGGCTATGGCTCTATAACTGGTTTGACTGTCATGCCGTCGCGTACTTTGAGCATGGCCTTGGTCACGTATTTATCGGTGGGCTTTATGCCCTTTTCGACTATACGCATGGTGTCGTGAACAAGTGGCCCGGCGGTGATGGGGGTATAGACAACGCGGTCGGAGTCGTTGACTACATACAGGTATTTGCCAAGCTGGTCTGTCGATATTGCCGCATCCTTTACAAGGACGGCACGTGGATTGGTGCCTGTGGGCAGGTCTACGCTGACAAACATACCGCTGCGTAGCTCGCCGTACTCATTGTCTATCACCGCCTGTATCTCCAGCGTGCCTGTCGAGGTATTGACGTGGGGCGACAGGTAGTCGAGCGAGGCCGTGTAATTGTGGCCTATAGTGTCGTTGAATGTCACGGGTATATGTTTGTAGTCAACCGCGTTAGACTGTATGTTGTGCTGCAGGTCTAACAGCGCGTCGGCATCATTTATCGAGAACTTGGCAATCATTGTGGCGTCCTCGTATATGTCGGCCAAATCTACCGGTGCCCCTTCGCCGCCTACATATGAACCTACATCGTAATATGCCGATGTGATATGGCCGTCGAATGGTGCCCTGACCGTGCAATACGACAACTGCGTTTCAGCACTTGCAAGCGACGCTCTGGCTGATGCAAGGTTGGCCTTACATTCGTTGAGCGTGCTTAGTCCCTGCTCGACTTCCATGCGGCTTACGGCGTCACTCTTTAGGGCTTCGGCCAGGGCTTCGTAGCGTGTTTGGGCGTATTGTAGGTTTGCCTCGGCGGTAGCGACGGCACTGCGGGCGCGCTCAACGGCATCGCGATAGTTGCGCGACTCGATAGTAAAC
>VSPF01000153.1 GCA_009775195.1 Muribaculaceae bacterium
TAATTAACCGATTCACTGTCGCGGCATTATTAATCATCACCGCAACCAGCCTATCGGCACAACTGAGCCTCAGCGACCGCATGTATATGCGCATGGAGCGTTCGGGCACTGCAAACAGCCGTTCTGCCGAAGACTCGGAAACGACTTTAGTATTTATAAAACTCGCACAAGGAGCCACAAGGTCAGACCTCGAGGCCGAGGGCGTGAATGTGTCAACCGTCCGTGGCGATATAGCACTGGCAGCAGTTGCGACTGCCGACCTCGACCGTGTGGCGTCGCTACCATGTGTCGAACGGCTCGAAGTATCTCGCCGCGTGCGCCACACAATGGATTGCGCACGCGCAGCCTCGGGCGTCGACAAGATGCAACAGGGTTACCAGCTCGACCAACCCTACACCGGTAAAGGCGTTATTGCCGCCGTTGTAGACGAGGGTCTTGATGCCAATCATGCAAACTTCCGCAACGAGGACGGCACATCGAGAATCGCCTTCCTGTCGCAAATATGGATTGACAGCAAAGCCCAGGGCGGATGGGACGGTATGACCTACGATAGAGATAACATATTCCGCTTCACTACAGACAGCAAGAACACCTTCCATGCCACCCACACACTCGGCATTCTCGGCGGTTCATACAAAGGTAAAATCAACGCGGCTATTGAAAATGACGACAATACCACTGCGACAATCAAGGAAATCGACAACCCCTACTATGGCGTAGCGACCGGTGCCGACCTTGTTGCCGGTACGACTGTACTGATGGACCAACTGATTGCCGAAAGTATCGACATGATGCTCAACTACCGTTATTCGACCAAACAACCAATGGTATTGAGCATCTCGCTCGGTTCGAACATAAACAGCCACAGCCCCAAGGCATTGATGAACCAATTCCTCGACCTTGCTGCCAAGGAGACCCTTATCGTCATGTCGGCAGGCAACGAGGGCGACATACCCCTCGCTCTTACAAAAAACCTTACCGAGAACGACAAAGAGGCCAAAACCTTCATACAGTCGCTCATCACCGAGCCCATGCATACCTCGAGCGGCCAGGTAATCCCGGCCGGCTATCTCTACGGTATGTGTCATATATTCAGTGACAAACCGTTCAAACTTACGGCACTCACTTACAACAAGACACGCAACCGTATAGCATACCGCATGGTTCCCGACGAAGATGCCGAACTCGGCACCGGCAAGTGGTTCGCAAGCTCCGAGGACTACAGGCAAGAATCTACCGACATTATAAGTTCGCAGCTCAATACCGCCTTCTCGGGCTTTGTCGGCATAGGATATGACATCGACCAATATTCTCAAGAATATATGGGCCTGGTGTCATACGGCCTCGTCCCCAACAACGACAATTACATATTCGGCTTCCTTGTCGAAGGCGAACCGGGCCAACGTATCGAGTGCTACAACGAAATCGATTATTCACAACTCAGCAACTTCGACATCGCCGGATGGGACAACGGCAGTTGCGACGGCTCGATATCCGACATGGCCTGTGGCGAAAATGTACTCGTAGTGGGTGCATATAACACACGCGACAGCTATGGAAGTCTCGACGGCTATCGCCGCCACTACCAGGGCAAGTTCGAGCCAGGCAAAATAACGCCGTTCTCCTCTTACGGCACACTTGCAAGCGGCCGCACACTGCCTCACGTCTGCGCCCCGGGGGCTGCAATCATATCGTCGACAAACTCGTATTACGAAGAAGCTGACGGAGTAGAAAATGTCAATCTTGCCGCACTCACCGCACGTCTCGACGAGAGCGGGCGCCGCAACTACTGGACTCCGGCAAGCGGCACATCAATGGCTACGCCATACGTCGCCGGCTCGATAGCCTGCTGGCTCGAAGCTGACCCCACCCTTACAATCGACGATGTAAAAGATATCATCGCAACTACGGCAATACGCGATGAAGATGTAGTGTCTGGCAATCCCGTGCAATGGGGCGCCGGAAAATTCGATGCTTATGCCGGCCTCAAAGAAGTACTGCGCCGCACATCAGGCATCAGCAATGTAAGCTCAGACAGCAACTCCCTTATGATAAAGGGCAACGGGCGCATGTTCGAGCTGTTCCTTGCCGGGGCTAACAATATCGATGCCAAAGTCTATAATATGGCAGGCAGCTTGTCGTTAACTGCAAATGCGAGCGGAGACACAGCCCATATCGATGCCGCAACCCTAAGCCCGGGCGTTTATATAGTTAATGTAAACGGTCAGCACAAGGGCAAAATAATAGTGCGTTGAATCTAAGTAATTACAAAGCAATATAATAATATATGAAAAAACTTACACTGGCAATTATTGCCATGGTGACGGCCCTATGTTCGTTCGCGGCAGAAGACGAACAGCCCATCATCACCTTTAAAACCAATATTTACGACACCTACGGGGCAAGCAACAGCTTCACCATACGTCTTGGTTCGAAAGAAAAGGCATGGTTTGACTATGACTGCGGTGCTGGCAAAAACGAAGTTGAAGTCGAACCGGCCACCTTCGACACCGAAGCCTCCGCAATCATTGCAACGCCGATAAGCTGCAACGTAAACAAAGACGGCATCGTAAAGATTTATGGCGATGCAAGCCTAATCGACTACTTCGATGGCGAAGGCGCATATATTGACTGGATTGAGTTCGGCGACTGCGTAAATCTCGAAATCATCGACCTGCAGCACAACGAACTCAAGCGCCTCGACCTTTCGAAATACGACAAGCTCTCGGCCATCTACCTCACCGGCAATACATTCACCCCTGAGACCCCGCTTGTCATTGGCGAAAATCATCCTAATCTGACCATCCTCGAAATCGATATTATCGATTATATCGACCCGTCATTCGACATCACCACCTACCCCAACCTGGTAAGTTTTGATGCCTACCATAATATGTCGCTATATCACCTCGACCCGTCGAAATGTCCCTATCTTCAGCGTATTTCTGTAGACTGCTGTCCCCTCACCAGCCTCGATGTAAGCAAGAATCTCAATCTTCGCGTACTCAATATCGAAGATAGCGGCATTACATCGATTGACTTGACCAACAATACGAAGCTGACACAGTTATACGCCAGCCACAACTCGGGTTCGTTAAACACCACCGCTAAGATAACAAGTATCGACCTGAGCAAGAATACCGAGCTCACCTACCTTACCCTGTCGGGCAACCGCCTTACAGAAATCGACCTGAGCAACAATTCCAAGCTCGACAACCTCTACCTGGCCGGCAACCTGCTCACCCATATTGATGTATCTAATCTGACAAATCTTGTCAACTTCGACATCAAAAATAATTATTTCACATTCGCCACGCTGCCCGACCCCGACCCGGCATGGTATGACTTCCAATACGAACAACACCCCATCGCGCTCGATAAATCATACGCAGAGGGCACAGAGCTTAATCTTGCAGACAAGGTAATCCGCCCCGGCACAACCACGACCTGCGAGCTCTACGCATATAGCACTGCCTCGAATACCTCGACCAAACTCGATGCTACCTATTATGACTATGCCGACGGCAAAGTGACTCTAAAAAAGGCAAGCAGCGACTCGCTCTACCTGTCATTTGCTAACAGTGCCTTTGTAGGCGTACCACTCGCCACAAAACGCTTCATGGTAAAGAAAGCCGATGAGTTTGGCAAGCCTTCCGAAATTATAAAATTCGGAACAATTGTCGGCGACGGAACGCAAATAAACATGAGTGCCGGCCTTCTCGGTGCAAGTGAAACCACACCCAAGAAATTTTATGTAAACCCAGGCGATGGAAATCTTGTCGAAATAACCGTCACCACCGAGTCACTCGCCGATAAGGCAAATGCCGTATTCACAAAGAAGAGTTCGGGCAATGTACAGATACTCATACCCGAAGGCGAAGTGCTCACTTCGTTTGGTCTCGACAACCTATATCTGACCACTATCGACCTTCAGAAAGCCACCGAGCTCGAGCATCTGCGCCTTACCGATTCCGAGCTCTATGATATCAACCTGAAATACAACCGTGCACTCCGCAGCCTCGTACTTACAGGCAACCACCTCGGCACTCTGACACTCGAAGGCATAAACGGCGTCAGCGCGAAGAACATGCTATCCGATATCAATCTTAGCAACAACGAACTCACCACCATCGTTCTCAACGATACTCGCGCAATCAATAATCTTAACCTGAGCCACAACAAGATAGCCGTATTCGATTATAAAGAGTTTGAATACATCAAAAACTTTGACATCAGCTACAACGAACTGACATCCATCAACACTGCGTATATGTATTCTGCCGACCGTGTAGTCGTATCGAACAACAAGCTCAACGACATCATACTCCCCGACCAGAACGGCATGAAATACCTCGACCTGAGCAACAATTACTTCACTTTCGCCAACCTGCCTCAGGCTCCGGCAGAGACCATCGAATACCACTATGCGCCCCAGGCTCCCATAGTTATGCCAGCCAAGGCTCCCGGTGCAAACCTGTCGGACCAAAATTATGTTGTAGACGGTGTGGGCACTAATTACAAATGGCTCACGACCGACAACACCGTCCTTACCGAGGGTGTAGATTACAGGCTCACAAACGGTGCCACGGCCTTCCTCACCCCTGCTGTAGGCAAAAAGGTATATTGCGAGATGAGCAACCCGGCATTCCCCGAGTTTACCGGTGCAAATGTACTGCGAACCACAGTCATGGAGGCTGCTGCAATGCCGACCAATCTCATTGCCAGCTTCACAACACCGACCGGTGGCCAAGAGGTTTCTCTATCGCTTACCTCCGACAAAGAAGGCACAGCCGTATATATCGACTGGAGCGGCAACGGCAGCTCGGTCGAGCAATACGTACTCGGGACATCCTACCGTCGTTTCTCGGCAAAGACCGTGGGCGGCGCCACTGCAAAAGTATATACTTACACTACCGACGAGCATATTACCGTGTTCTCTATAAGTGGTGCAACTATGAGTTCGTTTGACGGTTCGAAACTCGCAGATGCCAGCGCGATAATGATTTATAATGCAGGATTGAGCCATGTCACCCTGCCCGAAAACACAGACAAACTCCGAGAACTCAGTCTGACCGGCAACTCATTTACCAACAGCAACGAGATTGCAAAATACAGCAATCTCGTAGTACTCGATATAGCAGGCAACAAATTCGAGAACTTTGACGCCTCACCATTTGGCAAATTGCAAGAGCTGTATATAGGCAAGAATAGCCTTACCGACATCAAATTTGGCAACAACGGTTCTTTATGGCTATGCTATGCCGCAGGCAACCAACTGAGTAGCATAGATTTTGCCGGGGCACCGAATATCGAGCAACTCGACCTTGGGCACAACCTGTTCGACAAGATAGACCTGTCTCAGCTACGCAGACTCCGTACATTGTCGCTCGTCGCCAACTCGTTTACCTTCGCCACGCTGCCTGCAGCCCTCGATGCAAACGGCTCCGACATATATGCCGTTTACAACTACGGTGGCCAGAAAGCTCTCGACGTAGAGTGCATTGACGGCAAGGTAGACCTTTCAAGCCAGGAGAACGCTGCCGGCAAGACTACCACCTACCGTTGGTTCGTCGGAGTCCCCGAAATTGATGCCGAAGGCAACATGAATGGCGAGGAACTCATCGCCGGCGAGGAGTACACCATTGCCGACGGCGTGACCACGTTCCTTATCACATACAACGGTGTGATGTGCGTGATGACCAACCCGGCCTTCCCCAACCTCTACCTATATACCAACCTGCTCAACGTGCAGTCTGGCATCGAGGACGTATCGGCCGACGATAATGCAGAGGCAATATATTACACCCTCCAGGGCATACGGGTTACCAATCCTCAACCCGGCACAGTATATATTGTCCGCAAAGGCGATAAAGTAAGCAAGGTACTTTATAGATAAACAATCAGCCCCATTATATAATCCGCCATACGGAAAATTTCGTCCGTATGGCGGATTTTTTGTAATTTCGCAATATGAAAATCAGATTAATCTGCATGGGTACGGTGCGCGACAACGCCATATCCCAGCTCGTAGCGCGATATGCCGGGCGAATACCTCATTATTGGCCATTCGAACTCGTAGAACTTGCCGATGTCAAACTCGGCCGTGGTGTGGCTGACCCTCACAGGCAGAAAGAAGCCGAAGCGCAACGTTTCCTTGACGAAACAGCCAATGGCGACTTTGTCGTACTATTCGACGAACACGGGCGTGAAATGACTTCGCGCCAATTATCAGACTTTATAAACCGCAAGGCAGTAGAGCTGCCACGCAACCTCGTCTTTATCATCGGGGGCCCGTATGGTTTCGGTACGGCTATGCACAACCGCGCCGATATGAAACTGTCAATGTCGCAAATGACCCTGCCACACGAACTCGCAAGGCTGTTTGCCGTAGAGCAACTCTACCGGGCAGGCACAATATCGCGCGGAGAACCGTATCATCACGATTAGCAGCTGCAGATTCTAAATCGAAGTGCAAAACTAGACTAGATAATCTGCAACATCTCTTAGCAAGGAGAGAGGGATTGCCC
>VSPF01000154.1 GCA_009775195.1 Muribaculaceae bacterium
GAGCACTCGCACCGCGCTGTCAGCGGCTGCGAAGTCGAGCATGCTGGCATACGACGGCAGGCGCGTCACGTCAGTCACCCTGCTGCCCTCGTCCTGCAAGCCGAAGAGGTGTATGCGCACCAGGTCGAAGGCGTTGCACAGCTTCATGCTTGCCGGGTCGGTGGCGTGGTGCGAGTAGGCGTACTTGCCGTCGTATGTCAGGCAGCCGCCGGCCATGCTGCCGGCGCGGTAAGTGTAGCGCCCTTCCGTGGCCGTCTTCTCGTAGACCTCGGGGAGGAACTTGGCGATGGCCTCGTCGACGGTGTAGGCACGGCAGAACGCGCCTATCAGTCCGGGTTTCTCGGTCGGGTCGCCAGCCTTGCGGATTTCGTGCGCTAATACGTCACCCTCGCGGCTCGACATGGGCCACTCGCTAACGACCTGTGGGTTTCGATAGGTCGCCAGTACCTCGTCAACATCAAAGGCCGGGCCGTCTTGGTAATCGAAAAAATAATCACCGTCGCGGCTGGTACTCGGCCAATAGAATAGGCGCGGCAGTTGGTAGGTGGTGTGGTCGAAGAGCTCAATGCCCAGATGCGACGTCCAGTAGCGACACACCGGCTCGTATTCCGCCGGGCTCATCTGGCGGTTGGCCGGGAGCACCAGCCGCAGCCTCGGCTTGTCGGGGGTGTGCTTGTGCGTGCTGTAGACCATGGCCGCGCAGTCGAAGTTGAGGGTGAAGTCGTCCCACAGCTCGGCTGTGCCGTAGTCTATGTCGAGGGTGACCAGTGTGCGGTACAGCACGTTGGCCGTCTTGCGTATGCCGTTAGAGAGGTAGCCGCCGACGAAACCGCCAACGTCTTTAACGCTGCTTTGTTCCTCTCGGCTCATGCGTAGATATTCGCGTACACTTTCGCCTGTGCGCTTAGTGTCGGCACACTTGGCTAAAATCTCGCTCCATTTCCATGACTTGTTACGCCATTTTTTCGATAGTCGGCTGTGGGCCGTGGCTATGTCTAAATTAAAGTCAAATCTTAACTTATCCATTAGTCACTCCCCCCCTCCATATCTTTAGGTTTATAATCCTTACTCTCCATATTCCTCTTGTTTCGGTTTAAGTGTCAGACACGCAGGAAAGGCGGTATGGAAGCCGTCAAACTTCTCCTCCTCGTGGCCAATCTCTATATCGTAGAGTAGGCCGTCACTATCGATGAACACTTCATCCTCGCTTGCGGAGAATAGCAGTTCTATCAGCTCGTATTTGTTCATAGCTCCATCGTTTTATTTCGTCTATTTGGCTCTGATAATACGTCCCGTTGTCGTGTTCCATGTAAAGGAAATACATCTCGTGACAACCGCTGTATTGCGGCTCGTCCTCGGCGGGATATTTGTATATCAGATGTACCTTGGCGGACGCGCCTTTGCCGCTCACTCTGCCGATTGTCTCCATAAAACTCGGCTTGCATCCGAAGCGTTTCATGCAGAACTCG
This sequence comes from Muribaculaceae bacterium, assembly GCA_009775195.1. Taxonomy (GTDB): domain Bacteria; phylum Bacteroidota; class Bacteroidia; order Bacteroidales; family Muribaculaceae; genus CAG-873. The sequence continues at coordinate 1,470 of VSPF01000154.1, forward strand.
TTGAGGCTCTTTTCTCCCTCTATCCAAATATAGCTATACATCGGCTTTCTCCTTGTTTAGTTCCGCAATCAGGGCATCGGCACATTCAACGGCCAACTTTGCTATGTATTCAGGGTCTTTGCACTGCACCGAATAACTCTCGGGTGACGCAAGCAGCCCCTGCATCGCCATGGCGGCTATCTGCTGTCTCGCGTTCTTTTCAGATAAGTTTACTACGCATTGACGCATAATATCAGAGGCTTCCTCGAAAGCGTCGAAATTATACGTTATGTTATTTTCCATCTTTCTTCTCTTTTGGTTCGTAGTCAGGGCAATAGTTATTGTGCATACCGTAGAGAATACAGCCTTGCCACGTTTTCAAGCACTTGTGGTTGCCTTTTACTCTGCGGTGTAGCTTGCACTCGCTCGGGGTCTGATTATTTTCCATATTTCTCGGTTTTAGGGGTGAAGTCGGGACAGATATTCTTAATGAGTATCTTGCACGGCATGTTATTGTAAGCGCATCGGTGCATCCACATACTATTGGGATAGAACCTATAATGTACGCAATCTCTCGGTCGCTGTTCAGTCGGGGTCATAAGGTCGAACTTTTAGTTTGGTTTCTAATATTTCTTCCCAATCGAGGAATAGCATAAGCAATATAGCAGACGGCATCGCTATCGCCTTGAACAGCCACCAAAAAGGCTTGATTAGCCATATAAGGCTTTTGCACACGGCTCTACGGTGTTTCTTTTTCATAACGACGCTATTAATTCTTCTTTGGTTGCGAAGCAATCAGATTCATTCACACTCTCGTGATTGCCGAAATCGAAGTAGGTCACATTCTGATTTATGCCAATACCATAGCAACCTGTAGGATAGGCTGAAACATTTACGCGGATGCCATAAATACAGATGCTGTGAGGCTTATTGTCTTTCATAACCCATACAGTATCGTTGATGCTGAATTTGGTTTCTATTATCATTTCCTTTTCCTCCTAATTTTGTCAAACTTCGCGTAGGGCGAGACGTAGGATTTGCAAGTAGGTCTTTCGTAACATTGAGGTATATTCTCGTAATAATTGACTATTGCTAATGAACTTAACACTTTGTAAGCTGCTACTTCTCTTTCCATCCTCAGTCAAGTTTGACGTGATTGTCAAGTAAATCACAAACGAGGGCGTACAATGCGTCAATCAACTCAGGCGCGGAACAATCTCCGGCGATATTGTCTCCGATAGCATCATATATGGTTCTCCACACTTTTATATCCTCGTCCCAATAAATCGTCAACACATAATGAAATGCAAGGTCGTCTTTGTGGAGAACTTTCGGCAGAAGCGAGAGCAAATCGACGAGGGTGAAGATTGGTGTATAGCCTATGGGAGTGCCAAGACTTGTGTATTGCCGCTTCTTTTCGCTCGCCTTGTCAGCACTTACGCCTTTGGCTCGAAGCTCTGCGGATTGCTCGATTGTAAGAGTTGTGCGCATTACTCAACTCCTCCTTTCTCCTTGCACGGACAGTCCGGGTCGTGGGTGATGCCGCCTCTTTCATATCCTTTGTATAATATGTATCTATGACCATTATACTCAGTGGTAGTTATTTCCTCATGGAAAAGTCCCGAAGTGCTTTCCAAACCTTGTTCAGACTTCGCGCACCCCGTCAGAGTCAGGGCAAGCAGGGCGAGAAACAGCCGGCGTATAAACGGTATTACCACTGTTAGATTTTATCGGTTAGCACGTCGCGCACGTCCTCGGCGCAGTTCTTGATGTACCTGCGGGAGTCGCCATCGGAGTAGTCGCACGTCTCGGACCATACAGTCAGCCATAGGCCAAAAAGCTTTACCTGCACCTTGGCGGTATAGAGCATGGTGGCAGACTTGAAGGTGTCGTTCTTGTTGACGTAGATATTCTCGTTAATGCGCGATTTGAGGCGCAGATGCCTGGCGCAGATTTGCGCTGCCGCGCTGTTGCGTTGTTTGGCAATTTTCATATTACGGTTTTTTACGGTTACTAAAGGTTTATTAAAGTTTAATCTTTGAGGTAGTAGGGGGTGCTGTAGCCCGCGCCCTTCAGGGGCAAATCGCGGCACCAGTCTATCGGTTCGCTAAACAGGGCCTCTACGTCGGCAAGCGGACGGTCGATGGGCGCCTCGACTATGATTTCGTCGTGGACGTGGAAGACGATGGGCAGCTTCTCGCGCCGGGCGCGAAGCATTACTATACCTAATATGTCGCGTGCGGTAGCCTGTACGATATTCTCGACCAGCTTGCCGCCGTAGGTGCGCAGGGTCTCCCACTTCTTCGTCACCTGGTTTAGGCCCTCGTACTCGATGACCTCGTGGTCGCCGCGCCATCCGTCGTCGTACTCCTTGCCCACCCTTGCGCGAGGGTAGCAGATGGTGCGTCCCGACGGCAGGGTGATAAGCAGCATACCCCAGCGGAAGCCCACCGTTATGCCACGGTGTATCGTCACGGCATTGCCGGTCTTAATGGCTGCTATGGCAGCCTTCTCGACTATGGCCCACAGCCGCACGATATGGGGATTAGCCTCGCGCCACAGCCTCACCGTCTGCCGTTCCTCATACTCGCTCAGCCCAAGGTGAGAGCCGCCCATTGCCTCCAGTGCAGCTATACCGCCGCCGTAGCCCAGGGCCAACACCGAGATTTTGCCCTTCTGGCGCAGGTGGCTGTTCTTGCCGTGCTTCTCCACGGGCACGCCGAACATCTGCGAGGCCGTGGCGCAGTAGATGTCGCCGCCGTTCCTGAACACGTCGAGCACCCAGCCCTCGCCGGCAATCCACGCTATCACCCTGGCCTCGATAGCGGAAAAGTCGCAGACGTGCAGGATATGACCGGGCGAGGCGATAAAAGCCGTGCGTATTAGTTCGCTTAATACCTGTGTGACGTTGGCATAGTTCAATTCGAATTCTTCCAAATCACCGGCTTTTACGAGTGCCCGGGCATAGTCGAGGTCCGACAAGTGGTTTTGAGGCAGGTTCTGCACCTGCACCAACCTGCCGGCCCAGCGGCCTGTACGCGCGGCACCGTAGAACTGCAGCAGCCCGTGTATACGTCCGTCGTCGCACACGCATGTCCGCATGGCCTCGTACTTCTTGTTAGAGGTCTTTGCCATCTCTCGGCGAAGGGCCATCACCCTCTTCGCCTGTGGCCACGCTGTCAGTGACTCCTCGATTTCGTCGATGTTCTTTTTGCCGATGCTGGCGTAGAACATGCCGGTGGTCCTGCGCAGGTACTCCTTGAGCTGCGCGGCGCTGTTGGGGTTCTCCATACCCGTCAGTTCCTGCGCCTCTTTCAGCAGCTCTGCCTTGTAGTCGCGGTCGAAGCTTGCGGCGTTGTCTACCAGTGCGCGGTCGATAAGCACGCCACGGTCGTTAATCTCCTGGTCGGCGACATACAGCTCCTCGTCAAAAGCAGGGGCTTCCAAGCGGCGCACTTTGGCTAATAACGCCTGTTCCACCTCTACGTCGCGGACGCAGTAGGCCTTGAAGGTGGCCCAGCGGTCGGGGGCTGCCTCCGGCATGTGCCGTACACCGTTACGCCCCGGCACCGAGAAGAAGCGTATCAGGGAGCGCCCCTCTTCCATCTTGCCATTGTCGAGTCGCAGCACCTCGCCGCACTGGCCCAGCGACAGGGGCAAACCCATCCGCGCGGCGCGTACCATGGTGCACTTCCACTGCGCCGGGTCCATGGGCTTGCCGAGTCCGAAATGCTTGCTAAGGCAGATGCGCTCAAAGGCGGCGTTCCATGCCGTTTTGATTACTTCCGGGTCTATGAGTGCGTTATATATTTCGTCGGGCAATTCCTCGCCCTGCGCGAAGTCAACGCACGTCACGGGGCCGTTGTCGATGCTGTAGGCGAATAAAAGCACCGCGAAGTCGGGAGCCTCGACGTACCTGTATACACCGCACTTGGCCAGGTCGTAGCTGCTATAGGTCTCTATGTCTATGCCTAATTCTTTCATAAAATTTCTTCGTATTTGATTACCTTCCGTGCGAAGTAGGCGCGGCATTTGACGAGTTTGCCTTTCTTGTCCTTTTCGTGGTCGGTAATATGTATCTCGTATTCTTCCATAAGGAAGCGGTCTACATTCTCCTTGCTTGACAGGATAAGGTCGAGGGTGGCCTTGTTGATTACCTTGTCCTCGGCGGTCACTTTCCTTGCGCCGCCGGGGTGCGGCTCCTCGCAAAGAAGGTGTTCGCGCAGCCGTAGAAGCATCTCTCGCGCCCCTTTGATGTACCATGCCCAAATCTGCAATTTGCGCAGCCGGTGTGCGTCTGCAAGTTGGGAACTTAAATCGGGCATATATTCAATTTCTTTAATCTCTCTATCTCGTGCAGCCGTGCGTGGCAGTCATGGCAGAGGGCCATGAGGTTGTCGAGGTCGAACTCCAACTCCGGGTGCGTGAGTCTCGGCTTGACATGGTGCGGGCTTATGGTCTTCCAGTCGAGTTCGCAGCCGCATATCTCGCATTTATGCCCAGCCCTATCGAGGAGCCGCCCGCGAAGCTTGCGTCTCTTTTTCTTGCGCTGCTGCTTTTCAAACTGTATCGGCTGCATTGCGTGGTGCGCTATATATAGGTTGTAGCTGCCGAACTTCAGCCGCAGGTATCTGGGGGTCAGCCTTGTTTTGAAAAAGCCCTTTTGGCGCAGGCGTTTCAACGCCGATATTATTGTCAGCCCCATCACTCTTCGTCGCTGACGCCCCTTAATAATTCTTCGGTTGCCTCGTTGGTTGTCTGAGCCATGGCACATATGGCATCGAACACGAGGGCCACCGGCAGCCCTACTGTGCGGAATATGATTGTCAGTGTGGCGCATATCACGGCACCGGCGAGGTATATCGCTTTCTTTGCTTTCATGGGTCTTTTGTTTAGGGGCATACCCCCGGGTACAGCCCCGGTAGGTATGCAGGTTGTGGTGATTTGTGGTTTACAGGTCGTCTTCGTCTTCGTCGATGCCGGCAAAGTCGTTTTCGGCACTGGTGCGGCCGCCGAGCTTCTCGTCGTCCTTAAACTTCATAATGT
>VSPF01000155.1 GCA_009775195.1 Muribaculaceae bacterium
CCACCCCCGTTTGTGCCCCCCGTCAAGCGCAAGGCCAGCCTTGGGCAAAAAATATTGCTCATAGCCGTAATCTCGGCCGTGCTGATGATACCGAGCATCATCATCTCTGTCCTCATAAGTGACCGCGAGAGTACCGAGGAGTCTACCGTCAGCGAGATTTCCGACTCGTGGAGCGGCCGACAGCTCATCTCTGGCCCCGTAATCTCGATACCATACGACAGCATATCGCGCCGCAACAATGGTGGCACGGTGCGCTTGTTGCCTTCGAAGATGGATATGAAGGCAACCCTGACCTCGCAGCAGCTCCACCGTGGCATATACGAGGCCGTGGTCTATAACTCCGATGTCACGCTCGAGGGCGATTTCAGCTACGAACCTCTCGCAAAATTGGGAATACCACTGTCAGCCTACCGTTTCGACAAGGCTTATGTCACCGTCGGTATCGGCGACCTCCGAGGTGTCGAAGAGATTTCGCCTATCGATTTAGGTAGTCAGAAATACGAACTCGAAGGCACCAACAATGCCCAGGTCTACACCTCGGAAAACGACGACAACTACTACAGCCACGACAACACCCCCGGCTCTGGATGTATGCAGGCCAACGTCGTACTTCCGTCGGCCGACTCTGCCAAAGTCGCCTATTCGGTAACGATGCGTCTGCGCGGCTCCGGGTCGCTTGGCGTGACTCCCGTAGGCCACCGCAACGAAATCGAAATCAAGGGCCAATGCAAGACTCCATCGTTCAAAGGCATGTTCTTGCCCAGTACGCGCGAAGTCGGCAAAGACGACTTCACGGCATCGTGGACGCTCAACTCCACCAATCGCAACTATCCCCAGGCCTTCGTTGGCAGCCGTGCCGAGGACATATGCAAATCGGCAGTCGTTGTCGACCTGCTCATCCCCGTCGACCGCTATCAGAAGACCGACAGGGCCGTCAAATATGCCATAGTGGTAATCTTGCTTACCTTTATCTCCATTCTCTTTGCCGAGGTAATGCTGCGCCACCCCATCAATTTATTGTCATACCTGTTGGTCGGCCTCGCCCTAATCTTGTTCTACTCACTGCTGCTGTCGATGAGCGAACACATGTCGTTTGGCCTTAGCTACCTCATAGCGGCAGTTATGACCATCGGCCTCGTCACCCTCTATATGCGCGGTGTGCTCGGCTCGGCCAAGGTTGCCGCCGGAATATGCGCATTGTTATTAGTGATTTACGGCTTTATCTTCGTCTTGCTCAGCCTCGAGACCTATGCCCTCCTCACCGGCAGCATCGGCCTCTTCATCGCCCTCGCAGCCGTGATGTACGCCACCCTCAAACTCCGTGTTGACAATAGATAGGGCATAGTTGATGACATACATACAAAAGGCAGAAATAATAGCAGATTTCTGCCTTTTGTTTTTGGCCCTGGTTTTAGTGGCCTGTTATTTTATCCATGTTAAAACATTTGTGGAAATAAAGAAATTTGAGTAATTTTGCGAGGTATGCACACCCTGATATATAAACCGACTTATCAAATTTATGATATCTGTAATAACCCCGACATACAATAGAGGATATATCATAGATAATCTATTTAATTCTCTTAAAAATCAGACAAGCCATGAATTCGAATGGATAGTAATAGATGATGGTTCGTCAGATAATACATACGACAAGCTGAAATCGATGGCTGGCGAGAATGTCGGATTTCCCATTACGGTAATACGACAGCAAAACAGGGGCAAGCATTACGCAGTCAATGTCGGGGTGTCCAAGGCCAAGGGTAATTTTGTCTTTATAGTGGATTCAGATGATATACTGACCCCTGACGCCATCGAGAGCGTGTCTGCCTGGGCAAAGGAAGTTGAGGGAATGGAGCATATCGCGGCGGTTTCGGGCCTGATAGGTTATATAAAGCGTCCGGATGCCGTAGGCGGTTTCCCCATGCTTGCCGAAGGACGACACTATATTGATGCAAAGTATACCGACCAGACAGCAAGTTTCCTTCAGGGCGACAAGGCCGAGGTATATAAGACCGAAATACTTAGGCGGTATCCTTTTAGAATATTTGAAGGAGAAAAATTTTTGCCTGAATCCACTGTATGGAATAAAATTGCACACGACGGATATTATATAAGGTGGTATGACAAAATCATATATAGATGTGAATACTTGGAAGACGGCCTGACAAACAATGTCGACAGGCTTTTTGTCGATAACTTCAAAGGTTTTGCATATTATATACAAATCCGTATTATGACTCATCCCTTGAGTGACCGTATGCTTGCCAGGGGGCTTTACTGTAAGATTGCCCGGCGCAAAGGCTTGTCTTTTAAGTCGGCTGGTGAGTTGTTAGGCGAGAACTACGTACTACTGGCCCTCAATTTCTATGCATATAAAACCGCTAAGGTTTTAAAAAAGCTGCTCCATGGCTGAAAAGAATCTATTCGGCGTCAAAAGATTTTTCCAGACATCCATCATCTATTTTATAGGTGGTGTAATGTCAAAGATTGTATCGTTCTTACTTCTACCCCTCTATACCACATATCTGTCTCCGGCACAGTTCGGCCAGTATGATTTGGCCTATACTTTTATCAACTTGATAGTCCCTATTGCTTTTTTTCAGATATGGGACGGGGCTTTCAGGTTCTCTTTTGATAAAGACAAGGACAAAGACAAATATTATGTAATCAGCAATGCCATAATGGTTTTTGCCTTTGGCATCATCTTGTATCTTCCCGCCATATATGCGGTCTCAGACTATTTTAAATTCGAATACTTGTGGGCGATAATTGTTTATGGTATAATTATCGGTTTACAGTCATTGACCACATTCTCGGCCAGGATATTCTTGAATAACAAGCTTTTCGTAGCTTCAGGAATGGTAAATGCGTTTGTTGCAGCAATAATTAATGTCATTCTCATCCTTGTCTTCCATTTCGACATCCTTTCTATTTATATTGCGGCGATATGTGGCGGAATATGTCAGATTTTGCTTATTACATTCCGGCTCAGTATACCACGCTATTTTTCGTTTTCCGATTTGGATAAAAAGCTATGTTGGAAAATGCTACAATTTTCGATGCCTCTTTGTTTCGCTACTATATCATATTGGCTCTTAGCTGGTTTTACAAAGCTTGGCATTACAAATAAACTCGGCATGGCAGCCAATGGCCTGTATGCGATAACGACAAAATTTTCGACAGCTATATTGCTCTTGGTCAATGTGTTTCAATTTTCTTGGAATGAATTGGCATATATAATCTCTAATGACGATTCCCGCGTGGCCAAGTATGAACTTAGCGCTGATTTCTTCATTAAGTCAATATTGTTCGGCACTGTGGCGGTCTGCGTCTTTATCAAGTGGATATTTCCGTATTTTGTCGGTCCAGAATACTCGCAGGCGTACTATCTGATACCTATAACCATCATGGGGGTTTCTTTCAATACAATCTCTGACTTTTTCGGCACCTTCTTTATGATGGAGAAAAAGACACATTATATATTATATACAACCCTGATTGCTGCAGCTGTCAATTGTCTGTGTTGCTACAGGGCTATTGATTATTTTGGTATCGACGGGGCTTTGTATGTGCTTTCGGGTGCGTTTCTTATATTGATGCTGATACGTATGTGTGTAGTTTCTTCAAAATTTGGCATGAAGATAAATCTTACTGGCTTGTTATGTATGGCATATATCCCTGTTATATTTGTTTGTTATAGCATAGATAGTGTAATATTTGACTCGTGTGCTATCATTGCTATAATGTTTTGTTATATATTGAGTATCAGGAAATACTTGCAAATCTTTTTTAAAACAAAAAAATGATAGTGACTTATCTACTCAAGCGTTTGAGATTGTTTTTCTATAATCGCAAGCATGGTACTGATATACGCAGTGTAAGGGCTTCGCTTTCTGCAGCTTATGGCAAGGAGGTGTCCATAGGGCCCGGAACTCTTGTTGATGAATGTGTCTCTATAGGTAATTACAGCTATGTTAATATAAATTCGAGTATCGAGCATTGCCGTATTGGCAATTATTGTTCGATTTCTTCGGGTGTATGGGTCTGTCCGTTCGAACATTATATAGAAACTGGGACTACTCATCCAATCATCTCGTCGCGTATGCCTGACAAAAGGGAAACGGTGATAATCGGTAACGACGTCCTGATTTCTCTAAATGCCGTGATATTGAGCGGGGTAAAAATCGGCGACGGCGCCGTGGTAGGGGCCGGCGCCGTCGTTACAAAAGATGTCGAACCGTATGAAATTGTCGGTGGTGTGCCTGCAAGGCATATCGGTTGGAGACTGCCTGCCGAAGTTCGGCAAAGACTGCAGCAGTCAAGATGGTGGGAGCGTGACTACTCGGATATTCTCGGAGATTCCGAGATGATGAATCTTCTTAATAGAAATTATAGAGACGAATAATCCCGTCGGGTAGTTTGACTCACGCTCCGCGCCTTTACTTTTCGCATCTGTAGGCCTTTTCGAGTCGTTTGAGTTCTTTGGCGGTAATGGGCATCACGGTACCGTGACGGGGATGGAAGTCCATGCTCGCAGGCTTGGCGGCAGGTGAGAATTTGACAAGGTCTTCGGTCTCGGCAAATTCATAGCGGCCGCGCATATAGACGTCGTACATCAGTATATACTTGTCTGAACCGTTGAGTTTGAATATGCCCGAACCCTCTACGGCGTCCTTTGTCAGTTGCTTGTAGTCTGGCTGCTCGGCCCATTTTCCCGATGTGAGGTCGCTTGTCGTGGCCGATTTTATGCCTTTGCCCTCGTCTTCGGTCTTATAAAAGAGGTGGTAGACACCGTCCTTATAGATTATGTCGCCGTCGATGCAAGACTTTCCATCGGCAGGGATAAAGAGCGGTTTGGGTTCGTCCTCTATGTCGGTGAAGTCCTTGTTGGCGTACGCATAGTAGATGATATCCGGGTCTTTGCCGTGTTTCATCGACCAATATATCATATATTTGCCGGCCTGGGGGTCGTAGATTGTCTGCGGTGCCCACACACGTTTGAGATTGCCCTGGTCAGGAAGGCGTTTCTGTATGTTGAGCACCGAGTGTTTCCAGTGCACAAGGTCTTTCGATTGGAGCAGCACCATGGCGCGGTTTGAGTCCCACCCGTTGGCCGACACCATGTCGGTAGCGACCATATAGAATGTCTTGCCGTCGGCCGAACGCAGTATGTGGGGGTCGCGCATACCGCCAGTCGAGGATATTTCTCGCGAATTGAGCACCGGCTTGCCACAGTTGAGGGTGTGGAAGTTATAGCCGTCCTCGCTCACAGCATAACATATCTGTTCGCCATCCATAGTGTCGCCGGTAAAATATACAAACAGGTAGCCGGAATAGTCCTTGTCTGCGGCCGATAGCACCGGCGGGGTCAGCAGCATGATTAGCATTGACAGGAAGAGGGTGCGGTATTTTTTCATTGTGGTTCAAGGTTATATTGCCGCTAATGATATCGCTATGATTGTCGATACGGCGGCTATGGTTACGAAATCGGTATGTCGGAAGATGAGGGTGCTGAGGCGCAGCATAGGTATGTACGACAGTATGGGCGCGGCAAAGTAGATTTCCGTTGTCTCGCTATGTACAGGCAGCGGCAACTTGCCGGCAAAGGCCGTGAGGCGTACCAGGCGGTAGCATAGATAACCGATACTGAAACCTATGAAACCGCCAACCAACAGGTCGCCGGGGTAATGCACCCCGAGGTGTATGCGCGAATAGCAGTTGACGAGTGCCCAGGCTATCAGCGTGAGGCCGAAACGGCGATTATGCACCAGCGGCACCATCAGCCCCACCAGTGCAAAAGTGTTGGCGGCATGGCACGAGGGGAAGCCGTAGCTGCCGCCGCGATAGCCGTCGACGATATGCACCAGTGCGCTAAGAGGGTTGTCGAGATTGGCAGGGCGCAGTCGATGCACCGCCGGGCGTATGAAGGTCGCACACAACTGGTCGGCGGCGGTGATGGCGAGGGCCGTACCGATGACGATAAACAAAGCCTTGCGCCAGCCATAGTTGCGGACAATAACGAAGAGTAGTGCCGCATACATCGGCACCCATATAAAGCGTTCCGATATAAGTTGCATGAACCGGTCGGCAAAGCTACAGTGCATGCCGTTGAAAAACAAGAATATGCCGGTGTCGAGGTTAATCAGGAAGTCCATTAAATCGAGTCGAGATGCAGATTCTAAATCGAAGTGCAAAACTAGACTAGATAATCTGCAACATCTCTTAGCAAGGAGAGAGGGATTGCC
>VSPF01000156.1 GCA_009775195.1 Muribaculaceae bacterium
TATCTATAATGGCTGATTGCATTTTGTTATTGGCAATGTTTTGCTTGTTTATAGCATCGTCGGGGTAGATGGCATGTGCTTTCTCAAAAGTCGAGAGGGCTTCGTCTTTATGTCCCGTTGCGAAATATGAACCACCTAATAAATTCATTACCTTGAAATCGTCGGGAAAAACTTCAAGGTATTTTTTGCACAGCAATTGCAGCGGCTCGTCGGCCTGGGCGTTAAACATGACTGTACAATAGTCATACATGGCGTCGGGTATCATGTTTTTGTCTGAAACAATTTCATTGTCAGTCCAACGCCACATGGCTCCTGGTTCGCTGCAACGAGATAGCACATCGCTCAGCACCAATTCTTCTTTGTCATAGAAATCTCTCATCTCAAAAGTCTTAGCCAATCCGAAACGAAAGTCGAGTCGTTCGGGGTAGGCTTTTATTCCGGCCTCGATTTCTTCGATGGCCTTATTGTATAGGTTGTCGTCCCAATTTATTTCTGATGAAATGGAACCGACAGGATTGTCTATGCTGTCGTTGAGTACGTATCCGCCCGGTACTATCGAATCTTCGTAAAGTACAACTATTTCATCGCGGCTTTTATTGAGATAGTAATTAAAGCGGGCTGGTATGAGTTCGGCATCTTTGGGGTTAGTGGCAGTCCATGATGTGAGCACACTGTCGGCGGCACTATATTTCTTGTCCGAAAGAAGTTGATAAAACTCTTCTTCAGGTGTTTGTGACACAACTGGAAGCACCATAAAACCAACGACAGCAAAAAGGATAAACTTTAATTTCATATTTTAGATGATTTAGGACTCTCAAAGTTATAGTTTTATATCTTTACCTGCAAATGATTTTTCAAATTTCTTGAAAAAAAGCCAATATTCGGTCCAAACCGCCCGTAACTTTGGTGAAACTGTCGTAGACAGTTCATTTGCAGAACCCCAGCTTTACGAAGTTAGCTGGGGTAAAACGACTGTAACATAACACCAAGGTCGTAGACCTTACCCACTTTTTGTCCTTTTTGCCCTTATGTCCTTATGTTTACTCAACTCATCCAAAGGTAATAAAAAACCCCGCCGCATTTGCGGCGAGGCTCACTATGGAAATGGTGGTGTTGATTAAATCCAGCGTGTGTAGGCGAAATCCTGACGGTGGGGCAGCTCGGCGTTCTTCGGGTAGAGACGGAAGCCGTAGCGGAACACACCGGCATCGCGCACCTTGGTGGTAAGCTCGAAGGTCACAACGTTGCCTTCCTGCTTAACAATCTTGAACTGGTCGATACGGGCGAGGCTCTCCTTGCCATCTTCCTGGCGGTAAACCACCATTTCGAGGCCGAGGTCGCGGCCGATGCCGTTGGTGTCGACAATCACCTCTACGTGGAAGGGCTCGCCGGTCAGGGTGCTGTTGAGTTCGCCGCTGTGGCGTACCTCGAGTACCTTGATGCCGTCCCATGCGGCGGCTACATGCTCTTTCCAGTCTACAATCGACTTGGCAAGTGCGCAGTCGTTGGCCTGCAGGCGTTTGCTGCGCTCGGCCTCCTTGTCATAGAAGCGGTGGATATAATCCTCTATCATGCGCTTCATGGTGAAGTGGGGAGCGATGTCGCCGATTGAACCCTTGATATACTGTATCCAGCGGGGCGAGTAACCGGCCGAGTTCTTCTCGAAGTAGAGGGGTATGATTTCGTTCTCGAGCATCGAGTAGATGGTGGCGGCATCGAGCTTGTCCTGCTGGCCCTGGTCGGTGTATGTGCGTTTGTCGGTGAGGGCCCAGCCGGCATGTTCGTTAAAGCGGTAGCCTTCATACCACCAGCCGTCGAGTACCGAGAAGTTGAGCACGCCGTTCATCTCGGCCTTCTCGCCCGATGTGCCGGATGCCTCGAGGGGACGGGTCGGGGTGTTCAGCCAGATATCGACGCCGGTAACGAGTCGCTTGGCAACAATCATGTTGTAGTCCTCAAGGAAGATAATCTTGCCAAGGAACTGAGGCATACGGCTGATTTCGACGATGCGCTTAATCAGGCCCTGGCCTGCGCCATCGGCGGGGTGTGCCTTACCTGCAAATACGAACTGTACGGGGAACTGCTCGTTGTTGACAATCTTGGCAAGACGGTCAAGGTCGGTGAAGAGCAGGTGGGCACGTTTGTATGTTGCGAAACGGCGGGCAAAGCCGATGATGAGGGCATTGGGGTTGATGCGGTCTACGATGTTCATCACGGCCGACGGGTCGCCCTGGTTGGCAAGCCACTTCTCTTTGAAGTCGCGGCGTACGAAGTTGATAAACTTATTCTTAAGCTGTACGCGCATGTTCCAGATTTGCTGGTCGGGAACATCGAAGATGCCCTTCCATGCCTGGGGGTCGTCCTGGTGTTCGAATACCTGCGGGCCCAGCACGTTCCAGTAGAACTCTTTCCATTCGCTGGCGGCCCAGGTCGGCATGTGCACGCCGTTGGTCACATAGCCTACGTGGCTTTCTTCCCAGCTATAGCCTTTCCAGATGCCCGAGAACATCTTCTTCGACACTTCGCCGTGGAGCCACGACACGCCGTTGGCTTCCTGGCAGGTGTTGAGGGCGAAGACGCTCATCGAGAAACGCTCGTTGGTGTCGGGGTTCTCGCGGCCCATGTTCATAAGGTCGTTCCAGCTTATGCCGAGTTTGGCGGGATATTCACCCATATATTTGCCGAAGAGACCTTCGTCGAAGTAGTCGTGGCCGGCGGGTACGGGGGTGTGTACGGTGTAGAGCGACGAGGCGCGGACCAGTTCGAGGGCTACGTTGAAGCTGTGGCCGCTCTGTACGTAGTCGACAAGGCGCTGAATGTTGAGCAGGGCTGCGTGTCCCTCGTTGCAGTGGTAAAGCTGCGAGTTGACGCCGAGTTTCTGAAGCATCAGCACGCCGCCGATACCGAGGAGGTATTCCTGTTTGATACGGTTTTCCCAGTCGCCGCCATAGAGCTTGTGGGTGATGGGGCGGTCGAACTCGCTGTTCATGTCGAAGTCGGTATCCATCAGGTAGAGCTTCATGCGGCCCACGTTCACGCGCCAAATGTGCGAATAGATGATGCGACCGGGGTAGGGTACCTCGAGTATCATGGGGCGGCCGTCTTTCTCCATCACCTGCTCAATAGGCAGTTGGTTGAAGTTCTGGGGCTCGTAGTTGGCTATCTGTTGGCCGTCGACACTGAGTGTCTGGGTGAAGTAGCCGTAGCGGTAGAGGAAGCCGACGGCGGTCATGTCGACGCGGCTGTCAGATGCCTCTTTGATATAGTCGCCGGCGAGCACGCCGAGGCCGCCGGAGTAGATTTTGAGACAGTTGCAGAGGCCGTATTCCATCGAGAAGTACGAGACTGAGGGTACGTCCTTGCGCATCGGTTTCGACATGTACTCCTTGAAGTCGGCGTACACGTGGTTGATTTCGGCCATAAGGGCATCATCGGCGAGAATTTCGGCTATGCGTTCCGACGAAAGCTGCAGCAGCAGCATTACGGGGTTTTCGCCTGTCTTGCGCCACAGGTCGGGGTTGAGGGTGCGGAAGAGGGTTTTGGCTTCGCTGTTCCATACCCACCAGAGGTTTTTGGCAAGCTCGTCGAGCGGCTTGAGCTGGTGAGGCAGCTCGGCCTTGACGGTGATGTCGCGCCACACGGGGGCATTGGTGTTGCTTACTGAAAGTTTCATATATTTTGATAAGTATGATTTTTATTTTTATGTACGTGCGTCACGGGCTTCGAAGGCATCGCAGTAGGCCTCGTCGTAATACTTGATGAAGTCTGTCCACTGGGCTGCCGAGGCCGTAGCCATGGCTGCTGCGCGGATGGCTTTGGCCGTGGCTGCCTTGTCGCCGCTCAGGCGGTATATGTCGTCGGCGATGCGGCTCACCACCTCGTCGTAGTTGCTGTCGGTGCGTGTTATCACGTCTACGCCGCAACTGTCGAATGTGGCGTCGAAGTTTTCGCGCACCCACATGCCGAAGCCGGCAAGGCTCGTCGTAATAGTGGGCACTCCGAAGGCCACACTCTCGAGCGGCGTGTAGCCCCACGGTTCGTAGTACGAGGCAAAGACTGTCGCGTCGAGACCGGGCAGAAGCTGGTAGTAGGTCATGTCGAAGATGCCGTCGCTGCCGTCGAGGTAGCAGGGCACGTAGATGACCGACACGCGCGAGTCGCTGTCGTTGGCAAAGCCCAACTGGTGTATGCGGCTGTTGACGGGGTCTTCGTTGTAGTTGTGGAGGCCGTGGGTCAGCACGGGGTCGCTCAGGCGCCCGGGAGTCGCGCTTTCGAGATTGAAGCGGAGGTCTGACCTCGGGCCGGCGCACCATGCCGGTACTAATACGTAGGCCAGTATGCGGCGCCCGGGGTTCTTGGCGGCGAGGGCCGACATTGCGTCCAGGTACACGTCGAGGCCCTTGTTGCGGTATTCGCAACGCCCCGAGGTGGCGACCACGAAGGTGTCGTCGGCATATTCTACGCCGGTCAGGGCGCGCGCAACTCCTAATAGTTTCGCACGCGCTGCCTTACGGGCGGCTGTATATTTCGATTTTACAGGTACGAAGTTGAGCTCGAAGCCGTTGGGCGTCACTACGTCAGGCTTCTTGTCGAGCAGCACCTCGGCCTCGCGGGCCGTGACGTCGCTCACGGTGGTGAAGCAGTCGGCGTTCCACGTGGCGGCTTTTTCGAGCGAGTGCTTGCTCTGCATATTGAGTTCGCCGGCCATCTGGTCGCCGTTATATGCCTCAAGGTAGTCGTAGAGCGGTTTGCCGTTGCCGCAGATGCTGCGGCCTATGCTGGTGGCGTGGGTGGTGAATACCGTGGCGATTTGGGGCATGTCGGCCTTGACGGTCAGCAGGCCCATGGCTGTTGTCCACTCGTCGAAGTGGGCTATTACTTTGGCAGGGTCGGTCTTCGATGCCTTCACAAAGGCTTCTATGACGGCTGCTGCCGCCCTTGCGAAGGCGCAGCCTTCGTCGTAGTCGCCGTAGGCGTGCAGGGAGTCGACTTGATACAAGTCCCACATGCGGGCATAGGCACTGTCCTTTGTCGCATACATGCCGTCGAATTTTACCAGCATGGCAATGGGCTTGCCGGGTATGTCCCACCGGCCGACACGCACGTCGACACCTTCGGGGAGCATGGTCTTGTCGAGGTCCCGGCGCAGCAATGTGCGCGATTCGGTGAAATAGGGCGAGGGGTTTTCGGCGCTCCATACGTCGGGGCCTATGAAAATCACTTTGTCGCCATACTGCTCTTTTAGGGTCTTTGCCTTACTGGAGAGGACGGTGTAAATGCCGCCTATTTTGTTGCAGACTTCCCAGCTTGTTTCAAAGAGCAGGTCTATTTCCTGACTGCAATTATCCATTATTTATCTATGATTAACCTATTTGAGGGTGCAAAGTTAGCAAAAAATACTGATTTGTGCAAATCAATTGCCGGCATATTGACTCAGCAGCCCGAGCATCTGCGTGGCGAGTTTTTTTGCTGCCTCTGCCGCTGCCTCGGCATAATCGGCCCCAGACGAGGCGTAGATGATGCCGCGCGACGAGTTGACAAGCAGGCCGCACTCGTCAATCAGTCCGTATTTCGCAACTTCTTCGAGGCTCCCCCCCTGGGCGCCGACACCGGGCACGAGCAGGAAGTGGCGCGGCGCGATGGTACGGATTTCGGCAAGCTTGTCGGCCTGGGTGGCGCCTACCACATACATCATGTTGATGGGGCTCCCCCAGTGGCGGCTGCGGCGGATTACGCGCTCGTAGAGAGGCATTCCCTTGCTGTCGTTGACGGTCTCGAAGTCGGTGGCCGAGGCGTTGGAGGTCAGGGCAAGTACGATGCTCCACTTGTCCTCGTAGGCAAGGAAGGGCTTCACCGAGTCCTCGCCCATATAGGGGTTGAGGGTCACGGCGTCGAAGTCCATGGTCTCGAAGAAACTGCGGGCATAGAGGGCGGCGGTGTTGCCTATGTCGCCGCGCTTGGCGTCGGCGATGATAAACTGGTCGGGGTGGTGAGTGCGTATGTGGGCCACGACTTCGGCGAGGGCGGCGATGCCGTCGGCGCCGAGGCTCTCAAAAAATGCCAGGTTGGGTTTGTAGGCCACGCAGTAGGGGGCCGTGGCGTCGACTATGACCTTGCAGAAGGTGGCCACGCGCTCGCCGTCGCTACCGGTAATACA
>VSPF01000157.1 GCA_009775195.1 Muribaculaceae bacterium
TGTTGCCCCAGCGTTTGAGCTTGCGTGCTTTGCGGTATTCAAATGCTCTTCCCATTGGTAGATGGTATATTTAGTTTATTAGTTTTATCGTAATTCTGCACCGAGCTTGTGAGTGAGGTCGTTGATGATTTTGCTCATCACACGCTCGATATATTTGTCTTGCAGTGTCTTTTCGTCGTCTTGCAGGGTCATGGTGATGGCATACGACTTCTTGCCGGCCGGGAGCTTGTCGCCTTCGTATACGTCGAAGAGCTCGACAGAGCGGAGGATGCGTTTGTCGGCGGCGCGGACTACGGCCTCGACTTCGGCCATTGTTACGGCCTTGTCGAGGAGCAGCGAGAGGTCGCGCACCACGGGCTGCGTCTTGGGCAGGGGTGCGTAGAGGGCGTTGCGGCTTGCGGCTATATGCGATATGGCGTCCCAGTCGAGTTCGGCATAGTAGACGGGGCCTTTGCAGTCGGTGCGACGCAGCGGTTCGGCAGCAACGACACCGGCGAGGCCGAGGAGCTTGCCGCTGACGGTGGTAAAAGCGAGTGCCTGGCTG
This sequence comes from Muribaculaceae bacterium, assembly GCA_009775195.1. Classification (GTDB taxonomy): domain Bacteria; phylum Bacteroidota; class Bacteroidia; order Bacteroidales; family Muribaculaceae; genus CAG-873. The sequence goes on from VSPF01000157.1 coordinate 545, forward strand.
AAGATGGAGCCTTTGGGGCAGGTGGCAACGGTAGCGACTGCATCATTGATGCCGCAGCGGACGAGTACACTGTCGACTGTGGCGCGAAGGTCGTAGAATGTTGCTTCCTCGCTTTGACGCAGCCAGTTGCCTTGGCGCATGGCCCCGGCAATCCACAGGCCCATGCGACTCTTCTCGGTGTAGGGGGCGAGGGGTGCCTCTTTGGTGGGTTCCTTGGCCGGGTCGCGGAAGTAGATGTTGCCAAACTCGTAGAGCGCGGCATCGGGGCTGCGGCGGTTGGCATTGTGGGCGATTGTCTCGAGACCGCCGTAGAGCAGGGTCTGGCGCATCACGTTGAGGTCGATGCTCAGGGGGTTGAGGAGCTTGACGCAGCAGTCGGCGCGAAGTTCTGACGGCTCGGCATAGTATGCCTCGGCAGTAAGCGAGTTGTTGAGGATTTCGTTCCAACCGGCACCCGAGAGCATGTCGCTGATGGTGCGTCGCAGGTCGTCGGCCGCGTCGACAGGTGTCTTATACGACAGGCTGGCGTGGAGCCGCGAGTCCATCGGTATGCGGTTGTAATCGTAGATGCGCAGGAAGTCTTCGATGACGTCGCACGGGCGGCGCACGTCGACGCGGTATGTGGGCACGGCCAGGACGAGGTTTTCGCCGTCGCCCTTGCGCTCGATTTCGAGGGCGTCGAGGATGGTGTCGATGGTCTCGTGGCGGAACTCGGTGCCTATTAGGCGGCCGAAGTCGCTATACTGCATGATGACCTTGTAGGGGGCGATGACTGTCGGGTAGTAGTCGGTGACGGGGCCAACTGTGCGACCGCCGGCAAGCTGGCAGATGAGTCCGGCGGCATAGCGCATGGCAAACTCGCAGCCGTTGGGGTCGACGCCGCGCTCGAAGCGGAACGACGAGTCGGTCGATATGCCGTGGCGGCGTGCCGTGCGGCGCACGCTGGTGGCGTTGAAGCAGGCACTCTCGAGGAATATGCGCGTGGTATTGTCGGTCACGCCGGCATCAAGGCCGCCGAATACGCCGGCCATGGTCTTGGGAGCCTTGGCGTCGCAAATCATCAGGTCGGCGGCATCGAGGGTGCGCTCAACACCGTCGAGGGTGGTGAATTTGGAACCCTGCTCGGCGCGGCGCACAATGATTTTGTTACCGGCGAGGCGGTCGGCGTCGAATGCGTGGAGGGGCTGGCCGATGGCGTGGAGGACGTAGTTGGTGATATCGACCACGTTGTTGATGGGGTGGAGCCCTATGACCTTGAGGCGGTCGGCAAGCCAGTCTGGGCTTGGGGCGATTTTGACGTCTTCGATGGTTATGCCGCAGTAGCGCGTCACGCCGCCGTGGTCTTCGACCGATACGGTCACGCCGCCCTCGGCGGTGCAGTTGATTTCGGGAGCTTCGGGGAGGTGGGCCTTGACGTTCGCGATGCCGCGACCGGTGAGGGCGGCTGCAATGTCGCGTGCAACGCCGTAGTGGCTGGCGGCGTCGATGCGGTTGGGGGTGAGGTCGACTTCGAGCACGAAGTCATCCTCGATATTGAAATATTCGGCGGCAGGGCGGCCTACCATGGCCTCGGCAGCAGCCGGCAGCACGATGATGCCGTCGTGCGAGTTGCCGATGCCGATTTCGTCTTCGGCACAAATCATGCCGAAAGACTCCACGCCGCGAATTTTAGACTTTTTGATTTTGAACTCGCTGCCGTCGGGGGCATAGAGGGTGGTACCGACTGTGGCGACCACGACAATCTGGCCGGCGTCGACGTTGGGGGCACCGCATACAATCTGGGTCGGGTTGCCGTTGCCTTCGAGGTCGACGGTGGTGATGTGCAGGTGGTCGCTGTCGGGGTGCGGTACGCAGGTGAGCACCTTGCCCACGACGATGCCGGCAAGACCGCCGCGTATGCTTTCGACGCGCTCGACGGTGCCGGTTTCAAGGCCAATCGATGTCAACAGGTCTCCCAAAGCCTCGGGAGCAAGGTCGAAATCGACATAATCTTTGAGCCATTTATATGATATGTTCATCGTACTTGTGATGTTAATCTATTTTAAAGTGCAAAGTTAATGATTTTTGCCGAAAAAAACACACGCTCAGGCGTGGGAGATGGGCACAAAATCAGCCGATTTGCACGAAATGTCGGTCATAGCCTAAAAACGGCCGAACGAGCCGGCTCCCGACTGGCGCCCCATGTTGCGACGCGCATCGCGTTCGTTGCGGGGGCTGAAGGGGTCGTAATAGTCTTCCTCTTCCTCGTTTTTCTCTTCTTCAGGGGCTTTCTCGCCGCGTTTCAGCTTGGGCTTGTTCTTCTTTATGGCGTATGGCTTCTGGCGGTCGAGGGGCAGCTCGGTTATATCCCATGCCTGTTCGACATCCCAGTTTTTCTTGAGGTCGAGTTTCTTGGCGAAGTAATATACTTCTTCGGGCTGTAGCGAGTCGAGGGGGTTGCCGGTATCCCATTTGCCGTTGAGGTTGTCGTCGATAAACAGGCGCATGTAGTATGCACCGGGTGCGAGGAGCTTGAAACGCGCAATGCTTTCGCCCACAGGCTTTACGACGCGGTAGAGTGGGGCATCGCTACTGTTGAGAAGCTCAACCACGGCCTGCACCGAATCGAGGCCGGCGAGGGTGACGTCGAGGTTGGCGTAGTCTTCGAGCTGCTTGGCGGTTATTTCTTGTTTCAAGGGCCTGTTGAAGGGGCCGTAGACGCTGCGCATGGCCATGGTGTCGACCACGAGACGGTATTTGCCTCCCGGTTTCCAGTCGATGTCGATACATGAGCGCAACAAGGGGTTGAGGCTGTCGGGGCGCAGTGTGAAGGGCATGGGCTGCCACACGGTGTCGACCTGCATGTCGAAGTGCACGCCGGCGGTGTCGAGGCTCGCCAGCGGCAGGTTGGTCTCGAGCACGAGCGGTTGTCCGAGCTGCTGGGATGTGCCGCTCTTGAGGGTGAGCTGCAGGTACTCGAAGTCGGGGGGCGGCAGGAAGGTAGTGTCGCCGGTGATGCTGTCGACTGTGAAGCGCGGTTCCTCGTCCTCTTTCTTTTTCTTGTCTTTTTTCTTCTTGTTCTTTTCGGGGTCTTTGAAGAAAAAACGCAGGGTGTCGGTAGTCCAGATGCGCTGTTCGAGGCTGTCGAGTTTTTGATAACGCACGGCGAGGCGCAGCGAGTCGGAGTGCGCCACCATTGTCGTGTCGGCAATCCAGTAGGTCAGCGAGTCGCCTGTGGCGTTAGGGTGCATCAGTGCCCACTCTTTGTCGGAGCGGCCAGCGCCGGGGGCACCGTCGACGATGGTGAGCGTGGGCAGGCTGTCCTGCGGCGCGCCGAATGTGAGGCTTATGCGGCGTTGGTCGAGGCGCTTGTAGTCGGCCAGGTAGGGCGCTTTGTAGTTGACGTTGAACCAGGTGAGCAATATGTCGTTTGGCAGGTAGCGTATGCCCTCGCGGTGTACGAGCGAGTCTTCGCCGGTCGACGAGTAGAGGGTGTCGACAACCTCGATTGGCTCGGTCGAGGGTGATATGAGGCCGTCGTAGAAGGCTATGTCTTCCGAGCGGTCCCAGTGGTAGTCGCGGTTGATGTCGTTGATTGCGAAGATATGATACTGACCTGCGGGCAGGTTGCGGATGGTGAACTGCCCGAGTTGGTTGGTGCGTGCGATACGGTCGAGGGGTAGCGTGGTCAGGGTGGTGTCGGTGAAGTCGGAATATACGCCCACAAGCATGCCCTGTGCCGGCTCGAGGTTCTCGGCCTGCAGCACCATGCCCGATATGCGCAGGGTGTCGATAGTGTCGCCGGTTGAGAAGTCGAGCGCGAAGCCGTCGAGGATATTGCCCTCGTTGAGGTCTTTTATTGCATCGGCAAAATCGACTGTATAGGTGGTGTTCGGGCGCAGCGTGTCGAAAAAATGCACCGTCAGGTTGCGGCCGTTGGCACTGACCTGGGGCGGCGTTTTCTGGGCCGGGGAGACTACGACCTTGCTGAAGGCATCCTCAAGTTGTATGTTTTCGTCGAAAGTCACCGACATGGTCTTGCGTGATACGTTCTTGGCACCGGGGGCCGGGTTCGAGCGCACGAATTTGGGTGGGAGTTCGTCGCGGGCACCGCCTTCGGGGCGCCCCATGTTGGCGCACGCTGCCAACAAGCAGGCAACCGCACACCACAGCAGCAGTCGCATAGTATCGGCAGCGTTCCTCATCAGTATTGCCTTTCGATTACAAAGTCAAACAGTGCGGCGAGCTGGGTGCATATATCGCATTGGGGCAGCTTGCCGAGCAGTTGGCGTGCCTGGCGGCATAGGCCGGCCATGACCTCGTAGGCAGCGTCGATACCCCCGTTGTCGCGTGCGAAGGCCATGATATATTCAATTTCGTCGTCGTCGAGGTCGTCGCGCATGAGCATAGCGGCTATTTGGTCGCGCTTCGGGCCCGAGACGCGCTCGAGGGCGAGTAGCAGGGGCAGCGACACCTTGCCCTCGCGCAGGTCATTGCCCGTGGGCTTGCCTACGAGTGTCGAGGGGTAGTAGTCGAACACGTCGTCGCGTAGTTGGAAGCAGCGGCCAAACAGGAGCGCGAAGTCGGCGAGTATGCGCGTGGCCTCGTTGGGCGCGTCGGCGGCGAGGCACCCCATGCGCGCACTGGCCACGAAGAGCGACGCCGTCTTGTAGTCGACGATGCGGAAGTATGCCTCGGGCGTGAGGGTGTGTTCGCGCGCGTTGCTGATTTGGTCAATCTCGCCCAGCGACAGGTCGCGGCCCAGGTGGCACAGGGCGTCGATGATGCGTATGTCGCCTGTCGAGATTGCTTCCTGCATTGCAGACGAGGTGAAAAAATCGCCGACCAGCACAGCTATGTGGTTGTCCCATATGGCGTTGACGGTCGGTCGGTTGCGACGGGTCATCGAGTTGTCGACTACGTCGTCGTGGATAAGCGAGGCATTATGAAGGAGCTCTACAGCCGAGGCGGCGGCAAGGACCTTGTCGGTGACAGGGCCGAAAATCTTGGCGCACATAATGAGCATCAGCGGGCGCAATTGTTTGCCCTTGGTGCGCAGCAGCGACATGACTATGCGGCTCATCAAGGGGTTGGCGCTGTCTAAACGCCTGGATATACGCTCGTTGAGGCTGTCGATGTCGGCCTGGTGTGAGTGTGTGGTCGTTTCGAGTGTTGTCATCATTGCTCAATGATGTGCAAAGGTACAAAAAAAATCGTAACACACCAAAACAGCCCCGCCAGGGCTTGATTTTGATTTGCAACGTTGAAGGTGGTATCGACCGGTAGAAGCGATTTTTATCTCTTATGGCTTGCAATGTGGCAGATTGTGGCACTTTGGACGGGTTGGTTTTGCAGGGTATGGATTTTGTCGTATTTTCGCAAGCCTAAACAAATCGGAACGACTATTTTTAGCCTTGTTGCATATCGTGCCGCTGTCTGGCGGAATGTAAAAATACATATATAGTCGAACAGCAAACCGCCATGTTTGTTTTAATTAGGGATATTCAGTAAATGGCGTAAAATTGAGGTTGTGAAAGGGGCCGAGGCTGCGATAG
>VSPF01000158.1 GCA_009775195.1 Muribaculaceae bacterium
GAAGCCACACAGCGCAGCGATGCTGCCGTAATCATACCGATGTATAACGAGTGCGAGAACGCGGCCGCAATCATCGATGCCGTCCTCGCGCTTCCGGTTCCTTTCGACGTGCTCGTCATCGACGACAACTCGCCCGACGGCACGGCCGACATCGTAAAAGACAAAATCAAGCAATACCCGGGGCGCGTTGAAATCATCAAACGCGCCGGCAAATTAGGTCTCGGCACTGCCTATATCGAAGGCTTCAAGCACTGTCTTGCAAAGAATTACGAATTTATCTGCGAGATGGATGCCGACTTTTCACACAATCCGCAAGATTTGCTGCGCCTGCGCCAGACGGCCATCGACGACGATGCCGACGTGGTCGTGGGCTCGCGCTACGTGACGGGCGTCAATGTGGTCAACTGGCCCATGGGCCGCGTGCTCATGTCGTTCTACGCTTCGAAATACGTGCGGCTAATCACACGCATGCCCATCCACGACACGACGGCCGGCTTTGTGTGCTACCGTCGCAGGGTACTCGAGACCATGCAACTCGACAAAATCAAGTTCAAGGGCTACGCCTTCCAAATCGAGATGAAGTTTACGGCATACAAGTACGGCTTCAAGGTCGTGGAGGTGCCTATCATCTTCGTCAACCGCGTGCTCGGCACAAGCAAGATGAACAGCGGCATATTCGGCGAGGCAGTCTTCGGAGTAATCCGCCTCAAGTGGAACAGTCTTTTCAAAAACTACAAAAGATAAGCCGACATGCTGATACACAACGCCATATTGGTCGACCGCAAGGGCACTCGCCGTGGATGGCTTAAAACCGACGGAGAAATCATAACTCTCGTGGGCAGCGGCGACCCCACGCCTTTCGACCTGTTCGACGACGACGAGATTATCGACGCCGAGGGAGCATACGTATGTCCCGGCCTCATCGACTCGCATGTGCATTTCCGCGAACCGGGGCTCGAGCACAAGGCCACGATTGCCGGCGAGAGCCGCGCCGCCCTGGCCGGCGGTATTACCACCGTCTTCGACATGCCCAACACCATACCGGCCACGACTACGGCCGAGGCCCTGTGGGAAAAGAATAAGCTCGGACAGGCCACAGCGGCCACACACTACCGTGCCTTTTTCGGTGCCACGCCGGGGGCTATGTCGCAATTGGCAAAGCTACGTCCGGGCGACACACCGGGCATTAAAATCTTTCTGGGCACGTCGACCGGCGCCATGTCGTCGCCCTTGCAGAGCGAACTCGAGGACGTGATGCGTTGGTGTGCTGACCACCGCATGCCCGTAGTCGTACATGCCGAAGACAACGACATCATCGCCGCCAACACAGCCGCCGCAGTCAGCCGCTATGGCAGTCGCGAGGCCGTGCCCGTGAGCGAACACCACCGCATACGCAGTGCCGAGGCATGTCTGCGCTCGGCAGCGGCAGCCGTCGAACTGGCACACCGCACCGGCGCGCACCTCCACATAGCGCATATAAGCACCGCATTAGAGGCACGCGAATTGCTCGACAAGGGGCCGACCCTCGGCAAGACCGTCACCGCCGAGACTACGCCCATGTATCTCGACCCGTGGCTGGCCGACGAGGCGCACCGCAACAACCGCCATAAAATCAACCCGGCAATCAAGACCCCGGCCGACGCCGAGGAACTACGCAATGCCCTCGCCGACGGACGCATCGACACCATAGCCACCGACCACGCCCCGCACCTGCTGAGCGAAAAGCAGGGAGGCGCGCTGACCGCCGCGTCAGGGGCTCCGTCGATACAATTCGCCGTACCTATGCTCCTCAACTACCTGCCCGTCGAGTTGGTTGTGTCGAAAATGAGTGCCGGAGTCTCAGACGTCTTCCGTCTCGAAGACTATGGTACCCTCGCTGTCGGACAGCCGGCCGACATCACAGTCATCAGTCCGTCAGAGGAATACACCGTCGATGAGAGCGACATCCTCAGCTCCTGCGGCTGGAGCCCGTTTACAGGCCGCACCCTTGCATACCGCACGAAGGCATACGTCGCCAAGGCCGCCACACGACATTGACATCGCAATTTTTGCCGTCAAAGATTGGGATATACAAAAAAAACTATTAAATTTGCACCAACAAACAACAACGTAAATATTTTTTCCAAACAAAAAATTACAATTATGGCATACGTAATTACCGACGCATGTGTAGCATGCGGCACCTGCCTCCCCGAGTGCCCCGTAGGCGCTATCTCTGAAGGCGAAATCTATCACATCGACCCCGATACCTGCATCGATTGCGGCACTTGCGCAAGCGTTTGCCCCAACGACGCTATCAACCCCGGCGAATAATACGCCACAACCCCATACACCACCAGCCGCCGACACATGGACGCGGCTGGTGGTGTTTTTGCCCCAAATTTTTGTTAGTTTGGATATAATGAGCCAACTTTGTAAGTATCATTAAAGAGAATATTAAGCCTTAAAAAGACACTTAATTATCAAGATAGTGTTACTTACAACTAAGTCCTTACCTACAGTTGATATAAGGGTCCTCAGGTCAATCAGCTTGTAGAATTAGTGTTTACTTGCGACTGAGACATCGCATAGATGGTTCACAAACTCACTATTCGCTGCGCTATAATCACAAGAGTGGTGGCGGAGGCGGCGATGATGGCTACGAGCAGATATTTCTCGCGGTGGGTAAACATGTGGTGCCGGTCAAAGCCGTCGTCGCGACGGGCCTTTAAATAAAAACCGATACCGGCAAGATAAAATATCGAGGTCATAAACATCTCGAGCAGGCCGCCGGCATAAGCCATCCACAGGCAGAAAAGAGTCGTCACGACGGCTATCGTCCTGACCTTGGCATTGTCGGCCTTCTTCAAAAGGAAGAGGCCGGTAAACAGGTAACACGGTATTATCATAAGGCCGGTTATGTGCAGGGCGGCGAGGTAGACGTCGTCGGCCATCACAACCATGAGCAAGAAAAGCTCCATGACCACGCTCGAGGCAAAGAGCCCGAAGGTGGGCATACCCTTGTCGTTGATGCGCTTGAACGCCGAGGGCAAAATACCGGCCAATGCCGCTTCGTATGGAACCTGGGCTACGACAAGAGTCCATGCAACCCACCCCCCGACAAGCGAGACCACGACGGCAGCAATCACAAACCAATATGCCCATGCGCCACATGTCTCCTTCAGGATATAGGCTATCGACGGGTCGGGCAATTGCGCCAGCCCGGGCCTGGTGAGCAAACCGTAGCATAGCAACGAGACTGCCATATAGAGCACCAGTGATATGACAAACCCGGCAATGCCGGCACGCCCCACATCGGCGGTTTTTTTGGCACGGGCCGACATCATAACGGCCCCTTCGACCCCGAAGAAGCAGAACAATGTGACCATCATGGTCGACTTTATCTGCGTGGCCGTCGGAGTGGTGAGACCCCAGTTGTCAATCAACCCCGAATTGAACACATCGAGTTTGAACAAGAGGCAGAAAGTGACGATGATAAACACCAGCATCACGACCTTGACCAAGGCCAGAAGCGTATTGACAACCTTGGCAGTGCGTATGCCCCTCGACACTATATAGTACATCAGCCATATCAGCACCGAGCCGAACACGACCGTCTCCCACCCATGGTCTAACAAGGGCGGGAATATGGCACCTACGGCGTCGTTGAGCATCACCCCGTAGGCGACATTAGAAAAGGCCGTACACAGCCAGTAGCCCCACGCGATATTGAAACCGACATAGTTGCCAAAACCGGCCTGTGCATACTGATATATGCCGGCATTATATTGCGGATACTTGTCGCTGAGCCACTTAAAGGCCATGACGAGCGGCAGTATGCCGAGGGCGGTGACAACCCATGCCCAAAACACCGCTCCCGGCGAGGCCACGGCAGCCATATTCTGGGGCAGGTTATAAATCCCCACCCCTACCATAAGGCCGAAGACAAGGGCCGTGAGCCCCCAAAATCCGAGTTTTCCTGTTGTCAGCATATTGTAGTTACGTCGTTTGCAAGTTCCTGAAGTTTTCGAGCTGCAAAATTACGACTCTTATGCTAAACGGCAAACACCAAAATTACTTTGGTGTATACCATTTTAAGAGTTTTTCACCGACGGAACTACAATTTTTCGAAGAGTTTACATTGCAAAAGCGTTGAAGCCGCCATCGACAACGGCGACAGTGCCGGTCACAAACGACGAGGCATCCGAGATAAGGTAGTGGATAGTGCCGCACAACTCCTCGGGCGACCCGAAGCGTTTAAACGGGGTCTGGCGTATTACGTCGGCACCGCGCTCGGTGAGGCTGCCGTCGGGGTTGGTGAGCAACGCACGGTTCTGGTTCGTCAGGAAGAAGCCGGGCGCTATGGCATTGACACGGATTTTAGATGTAAACTTGGTGGCCACTTCGTTGGCGAGGAAGGCCGTGAAGTTCGATATGCCGGCCTTGGCGGCGGCATAGCCCAACACGCGGGTCATGGGGCGGAAGGCGGCCATCGACGAAAAGTTTACAATCGCGCCCTTGCCGGCCTCGACCATGGGTTTGAGGAATACCTGCGTGGGTATGACCGTGCCGGTAAGGTTGAGGTCGAGCACTTTCTGGAAGGCTTCGATTTTGACATCGAAGAAGTTGCCTGTCGGGGCAATCGTGGCACCGGGCATGTTGCCACCGGCAGCGTTGAGCAGCGCGTCGATTTTGCCGTAAGCCGCCATGATTTCATCACAATTGGCCTGTACGGTTTCGGGGTTCATCACATCGGTCACAAGGAACATCGCCTCGCCGCCGCCGGCCTTGATTTCGGCCACGATGCGCTCGCCCTCGTCTTTGCGGCGACCGAGGATTACTACTTTTGCACCTTCGGCGGCAAGGTATTTGGCTATGGCCGTGCCGAGCACTCCCGTGCCGCCGGTGATTACGACCACGTTATCTTTGATAGCAAACAAGTTATTCATAATTTCATGATTTAGGTTTACGAGTTTACAGTCGCCATTATACCCGACACCATGCCCAGGGCAAGCATACGGCCATGGAACGAATAACCGGCATTATAGCCCATCTTTTCATCGCCGAGCATCAGCGGGGCATGGTCTACGCGCATGGGCACGCCGGGGCGTTCGCGCTCGAATGTCACAATAATATCTATCAGACGTGGGTCGAGGTGCGACGACTCCTTGAAGTCGCCGTTGGGCTCTACCCGGCAAATCCGGGCATGCACGAAGTGTGTGCGCGAGGCATATTTCTTTGCCAGCGCCGGCACATCGTTGTGAGCGCCGGCACTGAGCGACCCGGCGCAGAAAGTGAGGCCGTTGTGGCTGTCGGGCACGGCGTTGAGGAACCACTCTATATCCTCGTCGCAGGTCACGATGCGCGGCAGGCCGAGGATTTGCAATGGCGGGTCGTCGGGATGCACGCACATGTTTATGTCGTACTCGCGGCAGACAGGCATTATGGCCTCGAGGAAATACTTCATGTTCGCGCGCAGGGCATCGCGGTCGATACCGTCGTAGAGCTTCAAGAGGCTGCGGAAAGTCTCTACGGGTGCCGAGTCATCCTCTGATATGTTGCCGTTTACAAAGCCCTGGGTCTTGACTATGATGTTGTCGACCAGGCGGTGTGCAGCCTCGGCAGTCATACGCGACTTAAGTTCTTCTACACGGTCGAGAGTCTCCTGCGAGTAGTCTTTTTCAGCCCCTTTGCGGCCAAGTATATATATGTCGAAATAGGCAAACTCGGCCCCGTTGAAGTAGAGGTTCGACGTGCCGTCGGGGTTGGGGTACTCCAGGTCGGTGCGCGCCCAGTCAAGTACGGGCATAAAGTTGTAGCAGATAGTCTTCACGCCGGCCTTGCCGAGATTGGCAAGGCTTTCCTTATACTTCTCTATCAGTTCGTCGCGGTCTGCACCGCCGTATTTTATCGATTCGCTCACCGGCAGGCTCTCGACCACCGACCATCTCAGGCCGTGCGACTCGATGAAGTTTTTCATCTTCATCACTTCGTCGTAGCTCCACACCTCGCCATTAGGTATATGGTGCAGAGACGTTACAATCCCCTCCACCCCGATTTGGCGGAGCATATCGAGGGTAATCTTATCGTT
>VSPF01000159.1 GCA_009775195.1 Muribaculaceae bacterium
GAGTAGGTGTTGGCAAGCGAAAGCATGGGGTAGATATGCTGTGCCTGCTCGAAGCCTGTGCTAATGTCGCTACCGACGCGCCTTGTGGGCGAATCGGGGTCGAAGTGCTCGGGGTGGGCCGCCTCGAGGGCCTCGAGCTCCTTCATCAGCATGTCGAAGTCGCGGTCGCTGATTTCGGGAGCGTTGAGCACGTAGTAGTTGTAATTATGTCGGTTTAGCTCGTCGCGCAGGGCGTCGATGCGTTCGATATCTGTCATATTCCTGATACTTTGTCGGGGTGGTTGGCAATATAGTCTTTCCAAGATTTCGAGCCTTTGGCTACCGCCGGTTTCTGAGACTCGTAGAAGTGGCACAACGCGGCGGCGAGGGCGTCGGTGGCGTCGAGCTTGGGCAGCAGGTTCTCGCGCGGTATGCCGAGTATGCGCACGAGCATCTCGCATACCTGCTCTTTCGATGCCGCGCCGTTGCCGGTTATGGCCATCTTGATTTTGCGCGGTTCGTACTCGGTGATGGGTACCTGCCTGCCGAGTGCTGCGGCCATGGCCACGCCCTGTGCGCGGCCGAGTTTGAGCATGGACTGCACGTTCTTGCCGAAAAACGGGGCTTCGATGGCCATCTCGTCGGGGCAGTACTGCTCTACGAGCATGCTCACACGCTCGTAGATACGCCTGAGGCGCAGATAGTGGTCGCCGATTTTCGACAGCTCGATTAGGCCCATGGCTATCATCGAGGGCTTGCGGCCATAGATGCCGAGTATGCCGTAACCCATGATGTTGGTGCCGGGGTCGATGCCTATTATTATGCGGTCGGCAGTTTTAACCTTTGCATCCATTGGCTTTGGAATAGTCATAAACCACGTCGAGCTGCGACTCGAACATGCTCACGCCCATGCCCCATGCACGGGCAATCTGGCTGTATATGCCCGGTAACACCCTGTCGTGGAAGTCGGTTATTATCGTGGCCGAGGGCGCGCGCATCTGTATGGCAAAGGTGCGCACGTGTTGGCCCGTAAGGCTGTTGGTAGAGGCTTCGCCGTGCATCTCGGTAAGTAGCATGCCGTAGAGACCCGATTTGTCGGCGGCAGGGATATAGATGTCGCGGACAAAGTCGATAAATTCGTCGGCTTTATCGGCATCGACGGCAAAGGTGGTATTGAAGAGAATCATTTGTGTTGTGCTTGTCTTTTTCTTTTCCAGGCCCTTACGATGAAACGTATGTGCCGCAGAAATGTTGGTATAAAACCATAATAATATGCCATAATCCAGAACCTCTCGCGCAGCGAAGCCTTGTGGTTGCGTGTGGTCACGCCTTCGCTCAGGTAGTCGATAATGACCGTGTCGGCAAGCCCGACGTTTTTGCGCGAGTGTTGCAGGCAGCGTATGCACCAGTCGTAGTCGGCTGAAAAACGGTACTTTAGGTTGTAGTAACCGGTTATGCGCCTAAGGGCTACAAAGGCCTGGTGGCATACGAGCATACCGTCGGCAAATGACTGGAGCGTCAGTTGCGCGGGTGCTGACAGGTGTCTCGGGCCGATATACGCGCCATCGTTGTCTACGATGTTAGTCTGACCGTAAACTATGCCAGGTTTATTGTTTGCCGCAATGGTGTCGGCCAACAGTTGCAATGTGCCGGTGTCGTGAAATTTGTCGCCGGCGTTGAGAAATATCAGATAGCGGCCCGAGGTGTAGCCTATGCCCTTGTTCATGGCGTCGTAGATGCCGTTGTCAGGCTCCGATACGACACGTCGGTGCGGCGAGGGGTGGGCACCGGCGATTTCGAGGGTGTTGTCGCGCGAGGCTCCGTCGACTATTATGTGCTCGTAGTCGGTAAACGTCTGGCTGTCGATGCTATCGAGCGTGCGACCGAGGGTGGGGCCGGCATTGTATGTGGCCGTGATTATGGCGAATAGGGGTGTCATTATACCGTCGGGTCGCAGTTTTTAAAGGTTTCATTGAATCGGTAATCACGTTGAGGGGCGTCCTCGCGTACACGCATTGTGAAGCCGAAGCGTTTCGACCCCATTTTGTCGCTTAGGCAGTCGGCGAAGCGTTCGATTGCGCCGTTTCCGACTATGTCGTAGGCCACGGTGTGGTCGATGGGCGCGTCGTGGAAGCGTCGTGGCACGCTGTTGACGTGTCCCTGCTCGATAGCCGTGAGCTTTGTAACGCGGCGCCATGTAGAGCCGGTGCTGTCGGCCGCTATGCAAAGCAGGGCATCGTCGCGCCCGGCGATGGCGGCGAACATCACGGGTTCGTCGGCGTAGTGCTTCATCGGGTTGTTCTCGCCTCGGTCGTATATTTCTGACAGGGGTATTTTCACGGCTTTTTCACCGGCGTATGCCATGACCAGGTAGCCGTCGGCGAGGTCGAGAGGTATTGTCAGGGCCAGGCGGCAGTCGTTGCCACCGTCGAGCCATAAGTCTTTGTGGGAGTAGAGCAGTTCGTCGTCGCCGGTAAAATACAGGTAGCCCGACGGTTCTACATAGCCCGTCTCGTGGTCGTGCAGCAGGTTGGGTCGCCAGTGCGAGGTGTCGATGGTGGGTTTGTTGACCTCTTCGATAACCGCCGGTACGACGGGGTGTTGTGCCGGGGTGGTTTCTATTGTGGTGTTTTCCTGTTCGTCGGTTTTCTCCTCGTCGCCATATTGTGCCAAGCGCATACGGTGCTCGGCGCGGAGTTCCTCGCGTTCACGTTTGAATTCGTCGATAGCCTCGCCGTGATATTCGCGTGTCGATTGTCCGCTCTGGCGCACATAGAGCCTGCCGTCGTAAAATACGGGTTTGATAGATTTATGCATCGTGATTCACACGACGCCTTTCTCGGCTTCGTCGTCGGCAGCGACCTCGATTTTGCGGCCTATGCGTTCGCCGAAAGCCTGGTTGACAAGGTCTTCGATAAAGACACACAGGCTGTCGATGTTAGTCACCTTGTGGCGGTGCGTGCCGGCAATGGCTGCATGACGCTGGAAATACTTGAAGTCGTCGTGCATACCTACCTCGAAGCCGTCGTTGTTCACTCCTATGTATAGCTGGCCGCCATTTGCATTGAGCAGGCCGGCGATGCGGCTGAGTATGTGTTTTTGCTGCTCCTCGGGGGCCTCGCGCATGTCTTCGCCGGGGGCTGTGGCCGGATATACAATCGAGGTCTTGAACTCGAGGTACTTTGATTCGGAACCGTAATATTTGCCCCGGCGAGTCTCGTTGTTGACGTTGAGCTTCTCTTTAATTTTCTCTTTTATGTCGGACGCGATGCCGCCATCGTCACCGTCGGAGAGGTGTATCATATTGTATGCCAGCACCATGCGTGCAATGACACCTTCGAGCTCGTTCGACGGTGCGCCCACGGTGGCATATAGTTCGGCGTTACGCGACGGGTCTTTGAGCCATGATACCATCTCGAGGCGGTGGTAGAGCATCTTTAGGAAGGGGTCGGCCTGGGCTGTCGGTGCGAGGGCTTCGAGCTTGTCGGCATCAATGCGGCTGTTGGTGGCATAAAATTGGTGCAGGGTCAGAAGTGATGCGTGTGTCAGCAGCTTTTCGGCAAGGCGTTCGTCAGCAATGGCGAGGGCCAGGAGTCGGCCGAAGCGAAGGTAGTCGTAAGCCTTGGTGAGGTCGTTCTCGGCGATTGACTTGAAGCGGATAATCTCGATGATTTCGCGTATGTTGTCGGCCGAGAGTAATTCGTCGATGTCGCGGAAGACGGCTTCTTCGGCCTCGCGTACCTCGCTGTTGTCGGTCTCGCCGATGCCTTCGATAAGCTGCTGGAATGCTTCGTTTTTACCGAAGACCATGTCGGGCTCGGCATCGCCGGAGATATATCCTTTGAGCTGGCCCTGCGTGCCGATGTTCATAAAACGTACTTTGACGATATCGCCGATGTTGAAATCGGTGCCGTCGTCGGGACGTGTTATGTAAAGTCCCACGCCATTGTAAGAGATTGCAGAGTAATCGCGCTGGGTGTTGTCGGTGATGACGGCGAAGTATTCGTCATCGAAATTATATGTTGTCTCGATATAGTGGTCTACGGTGTCCCGCAGTGAGAAAACATACGAGCCGTCCGGGGCAACCTCGAGCACTGTGGCCAGGAAGCCGCGCACTGCGCCCTCGGGGGTGCGGAATACGTGCATCGGAGGCTGCTTGAGGTTGTAGCCCACTATTTCGTCGCGGCGCAGTATGCCGTTGCCGCCGTCGTACTCGGCATCGTCGATGTGGCATAGAAAGACCGGGTTGTTGCTATATGCGTCGCGAACACTGTCGACCACGATATATACCTCGTCGCCGACGCCGGCATGGCGCCTGGGGGTGTCGTTGACTATCGTGCCGGTGCTCTCCTTGTCGAAGAGGCTCATCTCTATGTCGTGCCACCACTGGTTGTGTTCGCCGAGTTTGCGCAGGCGTGTGCCGCTGAGGCTGCGTATGCCGTTGACCATGATTTGTGGCTTGAGCCAGGGCATGAGGGTATCGGGGATGGCACGTTCGGTAATGTCGGAGCGACCCTCGGGGCGCAGCACTATGCCGTCGGCCGATATGGCGATTTCAATACCACCGCCGGTGTAGCGGTGTGTACCTTCGAGACGGTTGAATATGTCGTCGGCCGGCATCACGGTCGCCTGGGTCATCATCATGGTCGGCTGGCGTAACTGTTCGTAGCTTATGCGCGTGCTCACGTCGGCGCCGAGGAGCGAAAGGAAGGATTTTGTCAACAGGGCCTCTACGTTGAGCGGGCGCATCAGTGCCACATAGCGGTAGAAGAGTGTCCACGAACGGCTGTTGTCGGCATTGGGCTCCGAGAGGAGGAGCTGCAGCGCAATGGCTGTGAGGATGGCCTCGATTTTCGATTTTTGTTCGCGAGTCTCGGCTACGGGCAGCGCGTCGATTTCGAGTCGCGCCTGGCGCACATATATTTCAAACTGCTCGACGAAGGCCTTGCGGAATGGCTCGCGTTTCCAGTTTTCGAGGTCGCGGTTGAAAATACTCTCGAATATTCGGTTGAGGTAGTTTGCCACCTTGTCGGGGAAGAGTCTGAAAATCAGCATAAGCACGGCAAAACGTCGCGCCGGGTGGTAGAGGTAGCCCGAACGTTGCAACTTGTCGAGTAGCCGCTCTACAAAGCTGTCCTGGCTGTCGTTCGCGATTAGTTCGAGAGTGCTTTTGTAAGGTTCTATGCTGTCGGCGAGGTCGGTAAGTTGCTGCTGCAGGGCGCGGCGTTGCTCCGACTGGAGGCTGTTGAGGTAGCTTGACCCCTCGAGCAAGAATAAAAGTACCTCGCGCAGGGTGTCGAGCAGTACGCGGTATGTGCGGTTTTGCCGGCGCAGGTTTGCGCGTAGGAACCATTCGGGCAGTTGGCGTATGATGGTTCGGGCGGCAGTAACAGGCCATAGTCCGTTGGCCGAGGCAAGTTCGGCACGTGCGCCCGTCAGTTCGGGCAGGCGCTCTACAAGGCGTTTGACAAAACGACGGAGGCGGTTGTCAATCCCGGCCCCGTCGATTAATGCCTCGATGGTATAGAACTGTGTGCGCGACCCTTCGTCGATACGCGCTATGCTGAAGAACTGTTGGGTGAGTTTCGAAAACTTGCAGCGCAGCCGCTGGCCCTTGTTCATTAATCCGTCGGGTTCGTAGATGCGGAAAAATATGCCGTTCTTGTCGATTACGTAATATGGTTCTTCTGCCGGGCTGTCGGGGACTGTCGTCACTGTACATTCAAAACTCTCGCCACGTTCGTAGACGGTGTGATAAAGCTCGTAGACATATTTGGCAATATTCGGTGTCAGAGTAGGCATTCCGGCGATATCGATGCTCTTTACGCGGCAATATAAAACTTCGGGTGCTTCTTTTTCTCGTTGGAAAAGCAGCTTTTTCATCGCTACGGGCACCGGTCCGAGCGGCCCTTCGACTTCTATCAAAAACTCTTTGTCGGACGGCTCGGTGCCTCCGACGACCTTGAATTCGTAACTGTGGTCTACCTCGTAAGTCATAATGTAATGAAACTTAAATTAAAAAATGTTCAATATGCAAAAGTAATGAAAAAACGCCATAAAAGAGCCTGCCC
>VSPF01000016.1 GCA_009775195.1 Muribaculaceae bacterium
AGCTATACGCCTGAAATTTTAACACTTCATCCTCTCGGTTTTAACAAATGCACCGTACTTTCGGCTTGACCCGTTTTAACAAATGCACCGTACTTTCGGCTTGACCCTGGTTACGGCAAAGTAATGCTCTTCGAGCATTTTTTCTAATACACCGTGATTTCGGCTTGACCCCTATTTATTCCCGACATGGAAGAGATAAATAAAAAAGGGGCAAGATATTGAGTATCTTGCCCCTCGGCGATTTTATTGCTTTGTGACCTCGGAGGGGCTCGAACCCTCGACCCACTGATTAAGAGTCAGTTGCTCTACCAACTGAGCTACGAAGTCGATTGCTATGAGTTATCTCTCAATTGCTGTGCAAAGTTAGGCACTTTTTGTGAACTGTGCAAATTTTTTGACAACTTTTTTAGCAACTTTTTTAGTTAAAATTTTTAATCGTTTCTTTTCCACTCGGTTACGGTGCCGTTGGTTTTGGTGGCGGCTATGTCGACGAGCCTCTGGTTGTCGCTGCCGCGAAAGAGAAGACCCGGTTGCTTGCGGTCGGCAATATAGGGGCCGTCGACGAGTACGTCGATATACTCAAGTAGGAGGCTCATTTCGGGGTGTGCCAGCACCTGGTCGTATGTGAAGCCGGTATAGCACCAGATGTTGCGGCCGTCGGCTTTGAGTCGTTGCGCGAGGGGCAGCAGTGCTGTTGCCTGATAGAGCGGGTCGCCACCCGAGAATGTGACGTCGAAATTGTTGTAGTCGACAATCTCGAGGATTTCGTCGATAGTCATGTCGTGACCGGCATCGACGGGCCATGTGTCGGGGTTGTGACACCCGGGACACTGATGGTGGCATCCGGCAAAATATATCGATGTGCGCAGCCCGGGCCCGTCGACACTCGTACCCTCGATTATGTCGACTACGCGAAGTGTATTATTTGTGTACGACACGGTCGTTGAGTTCGGCGAGTTTTGCGTTATTCCATCGGTCGGTAGTGCCCACGAGGTAGCCTGTGATACGCTGGAGCTTGTCGATAGCATGGCTGCCGCAGACCGGACATTGGTGGAGGTCGCTGCTTGCGTCTTCGTAGCCGCACTCCATGCAGCGGTTACGGTTGTGGTTGACCGAGCAGTAGCCGATGTTGTTCTGGTCCATGAGGTCTACGATGGCCGCTATGGCCTCGGGGTTGTGGGTGGCATCGCCGTCGATTTCGACATAGAATATGTGTCCGCCGCCGGTCAGTGCATGATACGGGGCCTCGACCTCGGCTTTATGGCGCGGTGAGCAGTGATAGTAGACGGGCACGTGGTTAGAGTTGGTGTAGTAGATTTTGTCGGTAATGCCGGGTATTATGCCGAATGATTTGCGGTCTTTTGCCGTGAACTTGCCCGAGAGGCCTTCGGCCGGGGTGGCGAGTACGGAGTAGTTGTGCTGGTAGCGTTCGCAGAAATCATTGACGCGGCTGCGCATGTGGCCGATAATCTTAAGGCCGAGGGCCTGGGCCTCGTCGCTTTCGCCATGATGTTTGCCGGTGAGTGCGATAAGACATTCGGCCAGGCCGATGAAGCCGATGCCGAGCGTGCCCTGGTTGATGACCGACTCGATGGTGTCGTCGGGGCGGAGTTTTTCGCCGCCAACCCACAACTTAGACATAAGTAATGGGAATTGCTTGGCGAAGGCTGTTTTTTGGAAGTTGAATCGGTCGTCGAGCTGGCGTGCGGTGATTTCGAGGAGGTCGTCGAGTTTGTGGAAGAAGGTGTCGATTCGTTCCTGTTTGTCCTGTATGGCCATGCACTCGATGCCGAGTCGGGGGAGGTTGATAGTGGAGAATGAGAGATTGCCACGGCCAACAGATGTCTTTTCGCCGTAGCGGTTTTCAAACACACGGGTGCGGCAACCCATTGTGGCGACTTCGTAAAGATAGCGCTTGGGGTCGTCGGCACGCCATTTTTCGTGTTGGTTATATGTGGCGTCGAGGTTTACGAAATTGGGGAAGAAGCGCCGGGCAGTGACCTTGCAGGCAAGTTTGTAGAGGTCGTAGTTGCGGTCTTCGGGAAGGTAGCTTACACCACGCTTTTTCTTCCATATCTGTATGGGGAATATGGCCGTGGCACCGTTGCCCACGCCTTCGTAGGTAGAGTTGAGGAGCTCGCGGATTATGCAACGACCTTCGGCAGAGGTGTCGGTGCCGTAGTTAATCGAGCTGAATACGACCTGGTTGCCACCACGACTATGGATGGTGTTCATGTTGTGGATAAACGCCTCCATGGCCTGGTGCACACGGCTAACGGTATTGTTGACGGCGTGTTGCAGCAGACGTTCGTCGCCGTCGAGGCCGTCGAGCGGACGAGCTATGTAGTCGTCGAATTGTATGGTCCTGAGGGAGGTGAGTTCGCGCCCTGTCAATTTCTCGAGATTTTTTATTTCTTCGATATACGACGAGCGCACGAATGGGGCGAGGTAGAAGTCGAATGCCGGGATTGCCTGGCCTCCGTGCATTTCGTTTTGCGCTGTCTCAAGCGATATACAGGCAATGATACTTGCAGTCTCGATGCGCTTTGCCGGGCGAGATTCGCCATGGCCGGCTACAAAGCCGCGCTCAAGAATATTGTCGAGCGGATGCTGCACGCATGTGAGGCTCTTGGTGGGGTAGTAGTCTTTGTCGTGTATGTGCAGGTAGTTGTGGCGTACGGCCTCGCGCGCCTCGGGTGTGAGGAGGTAGTCGTCGACAAACGGTTTCGTAGTCTCGCTGGCAAATTTCATCATCATGCCTGCCGGCGAGTCTGTGTTCATGTTGGCGTTCTCTCGCGTGATGTCGTTGCTCTTGGCCTCGATTATTTCATGGAACATATCGCGTGTCTTAGCCTTGCGTGCGATGCTGCGCTGGTCGCGGTAGGCGATATATCGTTTTGCCACTTCCTTACGAGGGCTGTTCATCAACTCAAGCTCGACCATGTCTTGTATTTCCTCGACGGTCATGCGCTCGGAGCCGTGGGCACCGATGCGGTCGGCTATTTTCTGTATCAGGGGCTCGTCTTCGCCAAGCTCGGTCGTGAGCATGGCTTTGCGGATGGCCGCCTTGATTTTTTCTTCGTTATAACCGACGATTCTGCCGTCGCGTTTTACAACTGTCTGTATCATTGTTGCTTGAGTGTTTGTGAGTTTTTTTGACTCTGCAAAGCTACGACAATTATATCGTTTTGGCAAATTTTTGTATATAAAAATATCGACAAAAATTTCAAAATGGAAAACTTTTGTCGATGTTTAAATTTTTAAAATATTAATAATTAATGTGTTGTAAAAATTTTTGGAAAACTTTGCGGTGTTTGTCGGTGTTTGCTGTTTCTCAAAGTGTGCGCGCCGGGCTGCTTATAACTTGATGCCGGCAAAGCCCATGAAGGCCATTGCCAATATGCCGGCGGTGATGAGTGCCACGGGTACTCCGCGCATAGGTCGAGGTACGTCGGCAAGCTCGAGCTGGCTGCGTATGCCGGCCATTATTGTCAGTGCCAGGGCGAAACCAAGGGCAGTTGCAACGGCATAGACAAGCGAGTAGACGAAGCCGAAGTCTTTTTGCGCGACGATGATGGCTATGCCGAGTACGGCGCAGTTGGTGGTTATGAGCGGCAGGAATACGCCGAGGGCGGCATAGAGCCCCGGTGATGTCTTTTTCATGACAATCTCGAGCATCTGTACCAGCACCGCTATCACGAGAATGAAGGCGATGGTCTGGATATAGACGAGGCCCAGCGGCATGAGCACGTAGTGTTGCAGGAGCCATGTAACCGCCGTTGCTACGGCCATGACAAATGTCACGGCGGCTCCCATACCCAGGGCCGAGGGCAGGTTCTTGGAGACGCCTATGAAAGGGCATATGCCTAAGAATTGGGCAAAGACTATGTTGTTGACAAGTATTGCCGAGAATATTATGGCGAGGTATTCGAGCATCAGTTGTTTGTGATACGGTTAAACAATGCAATCAGCAGTCCGAGCACTATAAACGCCCCCGGGGCGAGGACGAAGAGCAAGGCACCATAGTCGGCGGCAAAAATCTGAGCGCCGAACACTGCGCCGGTGCCGAGCAACTCGCGCACCGAGCCAATGAGTGTTAGGGCTATGGTGAACCCTGCACCAGTGCCGAGGCCGTCGCATACCGAGAGCCACACGCTGTTTTTCGAGGCGAACGCCTCGGCGCGGCCTAATAGTATGCAATTGACTACGATAAGCGGTATGAAGATGCCGAGGGTGGCATAGAGGGCCGGCGTCCACGCCTGCATGAGCATCTGGAGGATGGTCACAAACGAGGCTATGACGACTATAAATGCCGGTATGCGCACCATGGCGGGCACGAAATTCTTGATGGCCGAGATTGCGGCATTCGAACATGTCAGTACCGCCAGCGTCGCCAGTCCCATCGACATGCCGGTGATGGCTGACGAGGTTGTGCCCAGTGTAGGACACATGCCCAGAACGAGCACGAAGGTCGGGTTGCGCCGGACGATGCCGTCGAGTAACACTTTACTTGCTTCCATGATTATAATCGTTAAAGGCGTGCCGGGCACGGTTTATTGCATCGGTAAAAGCCCGTGAAGTTATGGTCGCGCCTGTGATAGCGTCGATGTCGCCGCCGTCGGCACGCACGGCTATGTCAGTGTCAGTGCCGATAACTTTGTCGGTCTGGAACCACGTGTCCATCTTGGCCCCCAGTCCCGGCGTCTCGGCGTGGCTCAGCACGCGGTAGCCCGTGAGGCGTCCGTCGGCGTCAAATCCGGCCATGAGGACGATGCGTCCGCCGAAGCCGGCATCTGAATATGTTTCGACGGCGAGGCCGGCCAGGTCTGGGCCGTCGAAGGCAGGATAGACGGTAAGCTCGCCACTCGTTTGTGCCTCGAGATGGTCGAACGGGGGCAGTATGGCGGCAATTGCCTCGTGGCGCGCCGCCTCGTTGGCTTTGGCTATAGGTTCGGTCGTGAAATAGTTTACGACGCCGAGTGCCGCGCCGACGAGCAGTGTGAGCGTGGTGAGCGACAATATCATATTTAGAAGTGTCGACTTCATGCGGCCACCTCCTTTCTGCGCGGCGAGAAGCGCGAGGGGCGCATATAGCGGTTGATTAGCGGTGTAAAGCCGTTCATAATCAGTATGGCGAACGACATGCCCTCGGGGTATGCTCCCCAGCGGCGGATTACGGCGGTGATGACGCCGATTGCGAGTCCGTAGACCATCATGCCCTTTGTGGTCATGGGCGATGTCACGTAGTCGGTGGCCATGAATATTGCCCCGAGCAGCAGGCCGCCGCTGAGTATGTCGACCAACACAGGCCAACCTGCGCAAAGGTCGACGAATACGAGGCCGATTACCACGCACACCGGTATGTGCCATTTTATGACTTTCGTCGCAAGCAGATAGATAAAGCCTATAATCAGTGCTATCGCGCTGACTTCGCCCATCGAGCCGCCTATATCGCCGGTGAGCAAGTGACTGATTTCGACCTGGCCAGGGTCAAGACTGTCTAATTTTTCAAGGCCGAGGATTGTAGGCCCGGTTATGCCGTCGGGCTGTAGCGGCACGGGCCACGTGGTCATCGCCACCGGAAAAGAAATGAGCAGAAATACACGCCCCACCAATGCCGGGTTGAAAATATTGCACCCGAGGCCGCCGAAAGCCATTTTTGCTATACCTATTGCCATTACTGCGCCGGCAGCGACCATCCACAGCGGCAGGTTGGAGGGCAGATTAAGAGCTAACAGGACGCCGGTCAGTAAAGCCGACCCGTCGAAAACCGTTGTCGGGCGGCGTAGCATGAAGCGTGTTATCGCCCACTCGGTAGCCACGCATGCCGCAACAGATGTGACGAGTACTCCCAAGGCCGGCAGCCCGAAGAAATATAGGGCGCACGCCACGGCCGGTAGCAACGCGATTAGCACATGGTACATGGCCATGGGCGTGGTGCGCCCTGTGTGCATGTGCGGTGAAGGGGAGAATATGATGGTAGATTGAGTCATGATTATTTACGGCTACGTTGTTTGGCAATCTTGATATATTCGAGCAGGGGGCGCGACGAGGGGCAAGACCAACTACAGGAGCCGCATTCCATGCAGTCTGCGACACCGGCGCTTCGTGCCTCGTCCCACATGTGGAGGCGCCCGTAGGTCGACAGCAGATATGGCTCGAGCCCCATGGGGCAAGCTTCGACACACGCACCGCAACGCACACATGCCATTGGCTGACGACGGGGGGCGGCATCTAATATGGTCAGGCCCGAGGTACCCTTTGTTATGGGGGCATCAAGGCATATCGCCGAGTGTCCCATCATAGGTCCGCCGACGATTATGTTTGCTCTTTGGGGCGGCGTAAATGGCAAGTTTGACAATGGGGTGCCTATGGCGACCATGTAGTTGCGTCGCTCGGACTCGGGGATGTCGCCTGTGACTGTGACCACACGCTCGATTAGTGGCTGGCCGGAGGCAATGCATTGCCAGATGGCAAAGGCCGTCGCCACGTTGTTGACTATGGCACCGACCGAGAGTGGCAATTTGCCTGATGGGATGCGTCGCCCGGTTATAGCTTCTACGAGTTGCTTTTCACCTCCTTGCGGATATTTCGTCTTTACAACCTGTATGCTTATGTCGTGAGCCGGGTCAATATGCGATTTCAGTGCGGCGATAGCTCCTGGTTTATTGTCTTCAACAGCTATAACGGCCCTGCCGACGCCTGCGGCCTTCATCATCAACTCTACGCCCTCGACTATACGAGCAGGGTAGTGCGACATCAGTGCGTCGTCGCACATCAGGTAGGGCTCACATTCGCAGCCGTTTATAATCAGCAGTTCGGGCTTGTCGCTTTCCTTGGTCGACAATTTTACGTGAGCCGGGAATGTGGCACCGCCAAGGCCGACTATACCGGCGTCGAGTATCGCTTTGCGAATAACATCGGCAGATAGGCTCTCGCTGAGTTGTCGGTCAGTATGCCCGGGTTCGATAGCTCGCCAATATGCCTCGCGTGCAGCGGTATCTGCTCTGTGTTCTTCATCGGTAGCAGAGATTATTATAGCCATGCCAGGCTTTCCGTTGGCGAGGGCGACGGGCTCGATGCCCTTTACCGTGCCGCTGATTGGAGCGTGGAGCCCGGCGGATATATATGTGGTGTTGACGGCAATCAGTTGGCCGCGCCCTACATGCTCGCCACGCTCTACGACGGGTTCTGCCGGGGCGCCGATATGCTGCGACAGCGGCAGATATGCTGTCGTTGGCAGCGGCAGTAGCTTGATTTTGCGGTCGGCATACTTGTTTGGGGCAGGATGTATTCCACCCTTACTGAAGGTCTTTATCATTTCTGAGCTGTTGATTCGGTGCAAAGGGACGTGAATGAGGCGTGTATGGCCCCGGTGGGACAGGCATTGATGCATTTGCCGCATGTCTTACATACTTCGGGGTCGATATATGCGAGATTGTCGGCAATAGTGATAGCTCCGAACGGGCATGTCTTTGCACATTTTCCGCATCCGATACAGGCATTTGCACACACTTTTCGCGCTACCGCGCCTTTGTCGCGGCTCGAACATGCGACCCATACCCTGCGGTCACGCGGACCGGCCGGGCGCAGCTCGATTAGGTTACGCGGACACTCGGCAACGCAGCTTCCGCAGGCAGTACACTTTTCGGTGTCGACCTTCGGCAGTCCGTCGGCGGTGTCGATACTCAATGCTCCGAACTTACATACGGCCACGCAGTCGCCACACCCAAGGCAGCCGAACGAACAACCGCGAGTGCCAACGGCGACGGAGTCCATAATCCGGCAAGAGCGTATGCCGTCGTATTCAAAAACGACGGGCCTTGCAGCACAGGTGCCATTACATTTCAGTACGGCAATGTTACGTGTGGTCTCGACGGCTTCGACCCCGAGTATTGCGGCGATTTTAGCCATGCCGTCAGCTCCGGAGACAGGGCAGAATATGCCGTCGAGGCTGCCCTTCGCCACGCATGCTCCGGCGAAGTCGCGGCAACCTTTGTAACCGCAACCGCCGCAGTTGGCTCCCGGGAGCATGTCGGCGATAGCTTCGATGCGTGGGTCTTCGTCGACATGGAATTTCTTTGCAGTCACATAGAGCACAAGCGCCCCGATTAGTCCGAGTAGCCCGAGTAATGTCAATGTTAAGAATATCGATTGCATAATGCCTAATTTACATCCTTTACCATAATCCACCGAGGAGCCTGCCGACGGGTCAGCAGATAGATAAAGAAATATGATAAGGCGGAGCAGGCAATAGCCGATAATCCCACAGCGAGCTCGGAGCTGCAAAAATGACTCATAGCCACGGCCACGACGAGTAGCACAAGCAGTGGCAAAACAAGCAACATCATGGCCGCGCGAGTGTGCGTACCTGTAATTGCCAATACACGGACACGGTCGCCGACCGACGGTGTCGAAAGCCCTTTGTCGAGAGTGGCATGGACTGTCATTTTCTGACCTCGGCTACCACTGCAAAAATGACTTAGTGCACAACCGCCGCAGTCGTGTCCGACCTCGGGAGTGATTTCAACCAAAAAGCCTTTTTCAGACAGGCCGACCACCCTCGCTGGGTGGGCGGTCTGATAGTCTTTACTTACCATAATTCTTCGTTGCAAAATTAAGGAAAAATTTCCGTAATTAAAGGCTTTGTTTGTAAATATATGTTAAAATTGCTGCTTTCTTGAGTGTCAGAGCGAATATCTTATGCGATGACTCGCGAATTCTTTATAATCTGGGTCTCGAAGACCGCTTTCGGTCAGTGGCACTGCCTCGTTGTAGTCGTTGAGAAATACGCGGGATGGTTCGAGGTAAGAGGGTGACGACAGGTCGGCATCCGGTCGATAGTAGGGCGTGTCGATGCCGGCAAGAGATATGAGTGTATGGAAAGCGCTGCGGCTCGACGATACGTCTTTTCCTGAATTATTAAGAAGTCGGGCGTACTTGTCGGCGTTTATACCTCGATATATATCGCTGAACCATATAATCATGGGTACATGTAGCTGCCAATATGTCGGTGTGGGAGATGCGTGTAGGAAACGTCCGCGCTCGTCGTCGAAGATGTCTTCGCCGTGGTCGGCGAGATAGACCATGGCGGCCGGGCGACCGCTTGTCGCGAGGATGCTGATTATACTGTCGAGTACGGTGTCGGTATACCTTATAGCGTTGTCGTATGCGTTGACAAGGCCGGGACGGTTCGAAGCCTTGGCCTCGGCACTGTTGTCGGGGCGGAAGTAATTGTAACTTTCGGGGTAGCGTTCCCTATAGTTGAAATGGCAACCATAGGTATGGAGCACGGCAAAAACGCGCCGGCCGGGATTATCGTTGATAAAATTCTTGAGGTGTGGCCCCAATTCTTCGTCATAGTGCAGGTGCCCGTCGTCGGTGATGAAGTGCACGGTGTCGGCCTGTTCGCCGAAAAAGTCGATAAGTGCGCCATTACGTTTTTGGTTCGACAGCCACGCGGTCGTATATCCGGCCTCTTCGAACGCATCGATAATGCCTTTACATAAATATATAGAATCGCCGAATTGTCGGGAATCGAGGTGCGACATAAGCAAAGGCACACTCTTGTGTGTGGTGTTGCTTTCGCTCAAGGTCCGTGTAAATGAAATCAGACCACTGCGTTGCGACAGTCGAGGATTTGTGGGGCGGTCGTAGCCGTTGAGTTGCCAGTTGTCGGCACGCGAGGTCTCGCCAATGACAAGTACGAAGACTGCCGCGCTGTCGGGGGCTGGGCATGTGGCCCCGAACTTGAAATCAGCCGAAGTGTCAAAATAGTCATCGGACTGGCATGTACGGCCAAGCGCACTAAACATGTTGGAGATTACATTGACCGGGAACAGTCGCCGCGTGGGTTTGTAGTTGTCGGAACATAATGCGCACACGACACCGGCGATTGCGAGAGCGATGCCGGTATAGAGCGCGACGTGTCTCGACTTGGTGTCTGTGTGTGTCCTTTTGATGCATAATATGATACCTGTTATAATAACCGGGAGGTATAACAGGCATACAATAAAGATGGCAATGGTAAGATTTTGCAACAGTTCGGTGGCCTCGTGCACGTTTGTAGTCACGACGTTGAGAAACATGTCTATGGCAATGATAGATTCGCCATAGAGAAACAGCAGCACAATCTGGAAGGCACAAAGAACCATTATAGGAATAAACCACAATATTGTGGCCCCGATGCGCCGACTCAGGCTAAAAAGAATGAAATATATCCCGGCTGGCAATAATATGTTGACCGCTTTTTCGAGCACGGTATATTGCTCGGTTATGTCGAGTGCGACATTGGGCACGAGCAATAAAACCGGCACGAGCCACAGCATGATTCCTGCCATGACGGGGTACTTAGTCGATATGTTGTCAGAATGCTTCATTGATGCTAAAGATAAAACCGGTTTGTTTGCGACCAAATCCGAGGTCGAGACGTACGTTTACGCGACTCTTGAACTCCCACCGGTAGCCTATGCCATAGTTTGGGAGAACCTGGCGCCAACGCATAGCAGAGAATTTAGGGAAAATCGAACCTGCGCCGACCCATACTACTATGCCGTTTCGTCGCCATACGTGCTGCCGCAGCTCGATGCAAACGTCAATCTCGCTTTTGTCGCGATAGCGTCCTTCGAAATATCCGCGCATATTGTCGCTGCCGCCGAGGGTTGAGAGCAGACCCCATGGCGTATTGCCATAAGTAAGGCGCGAGTGCAACTGCAAGGCTATGGTGGCCGATTTCCATACGGGGTGGTAATAAGCCAGATATAGTTCGGTCAGAGAGAAGGCATATTTATTTGCAAGGAAGCGCGGATTGAACCTTTGGTCAAGCCTTGCATACATGCCGCGAGAGGCATTCGTGAGGAAGTCGCGGTTGTCGTACTGCATGGTAAGGCCTACGCCGATATTGAAAGTTTTGTCGCGCTCACCTTCCCAAAGCTCTGGTTTGGCCATGTCGCGGGCATTGATATAATCGACAGTCGCCATTGGGCCTATGTAGAAATTAGGGGCCAGCCGCCAAACGTAGCTTACTTCGGTTTGAGAGGTGAAGTATTTATATTTTGATTCATTGTCATCGTTGCGGGCCATTTCATAACCTATGCCCCAGAATTTGGTGGCAATCTGGGCCACGTTGATATCATAATTCAGCCTCGCCTTGTCGTTAGGGAAAATATGCGTGCCTCGTACACCGAGCTTGAAGAACATACTTGTCGTAGCGTCGGCATAAACAGAAACATTAGACAATGGTGAAACAGAATCGCTTGCCGATGGCCGGTAAAGACCCGAACCAACTACGCCGATACCAAACTTTGTGTCAGATGAATAGTGCGGGCCACCGATGATGCTGAAATCGAATTTCTTGTTGCGGCGAACTTTGTTTGACTCGTTAAAGTAGGCAATAATCTTGTTTATAAGCCCTTTTGGTTTTTCCTTGACAGTAACGGTATCGGCCATGGTCGAGTCGATTTGCCTTTCATCTTGCAATTGACCCGAACCAAAGCCATTATCGGCTGCTGAAGAGCAATTTGCACCGATAAATATGACAAAAGTGATGAATGTTAATACTCTATTCATATTAAATACTCGTTGCAATATTAACAAATAATCCGTAATTTTGTTAGCTCAAAAGACATTTAAACCTCAATATTGTCGAGAATGGCGATAAAAGACAAACCGACGGCCAACCAGCTTGCGGCATTGATGCACATCTACGGAGTAAAACATGTAGTTGTCTCCCCCGGGTCGCGCAATGCCCCGGTGATTTTGGCCCTGTCGCGTTCGGGAAAATATGAGCTGCACTATATAGTAGACGAGCGTACGGCTGCATTCGCAGCCCTCGGCATGGCGGTGACTCTCGACAGCCCCGTGGCCATGGTATGCACTTCGGGTTCGGCGGTGCTTAATTACGGCCCAGCTTTGGCCGAGGCATATTATAGCCGTGTACCACTGATTGCAATATCGGCAGACAGGCCGTATTACGAGATTGGACAGAATCGTCCGCAGACAATCTGTCAGGCTGGAGTTCTTGGCCACGTGGTGCGTAAGAGTGTGGATATACGCGATGGCGAAGACCCCGTATATGCCAACCGTCTTTTAAACGAAGCCTTGTCAACAGCTACCCGTTATCCCAATGGGCCGGTGCATATAAATATGCAGTTCGAAATGCCGCTTACCGAAAGCGTTGCCACGACTAAGCCATACGTCAAGATGCTGCGTCATGGCGAATGTATCGGCAAGACTCCCGAGATAAAGTACGACCCGGCCAAGAAATATTTATTGATAATCGGTGGTCTACACCCCGACAAGGATATTGAAACCTGTCGCCGACTGATTGACGAATTACCGTCGAATGTGGCTGTTATAGCCGAAGCCCAGTCAAATCTCTCTGATAAATCGATTATCCCGTCGGCGGCGTTTGCCGATAACATCGACCGGCTCACCACTCCCGACTGTATCTATGTGGCCGGTTCGCCGCTCGTTTCTGCAAAGATAGGCAAGTGGTTAGATACATGCGGACTGCCGTGCGTGCGCCTCTCGTGTGACGACACTGTGTATGATTGCGACAGCATGTGCTGTTCGCTCACAGGGTTGCTGTCGTCGTTCAAGAGTCATGCTTCGAATATCGATTATCAAGAAAAATTTAGACAATACGGCAATGTGGTGCCAACAGAAGTGTCGCGACTGCTGTCGCTGCTTTCTGGATGCGATATAATGCTCCATCTCGGCAACGGCATGACGGTGCGCGATGCCCAACGCATTGCTATCAAAGCGCCAACCAGGATATGGGCAAATCGCGGTGTGAGCGGTATCGACGGCTCCACGTCTACTGCGGTAGGGGCGTCGCTTGTAAGCGACAAGCCCGTCGTGCTTGTGACCGGTGACATGTCGGCAGCTTATGATATCGGAGCTTTGGCTGTTAAAGGTGTAGGTGCCAATTTCACAATGATAGTGGTAAACAACGGTGGCGGTGACATATTCCGCCATGTAGCCACCACGCGCGACCTGCCCGAACGAGACAAATACTTTACCGCGATGCCTAAATTCCCACTCCGGCAACTTGCCGAGGCATACGGTTTTGAATACCAGGCAGTAACAAACCCTGATGATTGTGAACTGACCCGAAAGAACAAACCAAAGATTATTGAACTGAAAATAAGTAGATAACTATGAGAAACTGGACCACGTTGAAGCAATATACCGATATCCTGTTTGAATATTACGAGGGTATCGCAAAAATCACCATCAACCGCCCCGAGGTGTATAATGCCTTCCGTCCGCAGACCAACCACGAAATCCTCGATGCCTTGGCTTATTGCCGCGACACCCCTGCTGTGCGAGTTGTCGTGCTCACAGGTGCCGGCGACAAGGCATTTTGCAGCGGTGGCGACCAACACTATAAATCGCGTGGCGGATATCGCGACTCTGACGGTACTCCGCGACTCAATGTACTTGAAATACACAAAGCCATTCGTTCGCTTGTCAAGCCTGTCATTGCAATGGTCAATGGCTATGCCATAGGTGGGGGAAACGTGCTGCAGGTTGTGTGCGACCTGACCATAGCATCGGAAAACGCCCGTTTCGGCCAGACCGGGCCGAAGGTCGGCAGCTTCGATGCCGGTTTCGGCTCGAGCTATCTTGCCCGTTGCGTGGGGCAGAAGAAGGCCCGCGAGATATGGTTCCTATGCCGCCAGTACACAGCCGCCGAGGCTCTCGAAATGGGTATGATAAACAAGGTGGTGCCGTTCGACAAACTCGAAGACGAGGTCGTGGACTGGTGTATGACCATTATGAAACGCAGCCCCTTCGCAATCCGCATGATTAAACGTGCGCTCAATGCCGAACTCGACGGGCAGCACGGTCTGATGGAATTTGCCGGCGACGCAACCCTGATGTACTACCTGATGGACGAGGCTCAGGAAGGCGCACAGGCTTTCCTCGAAAAACGCGACCCCGATTTCGATAAATTCCCACAATTCCCCGGTTGATGCCTATGACAGGATACAGGGCAGAGTGGTGCCGCTATACTCTCGATTTTACCTTTGAAGCGCGTACCTCGCGAGGGTCGATGCTGCATAAGGACACGTATTTTATCCGTATCACGGCTCCCGACAAACGTATAGGTGTTGGTGAAGTGCCATTGTTCCGTGGCTTGTCGCAGGAAGACACGCCGGAGTTCGAACAAATTCTTGCTGACAAGTGCAGGAATATCTCAGAGACAATAGGGAACCCGGGGCTGAGTTCGATAGCATTCGGTATATCGAGTGCCATGGCCTCTATGTCGCAGACCGGGGATACAGCCACATCCCGTACGCCGTGGGAACTCGGCCATAGGGGCATACCCATAAACGGGCTCGTGTGGATGGGCGACAAGCACTTGATGCAAAAACGGGTGGCAGAGAAACTCGCGCAGGGTTTCCGAGTTATCAAAATTAAGATAGGCGGCATAAACTTTGACGACGAACTTGAAATAATCAAAGAGCTGCGTCGGCAATTTTCGCCGGACGAACTCGAACTCAGGCTTGATGCCAACGGGGCTTTCCAGCCCGACGAGGCATTAAAATACCTCGACCACCTCGCGCCTTATGATATACACTCGATTGAACAGCCGGTCAAGGCCGGCCAGATAGAAGCCATGGCCGATATATGTAGGCGGTCGCCGATACCAGTCGCCCTCGACGAAGAATTGATAGGCATGCGAACATATGAAGAGAAGGTGCGTCTTGTGAGTGAAATACAACCATCGTTTCTTGTGCTCAAACCATCGTTGTGCGGCGGCTTTTCGGCTGCGGCGCAGTATATCGACATCATAGGCCCGGGACGCTGGTGGGTGACCTCGGCGCTTGAGTCTAATGTCGGCCTCTATGCCATTGCCCGCTGGCTGACGCGCTATGATATATCTATGGCCCAGGGGCTTGGTACGGGTCAACTGTACTCCAATAATATAGGCTCTCCCTTGTCGATGCATGACTGCCGTCTATGGTGTGACCCCATGAAGCGATGGCAGGACCTCGATGAATTACCATGGCATCAGTAGACCAGTTCAAGGCGGAGTGGCTGTCAGACTCCGTATATGTCGGAGCACATACTTCAGGCTCGACGGGCGTGCCTAAAGATATACGCCTATTGAAAGAAGATATGCGCGTGTCGGCACGCGCAACCAATACATATTTCGGGATAGATGCAGATTCGGTGTTGGCATCGCCGCTGTCGACCGACTATATCGCCGGGAAAATGATGGTGGTAAGAGCCTGCGAGGCGCGATGCCGACTTGTCGAACTACCTGTAAGCAATATCATCAGTATTCCTGATGACATAAATCGTATCGACCTGTTGCCTATAGTGCCGAGCCAGATTAAGTCGTTGCTTGACCAACCCCGGTTGTCTGCGAAAATTCGCAACGTACTCATTGGCGGGGCTTCGCCGTCGGCTGATGACTGCCACCAACTGACGCTTGCCGGCTACAGGGCGTTTATAAGTTATGGCATGACTGAGACTTGCAGCCATGTCGCTCTTGCGCGTGCCGACGATAGCGGTCGAGTATTCAGGGCTATGCCCGGAGTCACATTTGATTGTGCCAGTGACGGCAGGCTGATTATCGAGGCACCGGGTTTCTCGTTCGGGCGTCTTACGACAAACGACCTCGTAACTTTATTGTCGCCGCAGGCAATGATATGGCGCGGACGGGCCGACGGTGTTATAAACAGCGGAGGCCTCAAACTTGTGCCGGAAGAACTCGAAGCCCTCTATGCATCCGTCCTCGATGGCAGGGCTTATTATGTCAAAGGTATTGATGATGATAAATGGGGCAGGGCAGTAGCCTTGGTCATAGAAGCGGGCGAGGCCGAGACTCAAAATATAGCCTCGGTCCTACGCAATCACGTGTCAGACCACAGACTGCTGCCTAAAGTAATTTTGCCGGTGGTCTCATTACCCCGGACAGCCAACGGCAAGGTCAAGCGGCTGGGGTAATTTTGTCATTTACCACATCGGTGTGAATGGCGCTGATTTTTCGAGGAGATGGTTGGCGCATCCAGTGGCATCGCCATGTTTTGCCATGTCGAGTTTTAGTACCGGTGCTCCGGGGGTGAGGATGAGACGGCCAAGGTCTATCCACAAGGCGCCGGTCGAGGTGGTGAGACGGAAATAGTATTTGCCTCCCGTGCTGTCTGATACCGACGTCCACTGGGTTGATGACACATTAGGTTCGCCCGGGAGTTCGTAGCCGTAAGGGACGCTTACGGTGCCCATGATGCTGAACAGTGACCCGAGAGCCTGGGGATAGTCGAAATCGGTTGGAACGTGATTGATAAAGAATGAGGCACGGATGAAGCGGTCGGTACTGCGGACTGTGCCAGGCAGCATGTTTACTCCGCCGACTTGTGTCCAGTATTGTTCGATAGCTTGCATCTGGGGATGGTCGGGGTCGTTTGTGAGTACACGTAAGTCTCGGCCTTTGTACGTGTTGAGATTGCCATTGGTATATTCCATGAGCAGTGTCATGCCGGTATTGTCGGTGATAGCCCAGTGTAGTGTAGAAACTGTGCCTCCGTCGAAGGTCTGCCCGAAAATGGCAAATTCGTTGGCGGCCAACCATGCGTCTACTTCGTCGACAGTGGCGAAGTTGTCGAGGAAGTAGCTTACCAATACTGCAAGGCTCATAACAGGCGTTGTCTTGCTGCCGGTGGCTTCTTTATATATGGTGCCTTTGCAAAAAAGGCCGTTCATTACAAGGCCGGCTTCGTTCATGCCTTCGGTTACGCCGCCGTCATATCCGACAGCGAGTACCGACGCATATTTCGAGGTCCATTTCAACCAAGGTTGCTTGGGCATCGATGTTTTCTCTATGCCTCGAGGATATACATATATGTTCGTCGGTATCGGTGTGCGCCAGTCGAGGGTGCGCCCTACCAGTACATAGTTCTTATCACCAATATACACGACACGTGAACAAGCTTGTGATTTGCCGTAGGCAATCATCACGAGGATGGCGACGATAAGCAGTTTGAAGAATTTCATAATGTCTGCGTGAATTAATAGTAGTTTAACTTAAAACTCACAAACAGGCAAAATGGTTCAGTATTGGAGATAAATAAAAGGTACGAGTTCGCTTTGACGTGTCTGCACCACGATAAACAATATGGTTGCCAACAACAAAGCCTGCCATAACACGGGCATAGCCACGTAGGCCTGGGTTGCCCCCGTTGTCCATGTGCGCGGGGTGATGTGGGCGATATATGCGGCTACACCGGCGAGTACTATCATCAGGTAGTTCTCTACAAACTGAGATGCCACATCAAGATGGAAATTGGTAAAAATCTGTGTCGCTATTTGTCCGACCGTCTCAAGCGATGGTGCGCGGAATATAGTAAACCCGACTACGATGAGCAGAAATGTGATTGTGATATTGGCGAGTTTGACTTCTGGACGGCCTATAAGTTGCTCGGGCAGCTTCCATACACGTTTTATGGCCTTGTGCAATACCAGGAGAAGGCCATGATATGCACCCCAGATTATATACATCCACGAGGCTCCGTGCCACAGGCCGCCGATTACCATGGTGGCAAACTGGTTGGCGTATGCCCTCGCACGGCCACGGCGGTTTCCTCCGAGAGGTATGTAAACATAGTCGCGAAGCCATGTGGATAGCGAGATGTGCCAGCGGCGCCAAAATTCGGTAGGGCTTTGTGATTTGAACGGGGCGGCAAAGTTTTCTTTGAACCTGTAGCCAAGTAGCAAGGCCAGGCCTATCGCCATGTCGGAATATCCCGAGAAGTCGCAATAAAGCTGTATTGTGAAGCCGATGCACCCTATCAGGTTTTCGAAGCCGCTATATAGCATCGGATTGTCGAAAATACGGTCGACAAAGTTTCCGCTGATATAATCGGCAATAACAACCTTCTTCAGTAGGCCCGTCATTATCAAAAACAGGCCCTCTGACATCATCTGGGGCGTGGCCTTGACATTTGCCTCGACTTGCGGAAGCATGTCCTTGGCTCTTACCACCGGGCCGGCGAGTAATGGTGGGAAAAAAGTGAGATAGAAGGTGTAGTCGAGCAGGGAGCGGCAGGGGCTTAGCTGGCCACGGTATATGTCGACCATATAGCTGATTGACCTGAACGTGAAAAAGGATATGCCGGCTGGCAATATCACGTCCAGAGGGTCGAAAGTCGAGCCTCTGATGCTCGTAAAGGCATCGAGGAGCAGGTTGGCATACTTGAAATATACGAGCATACCGACATTTAAAACCACATTGAGGGCTACGATGCCATGACGCAGCCACGGGGCGGAAGCTCGTCCGAGCCAAAGGCCCAGAAGATAGTCGCTAAGGCATACTCCGCACAGTATGGCCACGCACCACTGGCTCGATTTATAGTAAAAATAGAGTGAGAACGCGATGACCAGCAGCATTTTTATTCTCCTGTGGCCCTGCACTGCCTGATATACGAGTAAGAAGAGGAGGAAGAGCACAAGGAAAAGCCCCGAGTTGAAAAGCATCGGGGAAGCGGCATCATAAACGAGGAGGTCTGAGAGACGATTGAGTATACTTTCCATTGCGGCTGCAAAATTACACAATTTCCCCGACCTTACTCCTATTGCCGACAATATTTAACACAGCTTATTAGAATCACACGGACTAAGATGTTGTTGCTGTCTTATAGCTTGAATATCACGCCGAGGCCGAGCGAGAGAATGTCTTTTAGGGGGATAGAAGAGCTGCGTATTTTCTGCCTTACATAGAGGTCGCATGTCGAAATTTCATAATAGATAGACAGTTCGCTCGATATCAGACGCTTGTCGCGCGGTATGTTTACCGTCCATCGTTGGCCGAGAGCGAGGTGGAAACGCATACGGCTCGAAAAGCCGTAGTAGCCATGGGGATACCTGTCGGGCTCAGACATCCAAAAGTCGCCATGGAGTATCGAATTGACCCCTAAACTGACAGTCAGGGGCTTGAGGCTGACCGGAGTACCGACACGCACACGCCAGGGACTGTATATTTCTCTGAGATTGAAAGTCCAGTAATGAGTGTGTTTGTAGCGGCTCGGTATAAAGCCAAACATCATGTGTGTTTCCCACTGGTTCGACGAACCGTAGTCCCAACCCACTCCGGCCGATATGGTGGCACCGCCTCCGGCATATTGCAAGACAAAAATATCGGGAAGGAGTTTTTGCCAGACTTGTTGGCGACGTTCTATTCGCCGCTCATAGTTTGTTGGCTCGGATGTCGTTGCCGAGGCATGGAGTGTGAGAATGGCAAGTATGATGCTAAAAATCAACTTCTTCATATTCGTATCCGTCATCAGTTATGGTGAAGATAAAGAAGGCGCGTTTGGCTATGTTTGCGCACTGATAATATAAGATGCCGTTGTCGAATATGTCTTTAACCATGGTGCTATGATTGTGGCCGTTGAGACAAAACGACATGGCACATGTGCCGTCGGCACGCCTTGGGTCTTCGGGTTTCATTCCCGGAAGTTGTGAGATGTAGTAATTGAAAGTCTTGGCTACATTATTGTTGAACTGTTCGTCGTATGGCCGCGAGTGCATGACCACTATGCTGTGGGTTGCTGCGGTTTTGTTTGCCGCAGCGATGTCATCTTCGATAAACACGAGGTCGGGAACGGGGCGTGAATAGTCGTATTCGAGAGCTACGGTATTGAGGCACATGATATGCACCGGGCCGGCATCGAAAGAAAAATTCTGAGGCCCGTAGATATAGTCGAATGTAGCGTTGCCGTTGCCGAGGCAGTCGTGATTACCGATTACTGAGACAAACGGTATGCCGGTGTCGAGCAACATGTCGCGTGTCCACACAAATTCTTTAACTATACCGAAATCTGTCTGGTCTCCACCGTGTATGATAAAGTCGATGTCGCCTCGCCCGACGATGATGTCGAGTGCCGACTTCATCTCGTTGAGCGAGCCTTGTGTGTCGGTGATAAAGGCGAACTTGAATGGTGGCTTGAGGCCGGCCGACTCTATGAGCCCGGCATTTGTGGTGTTGAGGTTAGTGGGGCCTTTGATTTGCGCCGTGTAGGGTTGGTTTTGCAACATGTCGCAGGCCCCCACGATACAGGCTGATATGGCAATGACTATATATGTCGTAATTCTATTCATGCGGCAAAAATACTCAATAGGCCACAAATGTATTAATATGTTGCCAAATACTGCCATTAAAGATGAATTTTTGGACACAAAAAAAGCAGGGCCGCCACTCGCGGCCCTGCAATAGGGGGTAATATAGGTCAATCTTTGTTGAGTGGGGCGACAGTGGTGTCGTGCTTGCGGATGCCGTCGCGTTCGAGCAGGGCGTCGATAGTGGGGTCCTGGCCTCGGAACTTGCGGTAAAGTTCGGCCGGATGTTCTGTGCCGCCGCGTGAAAGTACGTTTTTACGGAAGCTGTTGGCAGCTTCTTTGTTGAATATGCCTTTTTCTTTAAAGAAAGCGAAAGCGTCGGCATCGAGTACCTCGGCCCATTTGTAGCTGTAATAACCGGCAGCGTATCCGCCGGCGAATATGTGGCTGAACTGGGGCGAAATCATGGTGCCGTCGACATCGTCGAAGACTCGCACAGTCTCGATAGCCTTGCTCTCGAAGGCTACCGGGTCGGTGACAGGTTCGGTAATAGTGTGCCATGCCATGTCGAGATAGCCAAAACCGAGCTGGCGCATGCACTGGTAGGCTGCACCATATTGCTGTGAACGGACGAGGCGGTTGACAAGTTCGTCGGGTATTGCCTCGCCTGTCTGGTAGTGACGGGCGAAACTGTCGAGAAACTCGCGCTCGGTAAGGTAGTTTTCGTTGAACTGCGAGGGTAGCTCTACGAAGTCGCGGTAGACATTGGTGCCCGAAAGTGATGCGTATTTAGAGTTGGCAAGAAGCCCGTGGAGCGAATGGCCGAACTCATGGAGGAAAGTCTCAACCTCGTAGGGCGTAAGCAACGACGGCTTGTCGGCTGTAGGTTTGGTGAAATTCATCACTATTGACACGTGAGGACGTGAGTTGGTGCCGTCTTCGGCGACATATTGCTCCTTGAAGTTGGTCATCCATGCCCCGGGGCGTTTGGTCGAGCGGGGGAAGAAATCGGTGTAGAGCACGCCTAAGTAGCTGCCATCAGTATCTTTGACATCATAGGCTTTTACGTCGGGGTGGTAGACTTCGATTTTATCGTTAGGCTCGAATGTGATGCCATACAATTTGGTCGCAAGGCCGAAGACACCTTTTACCACGTTGTCGAGTTCGAAATAGGGACGCAGGGCTTCCTCGTCGAATGCGTATTTCTCAGCCTTGAGTTTGTTGGAGTAATAGCTGTAGTCCCAAGGATTTATCACTACGGGTTTGCCTTCGAGCTTTGATGCGAACTGGGTTAGTTCGGCCAATTCGGCATCGAGGGCTGGGCGGTATGCGTCGCGCAGCTTGCCTAAAAGGTCGTAGACCGCAGCCGGATTCTCGGCCATAGTGCGTTTCAGACCGTGGTCGGCATAGGTTTTGCTGCCGAGGAGTTTGGCAATCTCGAGACGGAGCTGGCTGATGCGCGTGATATTGTCGAGGTTTGAGTATTGGCCCGATGTGTTGCGGCCGTTGTAGAGCCTGTACATCTTCTCGCGCAAATCGGGACGCGAAGAGTATTTGAGGAAAGCACTATAGACAGGCTGGTCGAGTGTGAAGAGGTATTCACCTTTGCGGCCTTTGGCTTCGGCGGCTTCGGCGGCGGCAGCGACCGAACTTTCGGGCAGGCCTGCAAGGTCGTCTTTTGAGAGATATATCTCGTAGGTGTTCATCTCTTTGAGTACGTTTTGACCGAAAGCAGTGGTTGCAGCTGATAGTTCAGCCGAGAGTGCGCGGTATTTTTCGCGGTCGTCGCCCTGCAGGTTCGCACCCGATAGGGCAAACGAGTCGTAGGTCTTTTGAAGCAGCATCTCGTCCTCGGGGGTGAGGTTGAAAAGCTTACGGTCGTCATATACAGCTTTGACGCGCTTCCATAATTCTTGATTGAGAGTCAGCGAGGTAGAGTAGTCGCTGAGCTTGCGTGATGCCTCTACGGCGATATCCATCATGGCGTCGGAACTATTTGCCGACATAAGTGGATAGAAGACATTTAAAACGCGGTTGAGGTCTTCGCCTACATGTTCGAGCGCGACGATGGTGTTTTCGAAGTCGGGTCTCGAACGCTGCGAGGTGATGGCATCGATTTCCTGCTGCGCGAGCATGATGCCACGGTCGATAGCCGGCATCCACATGCTGTCGTTGAGCTGTGAGAAGGGGGCAGTGCCGTGGGGGGTGCCGGTGAAAGGCTTGAACAATGGGTTGTCAACTTGTTGTGACATTGTTGTCATTGAGATAGTAAGGATGGTTAAAACCGAAAAGATAAATTTCTTCATTAGCGATTTCATTTATATCTTACAAAGATACGAAAATAAAGTGGAACAAACCAAAATCGGCATAACATAAAGCCGAAAAAAGACGATTTATATAAAAAAGCGCAAAAAAAATCACAAAAAAACTTGCATGTCAAAAAAAATTACTAACTTTGCAGTCGCAAACGGCAAACAAGCCGCAGCCCCGAGGAGAGGTGCCGGAGTGGTCGATCGGGGCGGTCTCGAAAACCGTTGTACCCTTACGGGTACCCAGGGTTCGAATCCCTGCCTCTCCGCTTCTGATGAAAAGCAGTTTTACCCTGTACACCAAGGTTGAACTGCTTTTCTCTTTATATGATTGATTATCTTGGAGTTTGCCGCCTCCAAGTCCGGTCAAAACCCTGTACACTATGGGGTGGATTGGCTGTGTATGGCTTATATTCAGTCAGAGATGTGCATGATTTGTGACAGGCAAAAGCACTTATTTCTAACTGACTATTAACAATGTTATAATCACGATTAATTATAGTTGTGACGAATTTAAGAGAAATGCTTGGTGAACGACTCGGTGTGCGCGACATAAGGCTCTTGTGTCACGCTTGCGTTGGTCATGATGGTGATACTGTAAAAGAGCAGTTGTATTTGCTTTTTTCTGACCCGGACGACAGGGTTGGATATAATGCCCTGTGGGTATTTACGCATTTGACTCGTTGCGATAGATTGTGGGTGTTACCCATGCGTTCTCGATTGATAGACATGCTGTTGATTGAAAAGCATGATGGGAAAAGACGGCTCCTACTCACATTGCTCGAACAATTACCGCCTCACACCGAAGACTTCCGCACTGATTTTTTTGATTACTGCCTGTCAAAAATCAACTCTACCGAACCGTATGCTATTCGCGCATTGTGCATGAAACAGGCTTTTGCACAATGTCGGTTATATCCCGACTTATTATTCGAGTTCGAAAACGAATTAGAAATAATGGAATATGGCGCACTACCGCCGGGCTTGAAATCAGCGCGTAGGAATATAGTGAATGAGATTGCTAAAATTAAGAAATAAAAAGAGGGTGTATCAAAAAAGATATGAGATGGAGTCCTCGAAGAGGACGCAAAGGATTGATAATATGTCTTTGCGACCTCTCCGAGGTCATTTTATCGGAGGTGCGAGTCCCCGCCAATGATGGCGGGGTTAACCACAAAAGCGTCGTCTCCGACGACTTCTTATTTTGATACAGTCTCTTTGATTATATTGTTACGGTATATGTCCCCGGAGCGTATTCTTTAGATTGAGTTTCTCCGGGTACGGTTACATCAGCCACCGTTCCTTCAGGAATTGTAAATTGCCATATCCATTTGTCGCCCTCGTAGCGCCAGTGGCTTTTTATTATACCCGACGCAGAGGTGTATTCGGCTTTGACAAATCCGAGGCGCTTGTCGGGTATTGGCTTCATGACTATGCGTTTGAAGCCCGGGTGAGCGGTATCTGTCGAAATGCCGGCAACGGTTTCCCACAGCCATTCGCAAACGCATCCGTAGGCGTAGTGGTTGAAGCTGTTCATGCCTTGCGGACCCATGCCTTTGTCGAGCATATAGCTGTTCCATCGTTCCCATATGGTGGTGGCACCATTGTCGACCGAGTAGAGCCAACTTGGATTATTACGTTGGAATAGGAGCTCGTAGGCAATGTCGGTCATGCCGTTTTCGGTAAGTGTGGGCATAAGTATCGATGTGCCTAAGAAGCCGGTTTGCAGACAGTTGCCATGAGCTGCGAAATTATCGCGTAGTCGGGCTATCATGTCGTCTTTTGCCTTGCCGTCGACGAGCCCTGTTTTCAGTGCAAACA
>VSPF01000160.1 GCA_009775195.1 Muribaculaceae bacterium
TTCTCAGTCCGCGTGCCCGACGGCAACTACAAGGTCACTCTCCTCCTCGGCAACAAGAAACGCGCCACAAACACCACCGTGCGCGCCGAGAGCCGCCGTCTGATGCTCGAAAACGTTGCAACAAAGAAAGGTAAGTTCGAAGAGCGTTCGTTCATCGTCAACAAGCGCACACCGGCCATCAACCTCAACGACAGCGTGAGGATTAATCCTCGCGAAGTCGGCACCCCCACATGGGACGACAAGCTCACCCTCGAGTTTACCGGCGAGGCCCCGGCCGTTGCAAAAATCAAAATCGAACCTGTCAGCGACGCGCCCACCATCTTCCTTTGCGGCAACAGCACCGTTGTAGACCAGACAAAGGAACCCTGGGCAAGCTGGGGTCAGATTATTCCGCGATACTTCAAAAACAATGTCGTAGTTGCCAACAACGCCGAGAGCGGCGAACGCACAGCATCGTTCCTCGCCACCAAGCGTCTCGACAAAGTTCTGTCTATGGCAAAGCCCGGCGACTGGATTCTCATCGAGTTCGGCCACAACGACCAGAAAGACAAAGGCCCCGGCACAGGTGCATACTACAACTTCTCGACCAACCTCAAGACCTTTGTTGACCGCGCACGTGCCGCCGGCCTCAAACCGGTGTTCATCACCCCCACCGCACGCCGCCACTTCGACAGCAACGGTAAAATCAAAGACACCCACGGCGACTATCCCCAGGCTATGCGCGAGGTTGCACGCCGCGAGAACGTGCCGGTAATCGACCTCAACCCCATGACCAAGAAACTATACGAAAGCCTTGGCGTAGAAGGCTCGAAAAAAGCCTTCGTACACTACCCCGCCAACACCTTCCCCGGTCAGGAAAAGGCCCTCGCCGACAACACTCACTTCAACCCCTTCGGTGCGACCGAGGTTGCAAAGTGCGTAATCGAAGGCATCCGCACACAGGTGCCCGAACTCTCGGCCTACCTCATCGAGACCGAGACCTTCGACCCCGCCAAGCCCGACGACCCCGCTTTGTTCGTCTGGCCGGCTGCGCCTTTCTTCGATGCTGAAAAACCCTACGGAAACTAACCCTTTATATAAATACACATGAAAAGATTTGCATTCAAAATGTTCCTCAAACCCGGTTTCGAGGAAGAGTACGCAAAACGTCACGCCGCATTGTGGCCCGAACTGAAACGCCAGATTACCGAGAGCGGCGTCCGCAACTACTCTATCTACTGGGACAAAGACACCAACATACTCTTCGGCTACCAGGAAGTCGAAGGCGACGCCAACTCGCAGGATGCCGAGGCAGCCGACGAAATCACGCACAAGTGGTGGGACTACATGGCCGACATCATGGAGGTCAATCCCGACAACTCGCCTGTGACCATACCTCTCAAAGAAGTCTTCCACCTCGACTGACCTGCCGCTATGTCTACGACTTATCACTTGGCAGTCGACCTCGGTGCGACCTCGGGTCGCACCATCCTCGCTTCATATGACGGCGACAAGGTGGTCATGGAGGAGCTCACACGCTTCAAATACCCCATGATTCCCTTCAACGGCCATCTATTCTGGAACCTCCCGCTGCTCTATCAGGAAATCCTCAACGGCATCAAGAAAAGCAACGACGTACTCGCCGCCAAAGGCGACGGTGCCAAACTCGAGACCATCGGTATCGACAGTTGGGGCTGCGACGTGGCATACTTCTACCGCGACGGCTCGCTCGCCGGTCTGCCCTACTGCTACCGCGACAGCCACACCGAGGGTGCCGTAGAGCGGTTCTGCGAAAAAATGCCGCGCGAAAAGGTATACGAGAAGACCGGCATACAGTTTATGGACTTCAACACCGTCTTCCAGCTCGATACCATCAAGGCTCATTCGCCCGAACTTATCGAGGCAGCCGACAAAATCCTCTTCATTCCCGACGCCCTGGCCTACATGCTCACCGGCAATGCCGTCACCGAATATACCGTCGCCTCGACATCGCAGATGCTCAACCCCGTAACCGGCGACCTCGACACCGAGGTACTCAACGCCCTTGGCATCTCTCGCGATAAATTCGGCCCCATGACTCAGCCC
Source organism: Muribaculaceae bacterium (assembly GCA_009775195.1). Classification (GTDB taxonomy): domain Bacteria; phylum Bacteroidota; class Bacteroidia; order Bacteroidales; family Muribaculaceae; genus CAG-873. The sequence continues at coordinate 2,065 of VSPF01000160.1, forward strand.
GGTGCCGTCATCGGCACCCTCACCGCACAGGTACAGGAAGCCACTGGCGTTGGCGCAATTCCCGTCGTCGCCGTTGCCGGCCACGACACCGCTTCGGCAGTTATCGCCGTTCCGTCGCCCGACAAGGATTACGCTTATCTAAGCTGTGGCACATGGTCGCTGCTCGGCATCGAGTCGCCAAATGCCATCATCACCGACAAGAGCCGCGAATACAACTTCACCAACGAAGGCGGTATCGACGGCACAACACGTTTCTTGAAAAACATCTGCGGCATGTGGATATTCGAACGCTGCCGCGACGAATTCAAGGACGTGCCCCAGAACATCGGCGAACTCGCAGCCCTCTGCCTGCAGTCCGATTGCCCGAGCATCATCAACCCCGATGACCCGTCGTTTGCACACCCTGCAAGCATGACACATGCCATCGACGAGTATTGCAAGCGCACCAACCAGCCCGTGCCACAGACACCGGCCGACTATATCCATGTAGTCTACCGCTCCTTGGCAAAGCGCTACAAAGAAATACTGAGCTGGCTCCGCGAGCTCTCGCCCGTCGAAATCAAACGTCTCCACGTCATTGGCGGCGGTTCGCTCAACCAGTACCTCATGCAAGACACCGCCAACGAACTCGGCATACCCGTTATCGCCGGCCCGACCGAATGTACGGCCCTTGGCAACGTGCTCGTGCAGTTGCGCGCCTGCGGCAGCGTGAGCAACCTCAACGAAATGCGCCGCGTAGCTATTAATTCAACTCAAACCAAAACTTACGAACCTAAATAATTCAATAACCATGAACGAAGAATCAATCAAGAAAGCATACGAAATCGCGCGCGAGCGCTACGCCGCCATCGGCGTCGACACCGACAAGGTGCTCGAACAGATGCAGGACTTCCACCTGTCGATGCACTGCTGGCAGGCCGACGACGTGGCCGGCTTCGAGAACCAGGGCGGCAGCCTCACCGGCGGCATCCAGGTCAACGGCAACTACCCCGGCAAGGCCCGCAACATCGACGAGCTCCGCGCCGACATCCTCTACGCAATGAGCCTCATCCCGGGCAAGCACCGCCTCAACCTCCACGAAATCTACGGCGACTTCAAGGGCAAGGTGGTCGACCGCGACGAGGTCACGGTCGAGCATTTCCAAAGCTGGATTGACTGGGGCAGGGCCAACGGCATAAAGCTCGACTTCAACTCCACATCGTTCTCGCACCCCAAGAGCGGCGACCTGTCGCTGTCGAACCCCGACAAGGGCATCCGCGACTTCTGGATTGAGCACAGCAAGCGCTGCCGCGCCATCAGCCAGGCCATCGGCGAGGCCCAGCAGGACCCCTGCATCATGAACACATGGGTGCACGACGGCAGCAAGGACATCACCGTCAACCGCCTGCTCTACCGCGAGCTGCTCAAGGACTCGCTCGACCAGATTTTCGAGCACCGCTACGACTGGATGAAGGACTGCGTCGAGAGCAAGGTCTTCGGCATAGGCCTTGAGAGCTACACCGTGGGCAGCAACGACTTCTACACCTCCTACGCCGCCAAGAACGACATGATGATAACCCTCGACACGGGCCACTTCCACCCCACCGAGAGCGTCGCCGACAAGGTGTCGGCCATGCTGCTGTTCGTGCCCGAGCTGATGCTGCACGTGAGCCGCCCGGTGCGCTGGGACTCGGACCACGTAACCATCATGGACGACCCCACCCAGGACCTCTTCAGCGAGATTGTGCGCGCCGACGCCCTCAACCGCGTGCACTACGGCCTGGACTACTTCGACGGCACCCTCAACCGCATCGGCGCCTACGTCATCGGCAGCCGCGCCGCCCAGAAGTGCATGCTGCGCGCCCTGCTCGAGCCCACCGCCAGGCTGCGCCAGTACGAGCTGGCCGACATGAAGTTCCAGCGCCTGGCAATGCTCGAGGAGTGCAAGACACTGCCCTGGAACGCCGTCTACGACATGTTCTGCCTCCGCAACAACGTCCCCGTGGGCGAGAGCTTCATCCCCGAGGTCGAGAAGTACGAGGCCGAGGTAACATCGAAGCGATAAGCCGGTATGGAAATCCTCATAGGCCTGCTCGTCATAGCCCTTGGCGCCTTCTGCCAGTCGAGCTGCTACGTGCCCATCAACAAAATCCGCTCGTGGAGCTGGGAGAGCTACTGGCTCGTCCAGGGCGTCTTCGCCTGGCTGGTGCTCCCCTTCCTGGGCATGCTGCTGGCCGTGCCCGCCGGGCACTCCCTGGGCGGGATGTTCGCCGCCGCCCCGTCGTTCAACATATGGATGACGGTGCTCTTCGGGGTGCTCTGGGGCGTGGGCGGCCTCACCTTCGGCCTGTCGATGCGCTACCTTGGCGTGGCCCTGGGCCAGTCAATCGCGCTGGGCACCTGCGCCGGCCTGGGCACCGTCATGGGCCCGCTGCTGCTGCAGGTCTTCTTCCCCGAGACCGACCCCATATCGCAGCTCACCGCCGCCGTAATCATCGGCGTGGTGGTCACCCTGGCCGGCATCGCCATAATAGGCGTGGCCGGGTCGATGAAGGCGCGCTCGCTCAGCCCCGAGGAGCAGAAGGCCGCAGTGAAGGACTTCAACTTCCCCAGGGGACTGGCCATAGCCCTGCTGTGCGGCCTGATGAGCGGCTGCTTCAACGTGGGCCTGGAGTTCGGCGCCGGCATCAACTTCGGCGACGCCACCGACCCCATGTTCCGCACCCTGCCGGCAACATTCCTGGTCACCCTGGGCGGCTTCGCCACCAACGCCGCCTACTGCCTGTGGCAGAACGGCCGCAACGGCACCTGGGGCGACTACCGCGACGGCTCGGTGTGGGCCAACAACCTCTTCTTCTGCATCCTGGCAGGCGCCCTGTGGTACAGCCAGTTCTTCGGCCTGGCGCTGGGCAAGGGCTTCCTCACCTCGTCGCCCACGCTGATGACCCTGTCGTTCTGCATACTGATGGCCCTCAACGTGGTCTTCTCAAACCTCTGGGGCATCATCCTGAAGGAGTGGAAGGGCTGCTCGCGCGCCACAATCGCAGTGCTGGTCACAGGCATCGCCGTCCTGGTCGTGTCCTGCTTCCTGCCCCAGCTCATCTGAAAGCATCTCCCGGGGGCGCACTCTCCTTAACCTTTAACCCTTAACCTTTAACCCAATAGAAATGTCAATCCTTGACAACCGCCCGGCCCTGGCGCACGAAATAGGGCAAATAGCCGAAGCCGCCGGCTACCTCTGGCAAAAGGGGTGGGCCGAGCGCAACGGCGGCAACATCACCGTCAACATCACCGAGCACGCCGACGAGGCCATGCGCGCCATGCCCGCAATCAGCCAGCCAATCGCCATAGGCAGCACCCTGCCCAACCTGCGCGGCTGCTACTTCTACTGCAAGGGCACCCAGAAGCGCATGCGCGACCTGGCACGCTGGCCCATGGCCAACGGCTCGGTCATCCGCATCCTCGACGACTGCGCCCACTACGAAATCATCGCCGACGAGCCGGTGATGCCCACCAGCGAGCTGCCCTCGCACCTGGCTGTGCACAACTACCTCATCGGCAAGGGCTCTACCTACAAGGCGTCGGTCCACACCCACCCCATCGAGCTGGTCGCCATGAGCCACAACCCCGAGTTCCTCAAGAAGGACGTGCTCACCAAGCTGCTGTGGTCGATGATACCCGAGACCAAGGCCTTCGCGCCTCGCGGCCTGGGCATGGTGCCCTACATGCTGCCCTCGTCCAACGAGCTCGCCGCCGAGACCATCAAGGCCATCGACGACAACTACGACGTGGTGATGTGGGAGAAGCACGGCGTCTTCGCCGTGGAGAACGACGTCATGAGCGCGTTCGACCAAATCGACGTGCTCAACAAGAGCGCAAACATCTACATGTGCGCACGCTCGATGGGCTTCGTCCCCGACGGAATGTCCGACGAGCAGATGACCGAAATCTCTACCGTCTTCCACCTGCCTAAGTGATAATA
>VSPF01000161.1 GCA_009775195.1 Muribaculaceae bacterium
TGCCCGCATACTTCAACGCCTCGCAGCGCCAGGCCACCAAGGAAGCCGGCGAGATAGCCGGTCTCAACGTTCGCCGTATCGTCAACGAGCCTACCGCAGCCGCACTTGCCTACGGCCTCGACAAGTCTGACAAAGACATGAAGATTGCCGTCTTCGACCTCGGTGGCGGTACATTCGATATCTCTATCCTCGAGCTGGGCGACGGCGTATTTGAGGTAAAATCGACAAACGGCGATACCCACCTCGGCGGCGACGACTTCGACCACGTGATTATCGACTACCTGGCCGACACCTTCCTCGGTAAAGAAGGCATCGACCTGCGAAAGGACGCCATGGCACTCCAGCGCCTCAAAGACGCTGCCGAGAAGGCCAAAATCGAGCTTTCGAGCGCGACCTCTACCGAAATCAACCTACCCTATATCACCGCTCAGAACGGCGAACCCAAGCACCTGCAGATGACCCTGACACGTGCAAAATTCGAGCAGCTTGCCGACAAGCTCATCCACGCCACCCTCAAACCGTGCGAAGACGCCCTGCGCGATGCCGGCCTCAAGGCTTCAGACATCGACGAAGTCATCCTCGTTGGTGGTTCGACCCGTATCCCTGCCATCCAGGAACAGGTACAGAAATTCTTCGGCAAGACACCCTCTAAGGGCGTCAACCCCGACGAAGTCGTTGCCATCGGTGCTGCCATCCAGGGCGGTGTCCTCTCGGGCGACGTGAAAGACGTGCTCCTTCTCGACGTCGTGCCTCTGAGCGTAGGTATCGAGACCCTCGGTGGCGTGATGACCAAGCTTATCGAGGCCAACACCACAATTCCTACCCGCAAGAGCGAGACCTTCTCTACCGCAGCCGACAACCAGCCTTCTGTAGAAATCAACGTCCTCCAGGGCGAACGCCCCATGGCTAAGGACGACAAACTCCTTGGCAAGTTCCATCTCGACGGCATCGCTCCCGCACCCCGTGGCATACCTCAAATCGAAGTAACATTCGAAATCGATGCCAACGGCATCCTCAACGTGTCGGCCAAAGATAAAGCCACCGGCAAAGAGCAGAGCATCCGCATCGAGGCATCGAGCGGCCTTACCGACGCCGAAATCAAACGTATGAAAGACGAGGCAGCTGCCAACGCCGAGGCCGACGCACGCGAAAAAGAACGTGCCGACAAACTCAACCAGGCCGACGCCATCATCTTCCAGACCGAGAAACAGCTCAGCGAACTCGGTGACAAGATTCCTGCCGACAAACGCAGCGCCATCGAGGCAGCTGTCGCCAAACTCAAAGAGGCTCACAAGAACGCCGACATCGCCGGTATCGACGCAGCTATCAAGGAAATCGAGACAACCTTCGGTGCCGCCCAGCAGGACATCCTCAATGCCCAGGCACAGGCCCAGCAGGCCCAGCAGCAAGCCGGCGCCCAAGGCGGTTACACCAACGGTGCCCAAGGCGGCAACCCCGACGACCACGTAACCGACGTCGACTTCGAGGAAGTGAAGTAAATCCCCAAAATAAACGATAAGAATGGAGCACCCCCGGCTGTGCTCCATTTTTTTTGCTATCAAGTAAGCAATTATCTTTTATATTTTCCCGATTTTTGCTAACTTTGGCGTTGAATAATAAAGAACTGTAAAGAATGGATAAGATAGAAATTAAGGCGAGAGAGGACGAGGTTGTCAGAATGGTAACTACCTTCTGTAATGAGAAGATTGATGCAGAATATGCATCGCTTTGTGAGAAAATGGTACGGAAACTGGGTCGTAAGAGAGCGAACCCTCTTGAACGTGGCCGGCTGGAAATATGGGCTGCTGCTGTGGTGTATACAGTTGCAACGATGAATTTTCTATTCGATAAATCATTTAAGCCCTATTTGCCATTATCTGAGATACATGACTATTTTGGCACCTCTTCATCTACAGTCTCGCAGAAAGCCGGACAAATACGCACCATGCTCAAATTAAAGCGTTATTGGGACCCGGATTTCTCTACGGCAGACATGGCTGCAAGTAATCCACTCGACATATTCTTTTTACTGTAAATTTTATGCGTAAAAGATTGTTCATCTTAAGGAACGTATCGTAAACAAGTATGACAAATATGAATAACACTGGAGAAATTTGAGCTGAAAAGCACTGTCATATACTTTCTTAGCACTTTGACTTGACTACGCATATTTAAACTACCCTATGCCCAAGAAATTAGAAATACGAAATAGCACGGCTGAGTTCCTGATTTTTCAGGTTGAAGGAAAAGAATCTGGTGTGCAGGTCGTGTACCAAGCCGAAACCATTTGGTGCACGCAGAAGGCTATGGCAGAACTGTTTGATTGCTCAACTGACAATATTGGGCTGCACCTTAAGAATATATTTAAAAGTGGTGAACTTCAAGAAAATTCAGTTACCGAGAAAATCTCGGCAACTGCTTCCGATGGTAAAAACTATTTGACGAAATTTTACAATCTCGATGCCATTATAAGTGTAGGGTATCGCGTTAACAGCACTCGCGCCACACAGTTCAGACAGTGGTGTACTTTCATTTTGCGTCAGTTTGCTATCCGTGGCTATGTGATTGACAAAAAGCGCATGGAGAACGGTGCGTTCCTAAACATCGACTATTTCGAGCATCTATTAGCTGAGATACGTGAAATTCGCCTCAGTGAACGACGTTTCTATCAGAAGCTAACTGACATCTACGCTACTGCAATAGACTACAACCGGGATGCGCCCACGACCAGACTGTTCTTCAAGAAGATTCAGAACAAGATGCACTATGCCACGCATGGTCATACTGCCGCCGAGCTTATTGTTGAGCGTGCTAACGCCGAGAAAGAACACATGGGTCTGACAACTTGGGAGAACGCGCCCGAAGGGAAAATTGTGAAAACCGATGTCAGCATTGCCAAAAACTACCTCAAAGGCAATGAACTTGAAATCATGGGGCGCCTTGTCAATGCCGTCCTCGATATGGCAGAACTTATGGCTAAACGTCACATCCCCATGACAATGGAAGACTGGGCAAAACGCATCGATATGATTCTCGAAGCAACAGACAATGCTGTCCTGCAAGATGCCGGAAAAATAACAGCTGAATTTGCCAAAACCTTCGCCGAGTCAGAGTTCGAAAAATACCGCATCGTCCAAGACCGTCTCTTCGAATCCGACTTCGACCGCTTCAACAACGACAACATTCTCCCATTAGATATAGAGTAAGCGTAGTGGAGATGCTTACTATTTCAAATTTGAGGTTGGTTGAGACTTTTTCGTAACTTTGGCGTTGAATAAGAAAAGATTATACTATGTCGGAAGAGCAGATGAATAGTTATCGACTCACGTCGATGGAGGAGCCGGGCGACGAGCGCATGGCTCAGATTATGCGTGAGGTCGCCGAGGATGTACGCGAAAGCACCCGCCGCGCAGCCGAGCGTGTGGCAGCCGGGATAGAGGCTGCCTCGCATGAGGCCCGTGCAAGAGTTGAAGAAACCTTAAACAGGCTTCGCAATGGCGGCAAGTGAAAATCGCCCTGTCCTGATAGTGATTGCCGGGCCCAATGGGTCGGGCAAGACTTTTGTGACTTCAAAGATTCTGCATCATGAATGGCTGGAAGATTAGGAATATATCAATCCCGACAATGTTGCCCGAGATGTATTTGGCGACTGGAACAATCAGGAGTCTATTCTGAAAGCCGCAAACTATTGCAATGAGTGGAGAGAAAGATGTCTTATTGCACGAAAAAGTCATATCTTTGAGACTGTGATGTCGGCTCCCGATAAGGTTGATTACATTCTCAGAGCGAAGGAAGCCGGATTCGTAACTTGAGATGCTAAAATCCCGATGCCATAATCAGTGCCGGATATCGCGAGAGCTGCATGGATTTGTTGTGTTGGGTTGAAGAGGGCGTATTCGGCGTCGGTTTTAACGAGGGTGTGTCAAAATAATAAGTCGTCGGAGACGACGTTTTTGTGGTTAACCCCACCATTATTGGTGGGGACTGACTGAAATCTCTAAGAGAAAAGACCTCGGAGAGGTCGCAAACGGCATATTCCCAGCCGATTGCATCCTCTCCGAGGATTATTATTGTATTGATTCCACGACTACCCCACGAATAATCGTGGGTTAACCATGGCATTGTCCTCTCCGAGGACTCTTATAAATTATCCTTTTTGACACACCCTCGTTAATAAATCATATACTGACTGATATTCCGGCGGTGAGGCAGCGGGGGAGGGAGGGGCCGTAGATATAGCCCGAGTCGCGGCGCGGACCGCTGTCGAAATCTCGCTGGTACGAGTTGAAGATGTTGCTCACACCGGCGGTCACGTCGATGTCGACCTGGCGGAATATGTTGAAGCAGTAGACGAGTTTTGCCGAGGCGTCGAAAAACGATTCGGTCCTTACGGCGAGGTCGATGTCGGTTCCCGACCCTTCCATGTGCTGCACTGTCATCGGGCCGGTAAACGTGCCCGTCACTATGGCCTTGAGAGGCTTGCAAATCTGCCAGTTGGCCGTGAAATAGCCATAGGCGTCGGGGGTGCGGAACATCCTTTTCTCAGGCGCGACGTCGGGGTTGTCGCTCCAGACTTCGGGCTTCTTGTAGCGGCTGCGTTGCAAGGTCACTCCGGCCTGTATGTCGAATCGTGCCGAGAAGAATGCCTTAGCCTCGATATTGATGCCCATCACGCGGGCGCCGGAACCGTTGTAGCGCTCGAGTACGGCGTTGCCCTGGGCGTCGGGGGTGTCGAGCTGGCGCAGGGCGAAGACGTCGCTGAGGTCGGTATAGAAGCCCTCGATGAGCAGGTTGGTCTGCACGCGCCCGAAGGTGTGGTAGAGGTCGGCCGAGGCGCTGACACTTTGCGAACTTTCTTGTTTCAGCCCCGGGGCCAGGACGGTTACGACCCTGTCGCCGCCCACGATTGCCACGTGGAAATCTTCGTCGTATGCTTGGGGCGACCTGAAGCCGGTAGAGTAGGAGAGCCTGAAATTGCAGCCTCGCGAGGGGTTGAAACGGATGTTTGCCCTCGGCGACACGATGGCGTGGTCGATTAGCGAGTGCTTGTCGACACGCGCACCAATCAGGAAGCCCCAGCGGTCGTTGCGCCACTCGTTTTGCAGGTAGCCGCTATAGATGTTGACCTTTTGCAGTATGTCGTGCTCGTAGCCTATTGTCACGTCGTGGAGGCGGTTATACGAATACTCGAGGCCGGCTACGAGTTCTGCCGGCATGAAGAGGAAGCGTTGCATGGGGTGCGTCCATTGTGTGCCGGCGGTAACGACGATGTCCGACGTGCGGCCGTAGGCGTTGGGGTCCATGTCGGAGCCGTAGTAGCTCTTGCGCTTGGTGTCCATCATGGCCGTGAAGACCGACAGCTTGTCGGTGCGGTCGCGCATCCATAGGTCGAAGGTGGCCTCGCCGCCGTGTATGTCGTGCTCGACTTGTTCGGCTATCATGGCCATGTGCGCCGGCTCGTCGAGCTGGTCGCCGCCACGGCGGTACTCGTGGGTGTTGTGATATTCGAGGGTGAGTTTCGAGGCGTCGCTTGTGCGCAGGAATGTCCTTGCTCCAAGGGTATGGGTCTTTAGCTGGGCTACCTCGGTAAAGCCGTCGTCGTTGTGGTCGTAGCCGTCGCGATAGCGGCTCTGGCCGTAGATGAAAATTCCGGCTTTGTTGTTATTAGTGACCACCGAGGCGTTGAGGGTGGTGTTGTTATCGAGCTTGCCCGACGGGCCGATTGACGTGAGGGTGTGCGACACGCGGGCATTGTTTTCCGACGGGTCCTTGGTGATGATATTGACCGTTCCGCCGATGGCCGACGAACCGAACAATGCCGAGCCGCCGCCGCGCATCACCTCTACGCGGTCAATCATGTTGGCCGGTATTTGCTCGAGGCCGTAGACTCCTGTCAGGGCCGAGAATACCGGGCGCGAGTTCATCAATATCTGGGAGTAATGGCCGTCGAGACCGTTGATGCGCACCTGGGTGAAGCCGCAGTTCTGGCAGTCGTTTTCTACCCTCACGCCCAC
>VSPF01000162.1 GCA_009775195.1 Muribaculaceae bacterium
TGCCACCATCTCGGAGAGGAGTTTCTCGGTTTCGATAAGCGATACCTGCACGTTGCCGTGGGGGTCGCGGTCGAGCATCAGCTGACGCGCAACCTGCTCGGGCAGCTTGCGGAGCGATGCAACATTCTCGGCCGAAAGATTATCGAAGATAAATTTGGTAAGCTGTGCCTCGTCCATCTTCTCTACGGCGTCTTTGTTTGCGCCAAGGAGCTCGTTGAGCTCACCGATGAGGCGTTTAAACTCGGGGATGAACTCGATGAGGCCTTCGGGGATGAGGACGATACCGAAGTTGTTGCCGTCGGCAGCACGCGACTTCACGATGCCGGCAATATATTCTACAATCTGGTCGAGGCTCATATTGTTTGCCTCGACTTCCTCGCTGATAAGGCAGATGTTGGGCTGTGTCTGCAGGGCGCACTCGAGGGCGATGTGGCTGGCGCTACGGCCCATGAGCTTGATGAAGTGCCAATATTTCTTGGCCGAGTTGCAATCGCGCTGTATGTTGCCGATAACCTCTGAGTAAACCTTGGTGGCGGTATCGAAGCCGAACGATGTCTCAATCACGTCGTTCTTCAGGTCGCCGTCGATGGTCTTGGGGCAGCCGATAACCTGTATGCCGGTATTTTTCTCTTTGTAATATTCGGCAAGGATGGCGGCGTTGGTGTTAGAGTCGTCGCCACCGATAATTACGAGTGCCTTGATGCCGAGCTCGTTGAGGATTTTGAGGCCCTCGTCGAACTGCTCTTTCTTCTCGAGCTTGGTACGGCCCGAGCCGATGATGTCGAAGCCGCCGGTATTGCGGTATTCGTCGATAATCGGGGCTGTAAGTTCGATATAGCGGTGCTTGACAAGGCCGTCGGGGCCCATAAGGAAGCCGAAGAGGCGGCTGTCGCGATGGATTTTCTTGATACCGTCGAAGAGGCCGCAGATTACATTGTGACCGCCGGGGGCCTGGCCGCCGCTGAGGATTACACCTACGTTGACGGGCTTGCCGGCTGTGGGTGTGGGATTTTTTTCGAAACGGATTTCAGGCAGGCCGTAGGTGTTGGGGAATAGAGCCTTGATAGCTTCCTGGTCGCCTACTGACTGGGTGGGCTGGCCTTCGACCACGCGAACGGGGCCTGCGAGGGCTATGGGCAGTTTGGGCTGATACGTTGCACGGGCCTTTTGTAAAGCACTCTTTTTCATTGTGTTATGATAGTAGCGTTAATCGTATATTTTGAGGTTGCAAAGTAAGCAAAAATTTTTGAAAATACCTTGCCTGAAATGTGAATAAGTGTTGAGAGGGCTTGATTTTCTCTACCGTAATTTCAATTTTGCCGTATCGCGGTTTTTTTGTATTTTTGCGCCAAAATACAATGCTATGATAGACAAGATTAAAGCACTTCGCGCCGAGCTCGAGGCGGTAGTGGCCGACGATGCCGCCGCCGTAGAGGCCCTGCGTATCAAATATCTCAGCAAAAAGGGTGCCATATCGGCCCTGATGAACGACTTCCGCAATGTAGACCCGTCGCAGAAGCGCGAACTCGGCCAGGCCCTCAACGAACTCAAGACCTACGCCACCGAACGCATCAACACCCTGCGCGAGGCCGCCGAGCGCGGCAACGACAAGGGCGGCGACCTCGACCTGACACGCACTGCCGCGCCGCTGCGCATAGGCACACGCCACCCCCTGTCGCTTGTTCGCGAACAAATCATCGACATCTTCCGCCGCCTGGGCTTCACCATCGCCGAAGGCCCCGAAATCGAAGACGACTGGCACGTGTTCGAGTCGCTCAACTTCCCTCCCGACCACCCGGCACGCGACATGCAGGATACCTTCTTTATCAACCGCACCCCCGACGTGCTGCTGCGCACCCACACCTCGTCGGTGCAGACCCGCGTTATGACGAGTCAGAAGCCGCCTATCCGCATCATCTGCCCCGGCCGCGTATACCGCAACGAGGCTATCTCGGCGCGCGCCCACTGCTTCTTCCACCAGGTCGAGGCACTTTATGTAGATAAGAACGTCACCTATTCCGACCTACGCCAGACACTGCTCTACTTCGCCCGCGAGATGTTCGGCCCCCAGACCCAGATACGTCTCCGCCCGAGCTACTTCCCCTTCACCGAGCCCTCGGCCGAAATGGATATCAGCTGTAACCTTTGTGGCGGCAAGGGCTGCTCGTTCTGCAAAGGCACCGGCTGGGTCGAAATCCTCGGCTGCGGCATGGTCGACCCTGCCGTGCTCGACGCCTGCGGCATCGACTCGAAAGAATATACCGGCTTTGCCCTCGGCATGGGTATCGAGCGTATCACCAACCTCAAATACCAGGTCAAGGACCTGCGCCTCTTCAGCGAGAACGACCACCGATTCCTCGACGAATTCGTCGCCGCCCACTGATAAAAGAGACTCAAATACACGATACAGGGCGTCCCCAACCCGGACGCCCTGATTTTTTCTAAATCTATCATCATGAAAAAGACGCTATCCATAGTACTGTTTACCATTATTACAGCCATATCTATAAACGCCCAGCTCATACCGTTGACCCGGTCAAACTGTATGCTCAGCGGCCCAGTAGAAGAGGTAGTGAATATTATTCCGGGGGGTAATATTTCACATTTCGTTTTCAATCGACAAGGCTACGTTATTAAGGGCATAGAGAATATTTACGAAACGACCTACGAATGGGTCGATGGCACCTTAAAGACCTCTGAGGAAGCTAAATATTACTATCAAATATCCGGAGACACCCTTATGATTACGCCGGATAACGAAAGTGTGGGTCTTTATATCAACGACCCTCATAGCGGCTTAACTACTTTTAGCCATGTTTCAACACCAGGCTATGAGACAGTGGAATACATCGAACTTACCGAAGATGGCTATAACGCTAAAGCGACAAAAAACGGACTAAATTCAAGCAGCCAAACCAAATACCTTTTTAAAGATAATTACAACAATCCATATATTTATGATGTTGCAAATTCTGACGGCAGCACGAAACGACTGTATTCGCTTTATAAATATTTCGACAAACCATTTACCCACATCCATAACCCTAACGACGCAAATGAAATATTCATCAATGCCCTATACTACATACATATCGCCAAGGACATGTCGGAAGGCAAGAAAATGCTGAATGACGCACTGAATGCCTATCAAATAAAAAAGGATTCAAAGGGAATACTTGACTGCCAAATGGAAAAAGTACGGCTTTATTGCGTTCTAAATCAACAAAAAGAAGCCTTAGAGATGGCATCCAAAATCAAGTTTGACAACGAATTAGAGCAGGCTTATATTTACAACACCGTGGCTGATTCTTATGCAAACATAAAATCTATTGAAAAAGCCGACAGGCAATCCATCCTGGAAGCTGACAGCCTGAATATACTTTCACTAAAATGTATGTTAGAATATCATAAGAATGAAAAAGGCCTGGGTTGGTTTCCCGATGATATACGCATGCAATTTTATAAGATATACTATAGCTTAATGGCTCAAAATGATTACCTCAAAGCTGTGCAATATACTCAATGGCAGCTTGAAGAAATGGATGCTTACGGCCTTAGCCCTAATAATCCTGAATATCAACGAGCAGTTGCATATCATATTAACGCCTCATACGCAAATAATCCCCAGTTCGTTTCATTAGCCGAGAAATGCGAAAATTTAATTGACCATCTTAACACATACCCGATTGAGATACTCGCAACACATCCAACACTACGAACAGAATTGCTTGATGCCGCTAAATACTGTATGGTTGTTGACAAATGGACCCAGGCCGGGAAGTTTCTCAACGCCTTTATGGAAAGAGAGTTTGCAACAACAAAGGATATAATAGACTTCAGTATGATTGGAGGAAATTTCTATCAAAGTATCGGAGACATTAACCAAGCTAATGCGTTCTTTGTTGGAGCCCTTGATTATGCTGAAACTGATTTCCAGAAAATCATGCCTCTTTTAAGTATCTGCAATTATTATTTCAACGGCGATTTAAAAGAAACGTATATTGGTGCTTTTAACTTGATAACGGAATATCTGGATAAAATAGATGCTGATAAAATTGAATCGCCTCTTCTCAATGGCTACTGTATGCTCATAATAGCCGACTTAGGCAATTTTGTATATAGGCATAAGGAGAAAAATAATTTAGAAGACTTGGTTGACAATTACTTATGGGCAATTAAGTATTTTGAATCGGCTCAGAGTCCATCCTTAGTGGCAACTGCACATAAACGTTTGGCTTTACTATATGAATCTGCCGGAGATTTTACCAACGCTGAGAAATATTATGCCCAGGCTCTTGCCTCAGGCACAGTATTGCCTGGTTCGGCCTTGGAATTTGAGTTAACCACAAGCAAAGCCGGTCTTTATGAGAAGATGCAGCAAACTGCCGAGGCCAATGAGGCATACCGCACTGCCATCGACATCCTTCGCCAGCGGATTAAACGCACGTTTATATTCCTCACCGAGCGGCAGCGCGAGGGGTTCTGGGCACAGCAACAGCCGCTGTTCAAGGCCTTGTCGCACGACAGCGGAAATAGCAGTGGCGAGCTACGCTACAACGCCGCCCTGCTCAACAAGAACTTGCTGCTTAGTTCAGCCTCGCGCCTACGCGGCATTGTAGAGGCTTCGGGCGACGAGGCCCTGATTGCCGACTTCCGACGCCTGCGCGACGCAGTCGGCATGGGCGTGCCGGCCGACTCCATCGAGGCCCTGGAGCGTTCTATCCAAAGCCGCTCCGAAGCCTACGGCAGCTACACCTCGGCTGTGGACATCGACATGAAGTCGGTACAAAGTGTACTCGCCGCCAACGAGTGTGCCATCGAGATTGTACCGTCAATGCGCGACAGCATATCGGGCTACGATGCGCTCGTCCTCAGCCACGAGGGCGTTTCGGTCGTCCCTCTGTTCACCGAAAATGAAATAACTGCAGCTTTAAGCGGCGACATCTACGACAAGTCGTCGAAATTCGGCCAGTCGCTGTGGCAGAAACTGTCGAAAGCCGTAGGCAAATCACGACGCATCTACATCTCGCCCGACGGGCCGTTCCACTCAATCGCCTTCGAATACCTGTCGGTCGACGGCAAGCACCGCGCAAACGAGGTCTACGACATATCGCGTGTATCGTCGACTCGCGAAATCTGCCTTGGCGCGCAAAAACGTGCAATTGACGACGGCGCGCTCTTCGGCGGCATAGACTACAACCTCGACAGCGAGGACAAGCAGCTCGCCCTCGAAGAGGCCGGACTCGTTCGCGGACACGTGGGCGAAAACCTCGGCAAGGACGTGATGCCCTGGCTGTTCCTGCCCGGAACCCTCGGCGAGGTCAGGGCAATCGACAAGTCGCTCGAGAAGGCCGGAAAGCACTCGCGCCTCTTCACCTCGGACCTCGCCCTCGAAGAGGCTTTCTACTCGCTCTCGGGCAAGTCGCCCTCAATCCTCCACATGGCCACACACGGCTTCTACCTGCCCCAGTACCAGGGCGCCAACCCGCTGTCGAAGACGGGCCTGGTCATGGCCGGTGCCAACCACTACTGGCGCGAGGGTTGGAACCTCGCCCCCGAGCCCCACGACGGCATACTCACCGGCACCGAAATCGCCGGGCTCGACCTGGGCAACACCGACCTTGTCGTGCTGTCGGCATGCCAGAGCGGACTCGGCGACGTGTCGGCCGAAGGTGTCTTCGGCCTGCCAAGGGCGTTCAAAAAGAGCGGCGCAGGGTCAATACTGATGAGTCTCTGGCCGGTGCACGACGATGCCACGCGCATGCTCATGGACGAGTTCTACAAATCGCTCCTCACGGGCAAGACCAAGCAGCAGTCGCTCCTCGACGCCCAAGCCGCAGTAAAACGCGCAAAATTCACAACCCCCTCGGGCACCAGGGAAAGCGGCTCCAACCCCAAATACTGGGCCGCCTTCGTCCTCCTCGACTGATTTCTATTATTAAAGCTTTCGCAACGTTCACAAAAATAGAAAACTTATCAT
>VSPF01000163.1 GCA_009775195.1 Muribaculaceae bacterium
AGCTCGGCCGCGAGGATATCCTCGTAACTGCAGGCGGCGTCATCCCGGCTCAGGACTACGACTTCCTCTATAAGGCAGGCGTAGCCGCCATCTTCGGTCCCGGCACACGTATCCCCCTGTCGGCGATTAAGATGCTTGAGATACTTAACGAACAGTAAGATATTCCCACCCGGGTTCTCATGCCTCACGGTTTTGAGAACCCATAATATCCCCTCCGGGCGGTGCTTGTCGCGACGACACGCACCGCCTTTTTAATTTGCTCTTATAATAAAATCTGCCTTAATTTTGAATAGTATTTGAAATCGTTTCACTATCTTTGTGAAATAAAATAGAGACTCGTTACAGCATGAAGCGAAAAGGATTTATTATAGCGACATCGGTCATAGTTGCAATCATGGTTGCCGCTGCCTGTGTGGCAAAATTTTATGTGTTCGCCACCTGGTCGGGCGACGATGTCAGGGTGAATATACCGGCCGGTGCCGACGTGCGTTCGGTGCTGACAAGCCAGCTCGGGCCGTCGTTTGGCGGAAAGGTATATAATATGTGGAAGTGGCAGGACGGAACTACCGAAGGCTCTCGCGGCTCGTATGTCATTCATGATGGCGACGAGGCTGTGCGCGTGGCCCGTCGTATTGCCCAAGGTCGTCAGACACCTGTGCAACTGACCTACAACAATATCCGCACAATAGGCGACATGGCGGTGCGCGTGGCATCGCAACTCGAACTCGACTCGGCAGCGTTTATGGCCGCGTGTGACTCTATATTGCCAACTAAGGGCTTTGCCAAAGAGCAATATGTCTCGGCCTTTGTGCCCGACACATACGAGTTTTATTGGACAGCCACCCCGGCCACGGTCGTGAGCCGACTGCTTGACGAACGCGACAAGTATTGGGATGATAGTCGCCGGGCCAAAGCCGCAGTCCTCGGCATGACGCCGGCCGAGGTGCATACACTTGCATCGGTTGTTGCCAGCGAGAGTAACAAAACTGACGAGTGGGGCAAAATTGCGCGTCTCTACCTCAACCGGATTTCTAAAAATATGCCACTTCAGGCCGACCCGACCGTGGTGTTTGCCGTAGGCGATTTCAGTATAAGGCGCGTCACGGGCGCACATCTCAAGGTCGATTCGCCGTATAATACCTATACTCATCGCGGCCTGCCCCCGGGCCCCATCCGCATGGTCGAGCGCTCACAGCTCGACGCCGTGCTCGATGCCCCGGCCCATGATTACCTCTATATGTGCGCCAAGCCAGACTTCTCGGGTTACCATAACTTTGCCAAGGATTATCAACGCCACCGCCTCAATGCCGCCCTGTATTACCGCGCCCTCGAGGCCCGAGGGCTGTGAATTGACGATAGTGTTTTTTGATATATTTTACATTTTTTTCGTGTAAAAGAAGTAAGAGGCTCAAAAAAAATGTTTACCTTTGCAAGAGGTACAAACATTTCTACAATTTGTGCATCGGCTATGTAGAACACAAATCATTAACACATAAATATTTACTATCCAAAACCATGTCAAAAACTGCAACCGCAGCAACCGCTGCACAGGCGAATCAGGGACGTATGGTGGCTATCATCACCATGTTCTTTATCTTCGCCATGATTTCGTTTGTTACAAACATGGCCGCGCCTTTCGGTAATATCTGGGGCTTCAGATACGAATGGGCTGGTATGGCCGGCAACCTTATGAACTTTACCGCTTACTTGTTTATGGGTATTCCGGCCGGTAATATGCTGATTAAATACGGTTACAAGAAAACCGCGCTTATCGCCCTTGCCGTAGGCGCGATTGGTCTCGGCATACAGCTCTTGTCGGGCAACCTCGGCGGTGGTGAAATGGCGCTTTACGTTTACCTGCTCGGCGCACTCGTCTGCGGTTTCTGTGTTTGTATGCTCAACACTGTGGTAAGCCCCTTGCACAACCTCCTCGGTGGCGGTGGCAACAAAGGCAACCAGCTCATACAGACCGGCGGTACCCTCAACTCGCTTGCCGGTACGCTTACCCCCATGCTCGTTGGTATGCTCGTAGGCACGCTCACCAAGGAAACGACCATGGCCGAGGTAGCACCCCTCGTGATTACCGGTATCGTGATTTTCGTACTCGCATTCATTATCATCTCGTTCATCAAAATCCAGGAGCCCCAGGCCAACCTTGCCAAGGTTAAGTACGAACATTCGCCGCTTTCCTTCCGTCACTGCCTCTTAGGCGTGATTGCGATTTTCTTCTATGTAGGTATCGAAATCGGTATCCCCGGTGAAATGAACGCATGGATTAGCCGTATGAGCTTTGAAGGCGCAGCCGCCGTTGCCGGTTCGCTTGCAGCCCTCTACTGGCTCATGATGCTTATCGGCCGTTTCCTAAGCTCTATTATCAGCGGCAAGATTTCGACACGCACCCAGATGGTGACAGTTTCGTCGGTAGCAATTATCCTGGTTCTCACCGCGATTTTCCTCCCCGAATCTATCACCTTCAAATCTCCTGAGTTCAAGGCTCTCAACATCACCAGTGGCGAGGTGCCCCTCAAGTGTCTCTTCCTCTTCCTCTGCGGTCTTTGCACATCGGTTATGTGGGGTGGTATCTTCAACCTCGCTACCGAGGGCCTTGGTAAGTACACCGCAAAGGCTTCGGGCATATTTATGACTATGGTAGTCGGTGGCGGTATCATGCCCTTCATCCAGGACTACATCGCCCGTTCGACCGGCGACTATATTTCGAGCTACTGGCTTATCGTTGCCATGCTTGCATACATCCTCTTCTATTCGTTCACCGGCAGCAAAAACGTCAATACCGATATTCCTGTCGATGAGGAAGTTCCCGATGCCCGCGACCTCTAATTAATACTTTTACAAGAAATATTCGCCCGGGGAACTTTTCTCCGGGCGTTTTTTGATATGAAGCTGATTATTGCTTGTGATTCGTTTAAGGGGTGCCTCGGCAGTGTGGAGGTAAATGAGGCATGTCGGCTCGGGGTGGCTGATGCTTGCCCGGACTGCGAGGTAGATACAATCGTCCTTGCCGACGGTGGCGAGGGGACGGTCGATGCCCTTGCAGCCAACATGCCCGGCGGGATTAGGCATTGCGCGACGGTTTGCGGCCCTTTGTCTGAGCCGGTTGCGGCATCGTATTATGCCATGCCGGCAAGTAGGACGGCAATCATAGAGACTGCCTCGGCTGCAGGGCTGACACTCGTGCCGCCGACGAAGCGAAATCCCATGTTGACGAGCACCTACGGCCTCGGGCAGCTTATTGCTGATGCTGTCGGCAGGGGTTATCGAAATATCATAGTCGGTCTCGGAGGCAGTGCGACCAACGACGGCGGCACAGGTATGCTCCAGGCCCTCGGCTATCGCTTTGTCGACGGCGATGGCAAAGACATAGGCGACCGTGGCGGCCAAATATTGTCGCGTATTGCTCGTGTCGATGCGACCGGTCGTCTGCCACGGCTCGATAGTGTGAAGTTTACCGCCCTGTGTGATGTTGTCAATCCTCTTTTAGGTCCCCGTGGGGCGACATACGTCTACGGCCCTCAGAAAGGAGCCGACAAGACGATGCTCGACGTGCTCGAAGAGGGAATGAATAATTTTGCCCGCATAATTCCACAAAAAATCGTGGAAACTCCCGGGGCCGGTGCGGCAGGGGGCCTGGGTGCGGCAATGATGGCATTTCTTGAGGCACAATTACGGCCAGGCATCGATACAATTCTCGACCTGTCAGACTTTGACCGGCGTCTTGGCGGCGCATCGCTTGTCATCACAGGCGAGGGGCGGCTCGATGCCAGCACCCTGATGGGCAAGGCACCGAGCGGAGTGTTGCGACGGGCTGCGGCGCATAATGTGCCGGTAATAGCAATCGGGGGGTCGGTAGACAGGGGCGTAGACTTCTCGGGCTTTGCTGCCGTCATGTCGATAAATCCTCCGGCCATGCCGCTCGAGACGGCCATTAAGCCCGAAGTCGCCGCCGGTAATATCCGTTCGACTATTGCCGCTTACCTCTCAGCAGGCAGGCATCGCCATAGCTGAGGAAGCGGTAGTTGCCGGCAAGGGCGTGGTCGTAGGCCCGGTGCCAGCCCTCGCCTATAAAGGCGCATACGAGCAGCAGCAGTGTCGATTCGGGCTGGTGGAAGTTGGTGACCATCGCATTGACAATCCGGTATTGATAGCCCGGGGCGATGATGATGCGTGTGTGGGCAACAAAGGTGTCCTCGCCGCGTTTTTCGAGATAGTCAGACAGCGCAAGGAGCGCGTCCCTGGCACTTATGTCGTTGGCCCCGGCCTCGTAGGGCGACCACTGGGGCACTTCGCCGTCCCATTTCCCCGTGGCAATGAGTCGCCCGGCGTGGTAGAGGCTTTCGAGCGTGCGAACCGATGTTGTGCCAACTGCCACGATGTCGCGTTTTCCGACAGCCTTGGCAAGGTCGCTTATAAATGATGCCGGCACGGCTATATACTCGCTGTGCATGTCGTGGTCGCCTATGTTTTCTGATTTCACGGGTCTGAATGTGCCCGCCCCGACGTGGAGTGTGACCTCGCGTATTTCTACGCCCCCGGCCTTGATTTTGTCGAGCAGGGCAGGGGTGAAATGGAGTCCCGCCGTGGGGGCGGCCACAGAGCCGTCGATGACGCTGTAGACGGTCTGATAGTCTACGCTGTCGCTGTCCTCTGAGGCGCGGTTGAGGTATGGCGGTATGGGTATTTCGCCTACGGCTGCAATGATGTCGCTCATGGTCACGGCATCATTGTCCCACTCGAAGATAATCGTTCGCGAATTGTCGGCAGCAGGAGCCATGTCGGCGCGTCGGGCCGTCAGGATGGTCGTCCCGGCCGGAGTTTCCACGGTCATGTCGAGGGTGCCCTCTTTCCATCGTTTGGCGTTCCCGACAAGGCACTGCCATTCGCAGTGTCCCCTTGTGGCAAAAGCCTGGGCATAGTCGGCCGGCTGGTGTGGCTCGAGGCAGAAAATTTCAATTAAGGCACCGGTTGTCTTTTGAAAACGCAGACGTGCGTTGATGACGCGGGTGTTGTTGCATACCATCATGGCTCCCTCGGGCAGCAGGCCGGGTAACTCGTTGAAAATATGGTCTTCTACCGTCTCGCCGTCGGTTACAAGCAGCTTGCATGCGTCGCGCTCGGCAAGGGGGTGACGGGCTATGCGCTCGTCGGGCAGGGGGTAGTTGAAATCTTCTATCTTAATCTCGCGTGGATTTTCCATTTTACTAAATTTTTGGCAAAGTTAGCGAAAATCCACGGAAATTGGCTAACTTTGCAAGTTGAAATAAGGTAAAGATGATTTCAGTCAACAACTTAACTATAGAATTTAGTTCGCAGGTTTTATTTGACAACATAAATTATGTCATAAACCCCAAGGACAAAATCGCCCTTGTCGGCAAGAACGGGGCCGGCAAATCGACCATGCTCAAGATTATAGCCGGTCTGCAGACTCCTACATCGGGCAGCGTGGCCATACCGTCGGATGTGACAATAGGCTATCTGCCGCAGCAGATGGTGCTCGAAGACACCCTGACAGTCGTAGAAGAGGTGCGCAAGGTTTTTGCCCATATCGACGACATGCAGCGCCACCTCGACCATATGAATCAGGAGTTGGCCGAGCGCACCGATTACGAGTCTGACGATTATCAGGCACTGATTGAGCGCGTGAGCAACCTTACCGAGGAACTTGCTATGGCGTCGGGCGAAAATTGCGAGGCCGAGATGGAGAAGACCCTCCTCGGCCTTGGCTTTTTGCGTAGCGATTTCAACAGGCCCACGTCGGAGTTTAGCGGCGGCTGGCGTATGCGTATCGAGTTGGCGAAGCTGCTGTTGCAGCGCCCCGACGTGCTGTTGCTCGACGAGCCCACCAACCACCTCGATATCGAGTCGATTCAGTGGCTCGAAAACTTCTTGATGACCAAGGCCAAGGCGGTTGTGCTTGTGAGCCACGACCGTGCCTTTATCGACAATGTGACCAACCGCAC
>VSPF01000164.1 GCA_009775195.1 Muribaculaceae bacterium
CGTTAGAGAAATGCCTTCCAACGGCTCCGACCGACAACTGCCACCTCTCAGACAGTTTATAATACAGTTTGAGACTCACGCCCATGTGTGCCGTCACCGAGGTGCTGACAGCACCGTTATCGGCCGCTGTCAACTCGTCGTAATGCTGCCAGCCGAATGCCGCACCGAACTGCCATTCGTAGCCTAAGGTCAGCCTGTCGTTGAAACGCACTATAGGCGCACCCTGATAGACGTAGGCCGACACAGGCGTGCCAAGCAGCGAAGATGCAAAAAACGAATTTACGCCCACCCCGAGGCCCTGGTATAGACCGTGATAAAGCATACCTTGGCGCGTAGAGGGGGCAAAGGCGAAGTCGGCTCGCACATCGCCGCTAAAACTTGTGTTTATCCTTTTTGCATCGGGATTTTCACCACGGAGAAAGGCATTTGTAGGGGGCACGAATGCCGGAGACAGCTCCACGCCTACACGCCACGACAGCGGCCTGTCGAAACCACGGGCTACAGAGTCGGGCCGTGCTGCCGACACACAAAGGGCTGCAAGTAACAAAGAACAGCCAATCAGTCGTTTTTTCATCTTACTTCTACATTATAGCCGATTGGCTGTGAAACCTCGCATACGCCATCAATCATCCAGGAGTGGCCCGAATTAGGTTGCGTGACCGTGGTCAGATACCGCGCTTCGAACATAGCCATGGTCAGGGTTACGTCGACCGTTACAGTCGTATGCGGCGGCACTTCCACACGCTCCACGGCTTCTAAATCGGTGTATTCAGAGTAATAATACGCCTGTTGGCCGAGAGTGATTTCGACTTTGTTTGTATCATCAGACACCCATCCGTCATTGTAAAAATACGGTATGGGGGATATTCCGGAAATACCCGTAGTCCATATTTCTTCATTGCTTAGACTGACATTTGAGTGTAGCTCTTTAAAAGGATAAATATTCATGGCCATGTCGCCCCCCGAATTGTTGGTTATACGGATAGGGGTAAGTCTGGCTGTACCAAAGCGCGAGGATGCACGCTCCATATCGCAATAGATATAATCAATTTGCATAGGCTTGCCGGGCGTGACTGTCACGTCGAGGCTGCGGGCCATATACCCGTAGTCGATTGTCAGCCAAAGATTCAAATCATCGCTATAGGTATTGTCGAGTGCCACTATAGTTATCTTATCTCCATCTATACGAGCTTCGACGGTAAATCGAGGTGAGCCATAAACGATTTTGGCTATATCGGCAATCGGGGCGTCGGTGCCGAGGCGTTCGCCATCGGCACTATAATTCTCGGTATAGGTAAAATAGTCGAAAGAGTTGTCAAATTTGATAGAAAGCGCGCTCTTAGGCTGAAAACTAAGGACATAAGAACCGCCGTTGCCGTCGAGAGTCACACGGTTATCCTCAAATTCAGGTATCTTATCGACAAAAATATCGTCGTTACAGCCCGGAAGCAACACCGGGGCACACAATAAGACAATATAGAAAACCGAGATGAGAGACTTCATTTATGCTTATGCTTCTTAACAAGTTTCATAACTTCGTCCATAGCCTTGTCGGCAGGCACGGCAATATCAGGCAATGTGCCGTGTATGTCGTTCTCATCTGCTCGAAACTGCCAGAAACGTTTATACGATATAGTGCAGTACAGGCCGGAGACAGGGAGGTTGTAGCCCAGTATGTCGCCGAAGCACACGTTCATACCGCCGGTCTCCTCGCCTATCACTGTGCCCGCGCCGGTCTCTTTGAAGGCCCATGAGAACGAACCGGCCGAAGAAAATGTCTTGTTCGACGTGAGCAGGTATACGTTGCCGTCGTAATGGCCTTCCTCCTTAGTGAGAGGTTTAATGTAATGACCTTCATCGATATCATAAAATGTGAACTGCGCCGGGATGTCATTATTACCGCGCAGCCTCTGCGTAGTAGGTGTTATACGAATAAGCGAACGGTCCATCTGAGTAAACGGGATTGGCGATATATATCTGAGCAATATATCGCCAACACGGCTGTTGCCGCCTCCGTTGCGCCTGACATCAATAATAAGATTGCCGATACCGTCTTTGCGCAGCGTAGTAAACATAGAATCGGCAAAGACCCTCATGCCTTCTATATCCTCGAAATGCCTGAAATCCATTATGGCAACATCGTTCTCTTTATCGATAGTGAAAGAATAAGGAGCCGAGGGACTGACACCGACCTTTGCCGGGATACGTTTTTGTATTTCCTCAAAAGTTTCAGCAGGAAGTTTTACCGACAACGGCTTCTTAGCGCCCACGGGCAGATATGTGATATCAAAAGAATCAGATGGATAAAGCATCTGGCGCAGGGCCTCGAAATCACCGTTGATACGCGACAATTTGAAGTGTTCACGTTCGCCGGCCTCGAAAGGCATCATGGCGTCTAACATCTTGCAAGTCTCGATACCGTTGATGCTCAATATCTTCGCCTCACGAGGTATAATCGAGTCGATACACCTGTCGCACACTATCGATTTATCACTGCGTACCCGGGCCGAAAGCGGAAGGCGACGATGTTCCTTAGTAAATACGTCGTTGTAGGGGTATACCAGATTTGTATGCCCGTCTCCTATCATGGCGACTATTGGCGCGGCGATAAAGCTCTAAGCGCGTGACAGAATCGGGTAAAGAAGCTTTCGCCTCGTTCTCGGCAGTGAACAACTCTGTCTGGCTGCATACCGAGAATATATCGGGATGTACCTGGCTCAAAGTATACACAAGGGCGTCGATATCAAATCGGGCCTGTTCGCGCGATAATTTGCCTGAAGGTGCAATGTCAAGAAGCCTTGGGTCGGGATTTTCAAAAGGATTAGCGGCTAACCGGCGTACTTGCACGTGCGACCGGTCACCACCGGTAATAAGTATATCGAAATCAGCAGTTTCCCACTCGTCCAGGGTCAACGCCATGGTATCTATATCAGAGACAAAGACCACCTCGCGGGCCGGAGTTTCCAGCACGTCGGGGTCTATTTGCGGCGAGACTATCCAATAGTCTGCCTGTCGGCCATCAAGAACGAGGGCCACCTTATCGTTTCCTGATTTCATTACCGGCCTCTGTGCCACACATATCGAGGCAAGCGAGAGCAGGAACATACCTGCATATACCAATTTTTTCATATCGTAAAATTTACTTCATCTTATCCTTAATTGCCTCTACCATTGCCGGGGCGTCATCGCAACCGAGCATATATTTACGCCCGTCGCGGAGGGTGACGAGGAAACAGTCGGACGCCTTGCCATAGTATGCAAAATAGCGGCCGAGGTCGCGCTCTGAAAACCAGCCGTAATAGCCAAACCATCCGCCGCTGCCCACAATACGCCGTGCGGCCATAGTGGGCGGACAAAGTTTGACATCGGCAATATCGGCCAAGGGAATGTGTTTGGTTTTCAAGGGCCTTTGTATGCATAGGTTCATGCCATCTACCGAAACCGACAAGGGTGTATAACATAGTGCCGCAAAGCATAAGATAAAAATGGCAATCCCAAGCGACCAAATCATCCACAACGGGGCATCTCGCCGCAAGGCGTTGACCAACAGCATGCCAAAAACAACAAATGACAGACCTGATAAGACAATGCTATAAGAACTGAGTTTTACATTCCTTTTCATATCTTGAGGCACTTAAAAATAAATTGCCGATGCAAAAATACACTTTTTTTGCATCGGCAACAATTATTTTTGGTTAAAGTTTAAAGGTTAGAGTTTAATGAGGTTAACATTTCAAATTCAGCCTAAAAAGGGGTATTAACCTTTAACTCTCAATCTATTATTACCATATAACGACACGCTCGGCCTCGGGGAGGTACATCGGGTCGCCTTCTTTGATATCAAATGCCGTAAAGAAGGGCTCGATGTTGCGGAGAGTGCCGTTCACGCGCCAGCGACCGAGTGAGTGGGGGTCGTTCTGAGTGCGTGAAAGGATTTCGGCATCGCGGATATTTCCGGCCCATACATTGGCGTAGGCCAGGTAGAAACGCTGGTCGGGGGTAAAGCCATCGATAACGGGGCCTTCGGCACCGTTGAGCGAATTGAGGTATGCGGTACGGGCAACACGAAGACCACCCTGGTCGGCGATATTCTCGCCGAGGGTCAGACGGCCGTTAGCACGGGTACCGGGAGCAACCTCTATGCTGTCGAACTGGGCCACGAGCTTGTCGGCAAGAGCGTTGAATGCCTTGGCATCGTCGTCGGTCCACCAGTTTACGAAGTTGCCGTCCTTGTCGAACTGACGGCCCTGGTCGTCGAAGCCGTGAGTCATTTCATGACCAATCACCACGCCAATCGCGCCATAATTGACTGCATCGTCAGCAGCGGGGTCGAAGAAAGGCTGCTGGAGAATACCGGCAGGGAAACAGATTTCGTTTGTGGTGGGGTTGTAGTAGGCGTTGACAGTCTGGGGCGACATGTGCCAGCGTGCGCGGTCGACGGGCTTGCCGTAATCGTTGTTGTTGTAATCGATATTAAACTGGATAGCCTTCTGGATATTGTTCCAGTAAGGCAGCTCGGGGTCGACAGTGAGGGCCGAGTAATCACGCCATTTGTCGGGATAGCCAATCTTGACGGTGAAGGCGGCGAGTTTTTCCTTGGCCTTGGCCTTGGTGGTGTCGCTCATCCATGTCAGGTTGTCGATATGCTGTCCGAGGGCAGTCTGGAGATTGCCGACGAGTTTGAGCATCTTCTCTTTCGACGAAGCAGGGAAGTATTTCTCTACATAGAGTTCGCCAAGGGCCTCGCCGAGTATGCCGTTGGGCACTGCCAGAGCGCGTTTCCAGCGCGGACGCTGCTCCTCTACACCCGATATAGCCTGGTCGAGGGCGAAGTTGGCGGCAATGAAGTCGTCGCTCAGGTAGGGAGCGGCCGACGATACATATGAAGCAGTCATATAGTCGCGGAGGGCCTGCTCGTCGGCATTTTTAAGCACCTTCGAAACGACGGCGTAATATTGGGGCTGGCCTACGATTACGGTGTCGACATCGAGTTTCTGAAGGTCGAAATAGTGCTTGAGGTCGATGTTGGGATATGTCTTAACCAGCTCGGCCACGGTCATGGGGTTGTACTGTGCGGCGATATCGCGCTGCTCGGTACGTGTCATCTGGCTATTAGCCAGCTCTGTCTCAATCTTGACAACGTTGTCGGTCAGGCGCTGTGCGGCCGCATCGTCATAACCGATAAGTTTAGCAAGTGTAGTGAGATATGTGCGGTATGCGGCACGGATTTTTTCGGCATTTTCGGTGTTGTTGGTGTAGTAGTCGCGGTCGCCGAGACCGAGGCCGCCCTGCTCCCAGTACATGGTGTTCATGTTAGAGTTGGCGAGGTCGGCCTGTACGCCGGTGCCGAAGAACACTCCGAGGCCGGGCATCGTGGCCATGAGGTCGATAACCTTCTCGCGGGGGGTCGAGGCGATTAGTTCGAGGTCGGCGGCAAGGGGAGCTGCACCCTCGTTGTTGAGGCGCACGCTGTCCATGCCCATACGGTAGAGGTCGGCAACCTTCTGGGCATTTGTGCCTGGCTCGGCAGTGGCGGCAGCAAGGCTGTCGACAAGGCCGCGCACCTGTTCGCGCGTATTTTCGGCAAGCTGGTCGAAAGTGCCGAAACGAGAATACTCGGGCTTGAGGGGGTTGGCTTTCATCCAACCGCCGCAGGCATAATCATAGAAATCAGCTTTGGCCGACACTGTAGTGTCGAGGTTGGCGGCATCGATACCCTTGGGGGCTGCAGTTTTCTGGCTGCACGATGCACCGACAAATGCCAATGCCGACAAAGCAATAATCATATTAGTTTTTTTCATTGTGATAATATAATGATTGTATATTTTGCTAATTAAATAAGACGCACCAAAGTCAAAAAAATTACATCAGCGATGAAAAAATTTGTTAGATAATTAGGGATATTCAGTAAATATTCAACTGGTTGTTTGCCAATGTCATAGATATTTTGTAACTTTACAAAGAACC
>VSPF01000165.1 GCA_009775195.1 Muribaculaceae bacterium
GGAGCCCTTTTCTCGTCGGAACACAATCAGACCTTTCGCACGGAAGGGTCGGTTGCCAAATTGGAAAGAGATCCGGAAAACAAACACCGTTTCATCTTGAATATTGACGGCGTGAGCGTCTTTCAGTGGTTCCGGGATATGGCTCGCAAACTCCTTGAGAAACTCGGTTTCAGACCCAAAGAGCCAACGCAATCCCACGGCATTAGACGCTGACATTACCACAACAACTATAACGGCTATCTCTCCACAAGTACCTCAATAGGAGAGATAGCCGTTATTTTTATCATGCATTATAAGAGTGTGTAGAACTTTGATTATTACTAACTTTGCAGAGAGAAACAAAAAAATCTAAAAAATTTATTCGCATATATGAAACTTTCGGGGCTAAATCTGCACCTAACGAGGCAAAACAAACAAATCAAACTCAATATGACAGACCCACCAACAAACGAAAGGGACTTTGCCTCGCTCATTAAGCAGCACTCCCGAATCATCAATAAGGTCAGCTATTTCTATGCTACCGACAAATTGCCGTTTGATGATCTTAGGCAAGAAATCTATGTCAACATTTGGCTGGGATTAAGGCAATTCCGGGGCGACAGCAAGATGTCAACATGGATTTATAGGGTAGCGGTAAACTCGGCACTTATGGCCTTGCGCTCATCTAAGCCAAAAATCGAAACCGTATCGCTTGATTTTGGACTTCTTGAACTTTCTTCCGAAATTGACGATACACAAAGAGAGAATCTTCAAACGCTGCAATCTCTGATTAACAGACTTGAAGATATTGAGAAAGCAATCATACTCCTTTGGCTTGACGAATATTCGTATGATGAAATAGCTGATACTCTCGGACTTAAACGCAACACAGTTGCCGTAAAAATACACCGTATAAAAGATAAACTCTCAAAACAGATATAATATGCAGCTCGACGAACTCAAAAAAAGTATGTCAACGCTTGAACAAGTGCTCGCAAAGACAAACTCCGATATAAAGATAAACGTGTCTGCTTCCGAAACCGCGCAGACCAAGATACTTAAAAAATTCCGCCAGGGATTCATCTCTTGCCTTATCCTCGCCATTGTGTTCGCTGCAATGGCACTCGGCAACCTCAACCCGTACTCGTTCCCCTCATACCTCAAAATATACCTTGTGGTATATATGACAATCGCCGCAACATGGTACATTTTTATGTATCTCAAACTCAAAAACATCAACATCGCGGCTCTTACACCAAGCAAATTATTCTCCAAGACAGCGAATATAAGATTGCTGATGATTTCCGGCGAAGTGATATTTGGCATGGGCTTAGTCATCTTGTTTACCCTGCTACTACCGAATGCATGGGAGTTCAACCGTACAGGCTTTTGGCTCACAATAGCAACCCTGATTATCGCAATCATTTACGGCATAGTTCATATGTGGCCACAATACATAAAACTATTCCGCGACCTCAATTCTATCAAAGAATAACAATATTTTTCAAACATTATCCAGAAGCCGCTCTTAATCCGGGCGGCTTTTTCTATTACCATACAACAAGAAAACAAAGGCAATTAAATATAACCAACACACCTTAAAAATCCATAAATCGCTTTATTCTATTTCCTCTTATTATCGCAATAAGTACATTTTTAGTACGCTTTAATAATGATTATCTACTGATATACAGCATCATGGATGTTATACATCGAAACAGCCTATGACCCGTGCCCGATTGGTTATCAGGTCGGTGGTAAGGATGTATTCTCTGCTTTTTCGACCGCTCCTAATACCGACGATGTCAATACGTGGATGGACGTGCGCAAAGAGAATATATATAAGGAAAATCCTCATTATAATCTTTACGAATTCTACACCAACCGCAAGAAGTATAAGTCGATTATCTTTCCGCAGACGGGTTACAGGGACTGGAACGACAGGGCCGGTGTATTAAGGTTTGGCGAGACTGACGATGACGAGGCTGGTTGGAATGCCTCGGCCGGTTATAGTTGGAGCAACGAGATTCAGACAGACCGTGCAACTGGTGAATTTAAATCAGATGCCGGTTACAACTTCGAGTTCTCCCGTAAGCATACCTTGCACGGACCTAATGGATATGTCAGGACTCGAAATCCATTTTATGCCTGCGATGCATTTCCCATCCGGCCCGTGAAGCAGAAATAATATATTCGGATTTTATAAAAGGCTGTCTCTACTGAAGTCATATTCATTACAACTTCAGTAGAGACAGCTCGTTTTGTTGGACTCTATGTAACAGAGGGCTTACATCATCGTCTTGGCAAAGTCGGCTACGGCGGTGGCCAGGGCGGTTGCCTGGTCGGCGTCGTGGGCCTCGGCGTAGATGCGCACAATCGGCTCGGTGTTCGACTTGCGCAGGTGTACCCAGCCGTCGGCAAAGTCGATTTTCACGCCGTCGATGTCGGTAATCTGCTCGTCGGCGTAGCGGGCCTTGACAGCGGCGAGGATGGCGTCGACGTCGGTGGTGGGCTCGAGCACGAGCTTCATCTTCACAATCTCGTAGGCGGGGTAGGTGGCGCGGAGCTGGCTCACGGTCTTGCCCGATTTGGCAAGCAGGGTCAGGAAGAGGGCCACGCCGACCAGGGCATCGCGGCCATAGTGCAGTTCGGGATATATGACGCCGCCGTTACCCTCGCCGCCGATTACGGCACCGGTCTCTTTCATCTTGGTGGTGACGTTTACCTCGCCCACGGCTGCAGCGTTGTATTGACCGCCACGGGCCGTGGTGACGTCGCGCAGGGCGCGGCTCGAGCTGAGGTTGCTCACGGTGTTGCCGGGAGTGTGCTGCAGCACGTAGTCGGCAACTGAAACGAGGGTGTATTCTTCGCCGAACATCTTGCCGTGCTCGTCGACAATGGCGAGGCGGTCAACGTCGGGGTCGACCACGAAGGCCACGTCGGCCACGCCGCCGGCCATCAGGTCGGCGATGCCGGTCAGGTTCTCGGGAATGGGTTCGGGTGTGTGGGCGAAGTCGCCGGTGGCCGTGCAGTTGAGTTCTATTACTTTTTCAACGCCGAGGGCCTTGAGGAGCTGGGGGATTACGATGCCGCCGACAGAGTTTACGGCGTCGACAGCCACGGTGAAGTGTGCGGCGCGTATGGCCTCGGTGTCAACAAGCGGCAGGGCCAGTACGGCGTCGATGTGGCGGCGGTTATAGGTGGTGTTGACATATACCTTGCCGAGCTCGTCGACGGTTGCGAAATCGAAGCCGAGGTCTTCAGCCAGGCGTAGCACTTCTTTGCCTTCCTTGTCGCTGAGGAACTCGCCGTGCTCGTTGAGTAGCTTGAGGGCGTTCCACTGGCGCGGATTGTGCGAGGCGGTGAGGATGAGGCCGCCACAGGCGTTCTCCCACACTACTGCAAGCTCGGTGGTGGGGGTCGATGCCAGGTCGATGTCTACCACGTCGAAGCCCATGCCCATGAGCGTGCCGGTGACGAGGCGGTCGACCATCGCGCCCGACAGGCGCGCGTCGCGGCCCACGACGATGGTGCGCGAGGTCTTGGTGGTATTTTGAGCTGTAAACTTGGCGAATGCCGCCGTGAATTTTACGATGTCGATAGGGCTGAGGCCGTCGCCTGCCGGGCCGCCGATAGTGCCGCGTATGCCCGATATTGATTTGATAAGACTCATAGGTGCGTTGAAATGTGGTTTATAAGTTTATGAGTTTATAAGTTTATGTGATTATAATATATGGTGGGAAGTCCTCGGAGAGGACGTTTTTGTTGTTAGCCCCACGATTATTCGTGGGGTAGGATACGCATACAGTCGAATTGTCCTCGGAGAGGACGCAACGTATATACAAGGCGTCCTCTCCGAGGACTGGTATACTTCTTTTTCTACAAACCCCACGAATAATCGTGGGGTTAACCATGGCTGCGTCGTCTCCGACGACTTCTTTACTGCCTGCGTTCGTAGGTGAGGCGCCAGAGGTAGGGCTGCACGTTGGCGGTCTCGTCGACCATGCCCATTTGTGATTTGATTACGATATTTACCTCGCAGTCGACCGGCAGGTAGTGGAGCGGCATCTGTATGCCCTGGCCCCACTGGTACGATGCCTGGATTTGGAAATTGTTGAAGCGGAACCATGCCGGGCTGAGCGTTATGTTGTTGCCCTCGCCCGACGGCAGCACGCCGTTGCTGTATAATGACAGCGGGTAGCGCGTGTAGCGGAAATAAATCTGCTCGTCGCTTTCTACTTTGTTGCCCTTTGTGCCGGCGCGGAGCACCTGCATATACAGCATGCCGTCCTCGTCGAGGCGGTAATAGGGGGCGTCGGGACCGACCTCGAAGACCGTGTCGGCCGGTATTGACAGCTCTACATAGTGGTCGGCGAGGTAGTTGTTGGTATACATGTCCTCTTCGTTGAGCAGTTGGGCGTATGATTTGCCGTCGCTGCACGAGCTCATTGCCATTGTGGCCATGCCGAGTATGATGGCACCGATGAGGTGGTGTGGTTTCATCTATTTATAATTTTGGATGTTGTATTTTTTATGTTGTATTTTCGCGGTAAATGCTTGGGGCATCAGAGGGCATTTCGTTAAACTTTAAACTTTAAACTTTAAACTTAAACCATAACCCTTAACCTCTAACCTCTAAACCCTAAACTATCCAATGAATCGTTTGCGAATTTCGGAAAGTTTCTCTTTGAAGTGTGCCACGGCGTCGTCGAGAGTGCCGTAGAACTCGCCGCCGGCGGCGTTGAGGTGGCCTCCGCCGCCGAAGTAGTCGCTACAGAGTATGTTGACCGGGAAGTCTCCACGGCTGCGCATCGACACGCGGATGCAGTCGCTTTCCTGGCGCATGAACACGCTGAACTCGACCCCGGGGATGGCCAGGGGCTTGTTGACGAGGCCCTCGGTGTCGCCACGGGTGTAGTGGAAGCGGTTTAGCTCGTCGCGGCTCAGCACTATTAGCGAACCCTTCACCTCGGGAAGCAGCTCCATCTTGCGCAATATGGCGTAGGCGTTGAGGCGCATGCAGTGGGCCGAGAAGGTGTTGAAGAGCATGTTGTTGAGTTTCTCTTTGTCGGCACCCTTGCGCACAAGCTCGGCCACGACGATATATAGCTCGGGGTCGT
This sequence comes from Muribaculaceae bacterium, assembly GCA_009775195.1. Lineage (GTDB taxonomy): Bacteria > Bacteroidota > Bacteroidia > Bacteroidales > Muribaculaceae > CAG-873. The sequence continues at coordinate 5,100 of VSPF01000165.1, forward strand.
TGCAGTTATAGGCGAAGTTGCCCGTGTCGGTCATCATGCCGGCAAGTATGCACTCGGCGGCCGCCTTGTCGATAAAGTTGAACAGCTCGAGGCGGCACAGGAAGCGGAACAGCAGGTAGGCCGTCGCCGGCATCTCGGGGTGCGATATTACCACGTCGGCCTCTATGTCGGGGTCGAGGTGGTGGTCGATGAGTATTTTGGGGGCGGTCGATGCCGTCAGTACCTCGGCCAGCCGCCCGGTGCGGCGCGGCTCGTTGAAGTCGAGGCACAGCACAAGGTCGGTCTCGGTGAGCAGTTTGGCAGCGAAGTCGAAATACTTTGCCGCGTCTACTATTTCCTTGGCACCCGGCAGGTCGTGGAGGTTGGCCATAAACGAGTCGGGCACCACCACCTTGGCATCTTTGCCGATGGCTGTCAGCACATGCGCGGCGGCTAACGACGAGCCTATTGCGTCGCCGTCGGGGCCTGTGTGGCATACGATTGTCACGCGCTCTGCACCGTCGATGAGGTCTTTGGCGCGGTCGATATTTTTCTGGTCTATCTTAGGGGATATCATTTGCTTGGTTTATCGTGCAAATTTACGCAAAATATGTCAAACCGCAATTTCCTCGCTTGTTAATTTAAGTTTCACGCCCACAGCGGGGCTTTTGTAATTTTTGACCTTATGTTCTTTTGTTGTATCCGTCCGAAAAAAGCCGACTTGATTTTTGATTTTCAGGTCGGCTTTAAGTTTTGTAGTTGTAAGGCAGGAGC
>VSPF01000166.1 GCA_009775195.1 Muribaculaceae bacterium
CATTGTCTCTGAATTTACGTATATGCCTATGTATGCGCACATTGGGCTGAATGAGCAAAATTGTCATGTGCTATGGTAATAAGGCTAATTTGGACAAATAATTGTGACTATTAGCGATTGTATTAGCCGATGGAGTCGATTTTCATAATGTCGGCCTCGAAGGTGTCGCGGTTTATGGAGCGGGCCTTGAGGCGGTTACGGTATGAGTAGATGGTGTTGAGCGAGTAATTGAGGATTTGGGCTATGCGCGCGCTTTCTTCGATGCCGAGGCGCATGAAGGCGAGGATGCGCAGGTCGGTGTTGAGCATCTCGCCGGCGGCAAGGGTAATCTGCGCGTCGGGGCGCAGCAGGGCGTTGACCTGGCTCACGAAGCCGGGGTAGATGTGCAGGAAGGCGTTGTCGAAAACCTCGTAGAAGTCGCGGCTCTGCTCCTCGACAAATTTGCCGGAACGGGTCATGCGGTATAGTTCGTCGGCCTGTCCGGCGGCCAGCTTGCGCGTGGCGATTTTGCAGAACTGGTTGAGCTTGTCCATATATATCGAGCAAAGCTGCAAGAACTGGCTGATATATACTTCCTTGGCGGTGTTTGCGGTGCGCAGGTTCTCTTGCAGCGCGGCCATGCGGTGCATCTCGTGGCGAAGGACGAGCAGCACCGTTATAAGCACAAGCATCAGCACCGACATTGCACCTATAATATAATAGATGGTTCGGCGGTTTGCGGCGAGGTTGGCGCTGTGTGCCCTTTCGATGATTGGCAGCGAACGCGAGGTCTCTATCATGCGCAGCGGCGCGCCGCACTCTACGGCATTTTCGAGTGCCGACGACAGGTATGTGTGGGCCCTCGCTATGTCGTCTGCGGCGTAGACGGTGGTGCCGAGTTCCTGTAGCGAGGCTACCTCGCGCGTAGCCGACATTACGTCGGCATTTGCCGACACTGCCAGGTAGTAGGTGTATGCCTCGGTGTCGGAGTCGTTTTTCGCTATTGACGATAGGTGGTGCGCGGCGCGTGCCCGCAATTTGTCGTGGGGGTGTGAGCTTTCGAGTACTTCGCCCAAGAGGACGCGCGCAAGTTCTGTGCGGCCATTCAGAAAGTGGTACTCGGCTTCGTTGAAGCGGTATTCGGGGCTGTCCTTGGGCAATGTGAGCAAAAGTCGGGCCTGCATGTCGAGGGCCGCCTGTTCGTGAGGGCGCGACACGTCGGGGTACGACCTGAAGAAGGCCGCTATGTAGCTGTGCATCTGCCGCCCTGCGTCGTAGTATGATGCTAATAACGAGTCGGGTATGGTGCTGACATCAATTGAATCGAAGGTCGATACTGCCGTTTCGAAGAAGCCTCCTAATGGCAGCAGTGATGCCAGCTCCCATTTGTAAGGCAGATTTTGCGGTGATGGTAGCTGTGTGCCTCGTCGGAAATAAGTCAGGGCCGAGTCGTTGTCGAAGCCGGTGTAGGCACGGCCGATTTGCATGAGCAGTTCCTGACGGTCGCGGTCGGCATTGTAGAGCGCGGTGAGGCTGTCGATATAGTGCTGCCGCTTAGAACAGTACAGTTGCCGTTTTGACAAGGACTGGTCGAGGTCGCGCAATGCGGCATCGACCTTGTCGCTGTCGATTGCAGTCGACGGCAAGGCCATGAGCAGGAGCATCAGCAGCAATATCGGGCGCATGGTGTCAGATTTCGAAGCGTGTAGAAATCTCGTCGTTTGATATGAGCGACAGCACGGGTAGCCCGTCGGGGGTATAGTCGGGTTCGCTACAGCGGAACAGGTCGGCAATGATGGCATCCATGTCGACCTGCGACAGCGGCTGGTGCGACTTCACGGCCCCGGCACGCGCCATTGCGAGTGCCAGCGGTGCCTTGAATGCCGCCGGGTCGGAGTCGCCTTCCTGGGCGAGGCGGTCGAGTACTGTCAGGATAGCCTCGACAGGGCTTACACCCGACAGCGGGGCCGGGATGGCCGTCACGCTCCAACGCAGCTTGCCGTTGTCGCTCAGTGCGAAGCCGAGGTCGGTGAAGTGCTGCATGTTGGCCAGGAGTGTGGCATTCTGTGCCGGCGATAGTTCGAAGTCTTCGGCGAAGAGCACTTGCTGCGAAGGTATGTCGCCCTGGGCAAGCTGGGCCATATATCTCTCGAATAGTATGCGGACGTGCGCCCTGTGCTGCGCTATGAGCATGATGCCGTTTGGCGACGCGGCCACTATGTAGCGGCCCTGTAGTTGGAAGCATGTGGCGGCTTCCTTCTCTATTTCGTCGGGGGCGAAGATGCTGTCGTCTGTTTCCTCGGGCACCTCGACAGTGGCAAAGGCGTCGTCGCGGCGGCGGTTGAAACTCTCGTAGAGTTTCTCCCAGTCGTCGGGCACGCGGTCGCCGTGGTCGGCATCGAAGCGGCGTGAGCCATATCCGGGTGTCGATGCCGGTTTCGACTCTGTGTTAAAGGGGTTGTAGCCGTCGTCGAAGTTTGTCGACGGGGTGTCGATATCGCTGTCGGGATTGAAGAGCGGTATGTCGGGGCTGTCGCTGTCGAAGTCGAGGGCGCCGGCGGCCTGCGTCTTGCCGAGGGTCTCGCGGATGGCTGCGACAAGGATTTGCCATATTGCCTGTTCGTGCTCGAACTTGATTTCGTATTTCTGAGGGTGTATGTTTACATCGATTGTCGAGGGGTCGACGGTGAAGTTGATGAAATATGACGGTTGCGAGTCGGGGGCAATCAGCTGCTCGTAGCACGACAGCACGGCCTTGTGGAAAAAGAGGTGGCGCATGAAACGCCCGTTGACGAACAGGAATTGCTGATAGCCGCGTTTCTTGGCCGAGCGTGGCAGGCCGATGAAGCCCTCGATGCGCACCAGCGAGGTCTCGGTCGATATGTGGGCCAGCGAACTCTCCATGTTCTTGCCGAAGAGGTCGGCTACGCGCTGCTTGAGGCTGCCGTGGAGAAACTGGTGCAGGGTAACGTCGTTGTGGATTAGCGTGAAATCTATGCCGGTGTTTACCAGGGCGAGGCGTTCGAACTCGCGAAGGATATGGTTTAGCTCAACGCTGTCTTTTTTGAGGAACTTGCGCCTGGCCGGCATGTGGAAAAATATGTTTTTTACCATCATGTTGGTACCGGGCACACACGATGCCGGCTCCTGGCTTTCGAATTTCGACTCGGAGATGAGCAGGCGCGTGCCGATGGTCTCGTCCTTCCGCATTGTCCGGAGGTCGATTTGCGCCACGGCGGCGATTGACGGCAGTGCCTCGCCACGGAAGCCCATGGTGTGGAGGGAATAAAGGTCGGCGGCCGACGAAATCTTGCTCGTGGCATGGCGCTCGAAGGCCATGCGCGCGTCGGTCGGCGACATGCCGCAACCGTTGTCGACCACCTGTATGAGTGTGCGGCCGGCGTCTTTCAGTATTATGGTAATTTCGGTGGCGCCTGCGTCGACGGCATTTTCGACAAGCTCCTTTATCACCGAGGCTGGGCGCTGTATTACCTCGCCGGCGGCTATCTGGTTTGCCACCGAGTCGGGCAGCAGTTTTATCACGTCATTCATCATAAGGCAAAAATAGTGATTTTTGCTCGAATGGCAAAATCAGTTTAGCAGGCTCTTGAAGAGTTGCATCAGCTTGCTATAGTGTGTCTCGGGCGAGTAGTCGGTGTTGACGCGCTGCCAGGCGTTTTCTCCCAGCTTCCGGGCCAGGGTCTCGTCGTCGGCCAGCATGGCCACTTTGGCGCGAAGGTCGGCCGGGTCGGCGGTTTTGAACGTCAGGCCTGTCACGCCGTCGACAACGGCCTCGGGCAGCGACCCACAGTCGCTGGCTATAACGGCTTTCTTGTAGCCGAAGCTCTCGAGGATGACATTGGGGAAGTTATCGTAACCCTCGGCAGGCATGATTGTGGCACGGCATCGGCGCAGCAGCGGTTTTATTTCTTCAAAATTATTGTGACCTAAAAACTCGACGTTATTTTTAGCGCTGCCAAGCAAATCTTGCAGTTTGGGTATGTAGCTGTCGTCGGGCGCCGAACCTACGATTTTGAGTTTGTAGTTTGTACCGGCAAAAGCCTTTATCAATGTCTCGAGGCCTTTCTGCGGTGTCAGCCTGCCTGTAAAAAGGAAGAAGTCGCCGTATTCAACCTCCGGGTCTTTTTCTTTTAGGTTGAAAAAGGTCGGTATTAGGTTCATCTTATCCTTCGGCATACCTCCTTTTGTGACAAGGGAGATGGTAAAAGCCGAGGGGACCACGAAAGCTGCAATCTTATTCCTGACCCCGATGAGGTTGTGAAATTTCATTGCCGTCAGCTTGATTGCCGATAGTAATGCCGAGTCGAGGACGCAGCGTTGTTTTATACATGCCAGGGAGTTACCCTTAATACATTGTTCGCAAATGTGGCCACGGGTGTAGCACAATGCATTGGGACATACATATTGAAAGTCGCTCAGACGGTGTACGACCTTTATGCCCATGTTGCGTGCAACATCGAGTATGCTTGGCGATATCTTGTTGTGCCAGTGGATTATATATATGATATCGGGACGGGTGTCTTCGAGGAAGCGGCGAAATTTGCGTTTGGCCTCGAGCGAGTAGAACATGCGGCTAAACGACTTGATAATCTTGGCCGGTGATTTGGTCGATTTGTCGTAGCGTACTTCGTCGTCAACTGATTCAAGAAAGTATTTCTCGTACGGGGTGGGCTGGTTGCGCGAGTTCTTGATGCTGAAAGGCACCACTTCGTGCCCATGAGCCTTCAATATCTCGGTGATATTGAAGAGGTAGCGTTCGGGCCCTCCCTCGATGAAATATCTGTAGTTGACAATTGCGATTTTCATATTTGTTTTTCAGAGACGCTTGTCGGCAACGCCTTCGGCCAAAAATCCTTTGATGTCGTAGACAACGGAGACCTCGTTACGCAAGCTGTTGATATCGAGTTGGCGGAAGGCATCGTGGGCAACGCTGAGGACGATGGCGTCGTAGCGGCCCGAGGGGAGTTTGTCATGTACTTCGATGCCGTATTCCCTCATACATTCGTCGGGCTTGGCCCATGGGTCGTAGACGGTGACGTCGATGCCAAAATCAGAGAGCGTGCTCACTACCTGGCATACTTTTGTGTTTCGCACATCGGGGCAGTTTTCCTTAAAAGTAAAACCGAGGACGAGGGCTTTTGACTTGTTGATGGGTATGTCCTTGCGAATCATCAATTTGATAATCTGGTGAGCTACATATTCGCCCATGCCGTCGTTGATGCGGCGACCGGCGAGGATAACCTCGGGATGATAGCCTTTGTCCTGGGCCAACTGTGCCAAATAGTAAGGGTCTACGCCTATGCAGTGACCACCTACGAGCCCCGGCTTGAACGGCAAGAAGTTCCATTTGGTCGAGGCGGCTTCGAGAACGTCGCCGGTGTCGATGCCCACCAATGAGCAAATTTTAGCTAATTCGTTGATAAAGGCTATATTGATATCGCGCTGAGAGTTTTCGATTACCTTGGCCGTCTCTGCGACTTTGATGCTCGACGCCTTGAATGTGCCGGCTTCGATTACCGAGCGATACACGGCATCGATAAGCTCGGCAGCTTCGGGTGTCGAGCCTGAAGTGATTTTACGAATGGTCTCTACGGTGTGTTTTTTGTCGCCGGGATTGATGCGTTCGGGAGAATACCCGGCGAAGAAATCGCGATTGAGCTTTAATCCGGATTCACGTTCGATTACAGGTATGCACTCGTCTTCTGTAACACCGGGATAGACGGTCGATTCGTAAACCACGATATCGCCGGGCTTGATATGCTTGCCGACAGTCGCGCTGGCTCCGTAGAGGGGGCGGAGGT
>VSPF01000167.1 GCA_009775195.1 Muribaculaceae bacterium
GACATTATCTCTGAATTTACGTATATGCCTATGTATGCGCACATTGGGCTGAATGAGCAAAATTGTCATGTGCTATGAGCACGGGTATAATGTAAACAGGGTGTCGCCTGAAAATATCGTTTATCTGGTAGTTAAACTTGACTCGATTGTCAAAGACGATAATTATAAGTATTATTTTTCCGATGGTCATGCCGTTTGCAAGATGACTCGGTTTTATGGCAGGGAATCCATAAGCGATATAGATAACATATTGGATAAAAAGTCAATACAAAATAACGACTGGGGAAATGACTATACAACAAGAGAACGCAAGTAGGCTGAGTTTTTAGTTGGCTCTGACATCCCGCCGGAACATATCGTTATGATGGGTTGCTACAATGAAAGAGCAAGGACGAGGCTAATCGACAACGGCGTGCAATGTAAAATCATTGTGACTCCAAAATCATATTTTTAACGAGCCTTAACCATATTATTACACGAAATCGGCTAACTTTGCAAAGCATATTATTGTTTGTCCTAAACAGGGCATGGTGATATTATTATGATTCGTTTTGTCTCAGGCAATATATTTGATGCGCAGGTCGATGCCATAGTTAACACCGTCAACCTTATGGGGGTGATGGGTAAAGGTATTGCATTGCAATTCAAGGAGCGGTTCAGTAATAATTTCGTCATTTATCAGCAGGCGTGCCGTAATAAAACAATTGATATTGGCAATTCACTGGTCGTACGAGAAAAATGGCACGGGCGCGATATACTTGTTATTAATTTCCCTACGAAGAAGCACTGGCGTTACCCGTCACAATATGTATTTATTGAAAAAGGACTTGACAACCTGGTTGAGATTATTCGCCAATATGGTATAAAGAGCATCGCCATTCCACCCCTTGGTGCCGGTAATGGCGGTCTTGAGTGGTCGAAAGTCAGACAATTGATTGTCGATAAATTAAGCGATGTCGATTGTATAATCTACATATTCGAGCCTGGCCAGGTGGCTGAAACCATTGACAAAGATGTGAAGCTGACCCCGGCACGAGCCTTGTTGCTATATATGCTTGACCGTCTCCAGCAAGAGGGCTATGATGCAACGGCATTTACGGCCGTCGAATCGGTATATTTCCTCCAGAAGTTCGGTGCTGCCGATATCTTTAAATTGCAATTTACGCCTTACATATATGGCCCGTATTGCGACTCGGTGCGGCACATGTTGCACAAGATTGACGGTGCCTATATAAGGGGGTTCGCCGACATGACTAAAAAGCCGTTTGAACCCTTCGACACCATGCATGAGAAAATGGACGAAGTGCACCGCTTTGTCGAACAAGATATTATGCTCAGCGATATAGTATATCGCACGTGTGAGTTTCTAAAAGACAACTGGGATGACTTCAGCCTCGAGCTTCTTTCGTCTGTCGATTTGCTTATGACTGAAAATCCGTTGGCATCTGCCGACGAGATTTATACAAAGTTACGAGCATGGTCTCCGCGAAAAAGCGATTTGTTCGCTGATGAGCAATATACTATAATGGCTTATAACCATATTGTGCAGGCTAAATCCGACTTACAAATTTATTAGTGGCTGCAATGCACTATTTGACATAAAACGATGTGTGTAAAACGCACTAATAAACACACCGATTGTGGCGTTTCAAAAAAATGTGCTAACTTTGCACACTATGAATCTCAAAGCCAAGCTTAAGTCAAAGATATTCCATACCGTGGGCGGCGTTGCCGATGCCATGGGGCGCGAGTGCTATGTCGTGGGCGGCTATGTGCGTGACATCATTATCGGTCGTGATTCCAAGGACATAGACTTTGTCACCGTCGGTTCGGGCATCGACCTCGCCCGCAAGGTTGCCGAGGCCATGGGGCCCAATACGGCCCTGGCGGTTTATCGCAACTATGGTACCGCCCAGGTGCACAAGGGGCATACCGAGCTCGAGTTCGTAGGGGCGCGCCGCGAGTCATATAACCGCGACTCGCGCAATCCTATAGTCGAAGACGGCACCCTCGACGACGACTTGGCGCGCCGCGACTTCACTATCAACGCCATGGCCATTTCGGTCAACGAGGCCAACTTCGGCGAGGTCATCGACCGCTACGACGGCCTCGGCGACATAGAGCGTCGCATAATCCGCACGCCGCTCGACCCCGATGTGACTTTCTCCGACGACCCCCTGCGCATGTTGCGCTGCATCCGGTTTGCCACGCAGCTCGACTTCGACATCGACCCTGTGACTTTCGCAGCTCTGCGCCGCAATGCCCCGCGCATTGAGATTATATCTGCCGAGCGTATCAAAGACGAGCTATTCAAAATCATGGCCGCGCCAAAGCCCTCAATCGGTTGGACTTACTTGCTCGAGAGCGGCCTCTTAGCCATAATATTGCCTGAACTGGCCCGTATGAAAGGCGTGGAGGTCGTGAAGGGACGCGCACACAAAGATAACTTTTATCATACAATGGCCGTCCTCGACAGTGTCGCCGAGGCTTCCGACAACATATACCTCCGTTGGGCGGCTCTCTTCCACGACATTGGCAAGCCCGTGACAAAGCATTTCGACGACGAGCGCGGCTGGACCTTCCATAACCACAACTTTGTCGGTGCCAAGATGGTGAAGACCATCTTCCGCCGCATGAAGTTTCCCCTCGGCGCCGAGCTCAACTATGTCGCCAAATTGGTCGAGCTGCACATGCGCCCCATCGCCCTTGTCGAAGACGAGGTGACCGACAGTGCCGTGCGCCGCCTTGCCAACTACGCCGAGGAAGACCTCGCCGACCTGATGCTCCTCGCCCGTGCCGACATAACCAGCAAGGACGAGGCGCGCAAGGCACGCTACCTTGCCAACTTCGACCTGGTGGAGCAAAAATTTCGCGACACCGATGCCAAAGACCGTGAGCGCAACCGCAAAAACCCTGTCGACGGTACCGAGATTATGGCTCTCTTCGGTCTGCCACAGTGCCCCCTGGTTGGTTATTTTGCTAAAAACCTAAAGCAGGCAATCAAGGATTGCGAAATCGAGGACAACCGCCGAGCCGCCTTCGAGTACCTGCTGAAACTGGCCAAGGATGCCGGCATAGAGCCGCTCTACGACCCCTTGGAGCGTGAATGATGGACGATAAGGAATTTGCCGCCGAGGTGCTGTTGGCACTGCCATACCGCGCCAACGACCAGCAGGTCGCCGTAGTGGCGGCATTGTCGCGTTTCTGCGCAATAGGGGCGCGACCCGACGGCGTGTTCGTGCTCAACGGCTATGCCGGCACGGGCAAGACCTCGCTTACGGGCGCCCTGGTCAAGACCTTGACGGCCCACAAACGCGCCGTGATGCTGCTTGCCCCTACTGGGCGCGCCGCCAAGGTGTTCAGTGCCAATTCGGGTGGTTTTCCGGCATATACCATACATCGCAAAATCTACCGCCACGACCCCAACGGCGTGACCAACGGCTGGGGCAACATGCACATGCCGGCTGAGAACAAGTTGCGCGACGCCGTCTTTATCGTCGACGAAGCCTCGATGATAGGCGTCGGCGACGGCAAGGGCGACAGCCTACTCGACGACCTCGTTACCTTTGTCTACGCCGGCGAGGGTTGCCGGCTAATACTCATCGGCGATACGGCCCAGCTTCCCCCGGTAGGTTCTGACCGCAGCCCGGCCATGAATCCCGACGTGCTGCGCCGCCTCGGCCTGAAGGTGACTCATGCCACGCTCACCGAGACCGCGCGCCAGGCTGCCGACTCGGGCATACTCTTCAATGCCACGCGCCTGCGACGCACCATGGCCGCGATTACCAAGCGCCAGGCGGAGGGTGCCACGGGGCCTATGCCCATACCGAAATTGCGCCCGGCCGACGATGTGGTCGTGGTGGCGCACGAAGACCTGCCCGAGATACTTACATCGTCGTATGCCGACGGGATTTCCGACACCATACTTATCACCCTGAGCAACCGACGCGCTGCCGACTACAATGCCGCCATACGCACCGAGGTGCTATATCGCGAAGACGAAGTCATGCGCGACGATATGCTCATAGTGTCGCGAAACCATTATTTCGGCAAGAAGGTGGGCGGCATCGACTTCGTTGCCAACGGCGACATCCTCACCGTCGTTGCCGTCTATGGCAGCGAGACGCGCTATGGTCTCCGTTTTGCCGACGTGCGCCTATCGCTGCCCGTGCCCGACGGCGAACCTGTGGAGTTCGATATCAAGATTTTGCTCGACAGCCTTGCCTCGCCCGAGGCTGGTATCTCGCAGGAAGCCTGGAACGCCCTCTACTACGGCCTCATGGCCGACAACGGCCCATACGCCGACCGCCCCGTCGACGCGCGTCTGAGGGCCCTGCGCACCGACCCATACTGGACGGCCCTCCACGTGAAATACGCCTACGCCGTGACCTGTCACAAAGCCCAGGGCGGCCAGTGGTCCGACGTCTATGTCGACCTCGGCTACATACCCGACGACGCGCTCAACCTGGGCCTGTACCGCTGGCTCTATACCGCTGTCACACGCGCACGCCGCACGCTCTACCTCATAGCGCCCCCCGACGCCCTACTCGAAAAAAGCTAAACATAAATGACAATTCTTTTGTCCTTTTGTCTTTATGTTTCCTCTACTCATCCCAATCCGGCAAACTTAAAAACTATCTAATCTCTATTGCTTTGAAACACATTTTATTAGCCTTGGCCATTGGTGCGTCTGCCACCATGACCGCCGTCGTGCCCGCGTATCACAACCCCGTGGCACCCGAGTTCCCCATACTCGCATGGTATTCTATTCTGCCCGATTCTGCGCAGACTCCCGGGCGTTACGACGAGCTTCGCGAGGCCGGCTTCAATATCTCCTTCTCGCATTTCTATCACGACGAACAGCTCGATGCCGCCCTAAAAGCCGCCAAAGGCACCGGTGTCAAAATCATGGGCACCTCGACAGGGGTCTATAACAATACACGCGAGACCATCACTAAGTACAAGGACGACCCCGGGCTCGCCGGCTGGTTTATGCGCGACGAGCCGGTCGCCACTGCCTTTGCCGGACTGTCGGTGCTACGTGACAGCATATTCGCCGCCGACCAGAACAAGCATCTCATGTACCTCAACCTTTTGCCAATATTCGTCGCGCCAAAAGACCTTGGCACTCGTGACTACGAGGAATATGTGCAACGTTTTGTCGACGAGGTGCGGTTGCCACTGATATCCTACGACCTCTATCCTATCGTGCGCGACGACTCTACCGGCACCGTCTATTGGCGCGAACGCCATTTCGACAACCTCGAGGTTGTGAGCCGCGTGGCACGGCGCAACAATATGCCTTTCTGGGCCTTCTGCCTTGCCACAGCGCACCATCCCTACCCCGTGCCCGAAGAGGCGCACATGCGTTTCGAGGCTTTCACGGCCCTGGCCTACGGTGCGCAGGGTATCGAGTACTTCACCTACTGGCAACCGCCCACAGGCACATGGGACTTCCACCACGCGCCCATCGACGAGACCGGCAAGCGCACCGACGTTTACTATAAAATCAAGACCATCAACAGCGAAATCCAGGCCCTCGCCCCCGTGTTTCTCGGAGCCGTGGTCGACGACGTGTCCTTCGTCGGCCCGCGTACCCCAGTGGGCACCAAGGCCAGGACCGCGCTTCCCGAAGGCTTTGATAGCATCACCACCGACGGTGAGACGCTGCTCGTATCGCAGTTCCACAACGGCAAGAACCGCTACATCATGTTCGTCAACGCCGACATCGACCACGCCCAGACCGTCAAGGCCAAACGCCGCAAAGGTCTACGTCGCTACAACCCCGATG
>VSPF01000168.1 GCA_009775195.1 Muribaculaceae bacterium
GGGTACTGTTACGATAAAAAAGTTACAGTCAGATAGATAAGAGGCGTCGGTGGTGCAGAAGAGTCCTGTGGTGCCTTTTTGGGGGGCTGACGATACTAATACATTGTTAAGTTTGTCGCTGTCGACTTCGAGAGTCGAGTCGATACCTTGCGTTAGCTCGGAAATACGGGCAGCCTTTAGGTCTAAACCGACTACCGGGTAGCGAGTGGCGAAGAGTCGGGCAAGGGGCAGGCCTACATACCCGAGGCCGATAACACCGATTTTTATATCTTTAAGGTCTTTTAACATTGTGCCGTTGTTTGAATTTTGGACTGCAAGATATTTACTTTAAGTTTTCCCAATACCAGTCTACAGCCTTTTCAAGGCCCTGTTCGAACATGTAGAGAGGTTTGTAACCCAGGAGGGAGTGGGCCTTGTCGATAGATGCAAGGGAGTGGGGGATGTCGCCAAGGCGTTCGGGGCCGTGAAGAATTTCGATGCTGGCGATTTCAGGGTCGTATTTGCTCAATAGGCTGCGGAGCGACGAGGCAAGCGTATTGAGGTCGGTGCGCTCGCCACATGCCGTGTTGTATACCTGGTTGACTGCGTCGGTATTTGTGCTCTCAAGCGCCAGACGGTTCATCTCGATTACATTTTCGACGTATGTGAAATCTCGTGAATAATCTCCGCTGCCGTTGATAACCGGGCTTTCGTGGGCTATAAATTTTTTGACAAACAGTGGTATGACGGCGGCGTATGCCCCGTTTGGGTCTTGTCGGCGGCCAAATACATTGAAATATCGCAATCCGATACACTCCATGCCGTATGTACGGGCAAAGACGTCGGCATATAGCTCGTCGACATATTTTGTAACGGCATACGGGGATAATGGGCGACCTATTACATCTTCGACTTTTGGCAGTGATTTCGAATCACCGTATGTCGACGAACTGGCTGCATATATAAACCGCCTGACTCCGGCATCACGCGCTGCTACGAGCATATTGAGAAAGCCGCCGATATTCACGGCGTTGGTGGTTATCGGGTCTTTGATTGACCGGGGCACGGAGCCTAAGGCGGCTTCGTGAAGCACGTAGTCAACTCCCGAAACGGCTTTTACGCAGTCATCGAAGTTGCGTATGTCGCCCACGACTAACTCGAAGTCGGGGTTGGGTACGAGGTGGAGTATGTTTTCGGGGTGTCCGGTCGAAAAGTTGTCGAGGCATCTTACCTGGTAACCGGATTGTAGAAAATATTCGCAGAGGTTAGAGCCAATAAATCCGGCTCCGCCAGTGATAAGTATCGTTTTGCCCATTAGGTTTTAATTGAATTATTTCGCAAATTTAGTCATTTTTTCCCATATAGGGGACAATCGTGTTGATAAACTTTCGAAATCTTGGCAAGGTTTGTTGCGTTTGCGTTATGTTCGTCGGGATTATATGGCAGATTGGTTATGAGAGGGCAGGCTTAGTCGCGCCGGAAAAGGTCGCGGGTGTATAATTTTTCTGTCACGTCGTCGAGGTTGTCGTCGTAGCGGTTGGCGATGATGGCGTGCGACATGGCTTTGAATTTGTCGAGGTCGTTTACGACGAGGCTGCCGAAGAATGTGGCACCGTCGTCGAGAGTGGGCTCGTAGATGATGACGGTGGCTCCTTTGGCCTTGATGCGTTTCATAACGCCCTGGATTGACGAGTGACGGAAGTTGTCGGAGTTCGACTTCATGGTAAGGCGGTAGACGCCGATGACGGTTTCTTTTTCGCGCCCGGCATCCCATTCGCTCGACCCGGTGTAGTAGCCGGCCTTGCGGAGCACTTGGTCAGCAATGAAGTCTTTGCGTGTGCGGTTGCTCTCGACAATGGCACTCATCATGTTCTGGGGCACGTCGGCATAGTTGGCAAGCAGTTGCTTGGTATCCTTTGGCAGGCAGTAGCCGCCGTAGCCGAACGAGGGATTGTTGTAGTGTGTGCCGATGCGTGGGTCGAGACCCACGCCGGTGATTATTGCCTGGGTGTTCAGGCCCTTGAGCTCGGCGTAGGTGTCGAGCTCGTTAAAGAAGCTGACACGCAGGGCGAGATATGTGTTGGCAAATAATTTCACGGCCTCGGCCTCGGTGAGACCCATGAAGAGGGTGGGTATGTCGCTTTCGATTGCGCCGTGCTGCAGGAGCGAGGCGAATGTCTCGGCGGCTTCGCGCATGTGGTTGCCGGCGACGGCCATCACGGCGGCATCTTCGGCATTTCCGTCGCTCGAAGCCTTTGGATAGCCTACGATGATGCGCGAGGGATAGAGATTGTCGTAGAGGGCGCGGCTCTCACGTAGGAACTCGGGCGAAAAGAGCAGCCGGAATTTGCGCGAGGCATCCCATTTGCGTTGTTTGAACAGCGCAGAGTAGCGGGCGTAGAGCGACTTGCAATACCCGACCGGAATGGTCGACTTTATGACCATCACGGCATCTGGATTGACCTCGAGCACAAGGTCGATGACCTCTTCTACGTGGCTGGTATCGAAATAGTTGCGTATGGGGTCGTAGTTGGTCGGGGCGGCGATGACTACGAAATCGGCATCGCGGTATGCTGTAGCACCGTCGGTGGTGGCGGTGAGGTCGAGGTCTTTTTCGGCAAGGTATTTTTCGATATACTCGTCTTGAATTGGCGAGATACGGCGATTGATGCAGTCTACTTTTTCGGGTACGATATCGACTGCGGTCACGTGGTTGTGCTGCGACAGCAGGGTCGCAATCGACAAGCCTACGTAACCCGTGCCTGCAACGGCTATATTATATTTAGTTTTTTTCATCGCACAAAGGTACACAAAAAAACTGTTTAATAATACGTCATACCGTTGTTACATTGACAAAAATCAAGAATTTTTAGGATGAGTTTCGTTGTATTCATCCCAAATACACTGGGCGAGGTATCTTTCACTTCGACAATGTAGGTCGGCTATTCCCTCTTCGATTAGCAGTGCGGTCTCGGAATTATAAAAAATGTCAGTTGCATCTTCAAGACTAAGATTATATAATTCGCTGATACTCTGAATTATTTTGGCACACTTGTCTCCTCTCAGTACAGTCTTACTCTCTTCGGTCATAATTGTTTGCTTTCGATATGCTTAAGACAGGTATCCAATATCGCCTGGTTACGAATGCAATATTGAATATTCGGCTTTTCGTATTTCAATATTCCGAGTGCTTGTTCCGCAGTTAATTCTCCTTCAAAATATCTATCGAGAGTTCTGATAACCTTGTCATTTGCAATGCCTCCGATTATGATGTCGTAGTCAGTGTTGTCTTCTCCTATACGACATTTGGAGATAAAGTCGAGCCACGCACTGTTGTATGAATCAAAGACCAACACTTTCCATTCTGCCGGATTGAAATCAAACTCATAGATATTTACCCATGCCTGTTGGTTGCGGCGTTGAAACCGTTGTGCGTAGCTTATGGCCTGATTTTGTAGGGAAGTTAGATAAAATCCCTTGCCAAAATCAAGGTTGTCGCGAGAATGAACCGTATCGGGGCTGAGAACCGCTACGTTGGAGGAATGATAAAGTTTCATAGCTATAAGACTCCTTTCTCTTTCATGTAAGATGTAAGGTCGTCCATTAGATATCGAGAACTGAAGGTGTGTAATACATCATATGATGGCACAATGTAACCATAAAGAATACCGGATTTCAACAGCCTACGATACACCTCGCCTTGTGACAGACTGAGTAATCGGGCGAGTTTGCTGATACAATATGTTGTAAATTCGAGGATTTCTTTGTTCATAGATGGTACTTTTTTTGCGATTTGTGCCAGTCATAATAATCGCGGGGTGAAGGCGAGGCCTCGCTTTCACCCCGCCGAGGTTTTATAGTTTTACGAACTGTATTGCGAAGCCGCCGCCGCGTGCCATGCGGAGCTTGATGATGTCTTTGGCGGTAACTTTGCGGCGTGTGATTTTGTAGTCGTGGGGATTGTCGATGGCGTCGGCCTTCTTGCCGTCGGCATATATGACGGCCTCGTATTTAACCCCGGGCTCGAGGAAGTCGAGGTCGAGGTCGACCGGGCGTGCCACATCGGCATTTACGCCGCCGGCATACCAGTTCTCGCTGTTCTTGTCCTTGCGTGCCACTATTATAAATTCGCCCGGTTCGGCATCGATATATTTACTCTTGCTCCAGTCGAGGGGCACGTCTTTGATAAACTGGAAGGCATCCATGCGCTTGAAGTAGTTCTCCGGGGTATCGGCAGCCATCTGGAGGGGTGAGTACATGGTCAGGTAGAGGCCGAGCTGGTTGGCGATGGTGGCCTGCTTCTTCGTGGTGTTGCCGGGTGCGGTCTTGCTCAGGTCCATCTCGAAGATGCCGGGGGTGAAGTCCATCGGGCCGCCGAGGAGGCGCGTGAAGGGCAGTATTGTGCAGTGGCGTACCGACATGGTCTGGTATTCCTGGCCGAGTGCGGCCTCGTTGGCCATCAGGTTGGGGTAGGTGCGTGCCCAGCCGGTGGGGCGCACGGCCTCGTGGGCATCGACCATGATGTGGTGGTCGGCGGCGCGTTTTACGGCGTCGAGGTAGTGGCGCACGGCGCGTTGGTCGTAGTGGTAGCTGCCTTTGGGAAGTATGTTGCCTACATAGCCGCTCTTGACTGCATCGTAGCCATACTGGTTCATCAGCTCGTAGGCGGCGTCCATGTGACGCTCGTAGTTGCCGATTGCGCCCGAGGTTTCGTGGTGCATCATAAGTTTGATGCCTTTGCTGTGGGCGTAGTCGTTGAGGGCCTTGATATCAAAGTCGGGGTAGGGGGTTGTGAAGTCGAACACGTAGTCTTTCTCTTTGCCAAACCAGTCTTCCCAGCCGATATTCCAGCCTTCGACAAGCAGTTGGTCCATGCCGTTGTCGGCGGCAAAGTCGATGTAGCGGCGTACTTCCTCGTTGTTGGCAAGGTGGCGGCCATTGGGTTTCGCTTTGCTGTAATCGAATGTGGCAAGGTCGAAGTTTTCGGCATCGGTGTACGCCCACGATGCTCCGCCGGTAATCATCTTCCACCAGATGCCCATAAATTTTGTCGGGTGAATCCACGATGTATCCTCGATAGCGCAGGGGTCGTTGAGGTTATAGATGATGTTTGTGGCAAGTATGTCGGTCGATTTGTCGCCGGCCATTACCACGCGCCAGGGTGTGCTGAAAGGAGTCTTGATTGTCGCCATGTGACCGTCGATACCCGGGGTCAGGGCCGAGGTAAAGGTCAGCGTGGGGGCGTCGAAGCTCAAGTGCATGGCCGGGAAATCAATCAGCGCGGCCTCGTGTATGTTGAGATATTTGCCCGAGGGTGTTTTGAGCATCAGTGCAGTCTGCACCGACGAGGGAAGGATGGTCGTCGAGGCATTGGACATGAAATCGTCGTTGGCATGTGCCGGTATTTCGCTGATTTTTGATTTTATATATTCGCGTTCCTGGGTGTCGTAGTCGCCGGGCTGCCACCATGCGGTGTCGTCGCTGCCCATGGCAAACTGGCTCTTCTCGGCATCAATGACAAGGTATTCGCGGGTTTGTTTGGGGAAGACGTAGCGGAATGCCATGCCGTCGTCAAAAACACGGAACTCGATATTCATCTTTATGCCGTGGCGTGGCTGTGCGAGGTCGACTGTCAGGCTGTTGTAGTGGTTGCGGATGGTTGCGTTCTCGCCCCATACGGGAGTCCACGTTTCGTCCTCGCTGCCACGGGCAATGTTGACAATGCTGAAATTACGGTCGAGCTTTGTTGAGTCAGCAAGAACGAAACCCATGTG
>VSPF01000169.1 GCA_009775195.1 Muribaculaceae bacterium
CATCGAGCTCTACACGCACGCGGTCAGAGGTGACAAAGGCCATCTCGACTCCCGAGAAAAGGCCCGAGAGTATGAGCGACACAAGGGTTATGGTTATCCAGATAGACGGGTCGGAGACACTCATTTCAGAAGATATGGTATTTGAAGTTTCGTATTAATTAGAGCGGCGCAAGGGCTTGGCTGTTACCTTAGTGCCGTCGAAAAGCCTCAGGCCGGTGTCCGCAGCAGCCTCACGGGCGGCCTCGGACGGGCGTTGACGGTGACGGCGACGGGCAGGGGTGACCACCGTGTCGGCTGTCACGCTATCAGTAGTATCGGCCTTGGCCTTTCGCTCGACGGGGAGGATGGCAGTAGGATGCTGCACGCTATAGTAACGCATACTCTGGTCTGACTCAAAGCCGTAGCCCTCGATGATGCGGTCGGTGCGCACAATGTGGATAAAGGAATCAGAATAGATTTTGCGCGAGTTCTGGTCCCAGAACAGTTGCTGGGTCAGGAAGGAGTCGGCTTCGGTATTGACCATCACCACATTACCGTCGAGCTGCCATACGCGCTTGCGAGAGTAATAGATAGCCGAGTCGCACACAACATTGGCCGACGGCTGCATCTCGAGGTCGTACTGTTGCAGCTCGAGGCCGCCCGGAAACCGCCAGAACGGTTCCTCGGCATCTTCGAACATCAACCATACCGGTGCCGTAAGGTGATAGCGCGTATAGCCCGAGTCGCTGATGAGTGTCGACACGTCGGTGGTCGTCATAGTAGGGGTCGTCATTCCGTCGACGGCATTGGGCACATAGCGCTTCTGCTCCTGGCCGCAGCCACACAACAATGTGGCCGCAGCCCACGAAAGGACTGCGGCGGCAGGCAAGGCCAGCATCGACCTCTTCTTATGCTTTAATATATTTTGCTCTGACGGAACCACATTTCATTGAAATTCACACCAATCGTGATATTGAGATAATTCTCCTTGACCAGCGGATTGGGGTGTGCCTGACGGTGCATCCACTCTATACCTAAGTTGATGGTTGTCTTGAACTCGGGCACAGGGAAACCGAAACCGGCCGTGATGCCGTACTCGCGCAACTGGTTGCCGCGCAGTTTCAGGTAGTCGTCTGCCCAATAAGCGCCGAGGCGGTAGTTGACACGCTTGAAATAACCGCCTCGGAAGTCGGGCACATATTGCATGCCGAGGGCATATTTGCTACGGTCGGCATAGCTCTGCAGATGCTCGGCATCTTCGGCATAGCGGTATTTGGCCTTGCTCCAGGGCTGGTAGGTATAGTCAAACTCGACCATTACCTTGCGCCCGAACTGGTAGTTGATGCCGGCGCCCCATGTCTCGGGAAGCGAGTAGTTGCCCTTGAGCTTGTGCTCGTCAGAGAACTGCGGCTCGGAGTCGGACGACGTGATGTTATAATATACCGAGCGACCGGTGCCAAGCAGCGTCTTCGACGGGCTATAGGTAAGGCCCAGGGTCAGCTTGTCGCCGGCAACGGGCGCAAAGGAATATTGCGCACCGAAAATCAGACGGTAGTCGCGCACAATCATCTGCTTTTGGAACAACGCGCTCTGGGTCGACGACAACGAGGCGTATGTCTCGTTGATTATCGTGCCGAAGAGATAAGAAATGTTCGCGCCGACGGTAAAACCGTTGAAAGGACGGCCGGCCACGCCGAGATAAAGTTCGTTGAGACTGCCGGAGCCCTGGCGAGAATCGGCACCGTTGTCAATCTCGCTGCCGAATGAATACCCGACCGACGAATATGGCACCACGCCGACCGAACCGCCCATATACTTGCCCAGAGGGAACTGCATGGTCACATAGTCGAGTCCGCCGCCAAAGTCCTTGTCTTTGACACGAGAACCGTTCTGCTCCTCGTTCTGCCACAGCGACGTCATATCGATGCCCATATCGAACAGGAATGTCAACGTGTCGATAGCCGCATACGAGGCAGGGTTCATGGCGTTGATTTGTCGGCCCGAGTTCATGGCATAGCCCACACCGCCCATGGCCCTCTGTATCGAAGTGGCGCGGTCGCGTAACACACCTACGCCGTAGGCCGAGTAAGGGGTCATGGTGCCGTTTTGCGCCAACACGGGCGACACGGCAGCCACGGCAAGGACAAGAATAAGCGCTATTCTGCTAATTTTCATCTTTAATAATACTGTAGAGACCCTTATGTACGAGATAGGGGTCGTGGATATAGTCAAATGTGAGAATGTTTTCGTTTACAAGCAGCTCGGCCGACCCACCGGTAAGCACCGCCAGGGCCTTGTGGCCGGCGGCGGCATGGTAATAGGCCAACTCGGCAGCGATGCCTCGCACTGCCCCGCTACGCATTGCCTCGGCCGTGGTCTGGCCCCACAGCGGCACGTCGCCGCCCTGGGCAGACACGGCCGGCAGGGCATCGGTAAATGCTGCCAAGGCCCTCAGGCGCAGGTCGATGCCCGGGGCAATATTGCCCCCGACATAGCGGTCGCCCTCTACATAGTCGTATGTCACCGCCGTACCGATATCCGACACAAGCAACGGCCTGTTGTGGCCTACAAGGTGTCGCGCACCCAGGGCCGCAGCCAATCGGTCAGCACCAAGCGTGTCGGGCGTGCGGTATGCAATGGTAAGGGGCATGGGCGTATGGGCTGTAAGCTCGACTACACGCGGCGACAGCCCCTCGAGCGACGCGGTATCGTCGGCATGTTCCGAAGCCACGACACTGCACCAGCATATAGCGTCGAAATGGCCCTCGCCGGCAAGCACACGCTGCTCCATGGCTAAGACAAGGTCGCCGGCAGGCAGGCTTTCGTCACCCTTGAGGGTGTCGACAAGTTGTCCGTCGGGGCCCCATACGGCCGCCTTAATCGCCGTATTGCCACGGTCAATCGTAAGTTTTGCTTGCATAATGGGGCAAAATTACAAAATCGCAGCCATTCAACGGCTATCTTTCTATTTATTAAATGTTAAAATTCCGTAAGTCGATTCACAAGAATTTCAGTTCCACTAAATAAAGATTGCCTTATGTATCTAATTACATGGATAAAAAAGACTCAGAACAATTCAGAATGAGTGCCAAAACGCACAAGTTTGATTACACCGGCTTCTTTATTCCACCATATCAATAGAGTGTCATTTTCAACATGACATTCCATATAACCATTATAGTTGCCTGCCAATAAATGAGGTCGGTTCTCTTCCGGAACAGGCAATCCCTGCCCAAGTAAATTAAGGATTGTTTCGAGTTTGTCTATTATGATGTCTTTTTATGTTTATACCGTTTAAGGTCTTTCTTAAACTGCGATGTGAGCTTCAGTGTGTTCATAGAGAATCGACAAAACTGCGGAAACTGCCCAAATCGAGTGTTTCAAGATTGTCAGAGGTTTCGGCCTCTTTCATAGCTGCAAGAGTTGTCTTGTTAGGCCGCTCCGACACAAAGGCCATCAATATGCTTTCTACAAGGTTGTTAAGACTACGGTTATGACGTTTAGCCTCTGCCTGTAATCGTAAAAGGAGCTCTTCGCTGAGACGGAACGAGGTTTGTTTGCGTATGCTTGATGCAGTATTCATATTTCTTAGATTAATTACACCACAAAAGTAATACATTTGTATAACACTTCAAAATCAAAGCGGTTGAAAATCGTGCCGCGAATAAAGAAAAAATCCCTTGCTTGAAACCATACAAAATAGCCCGGAGGATGGGGCCCCTCCGGACTACTGTTTTTGAAGATTATTATTTGGAAGCTGTATTCGCGTCAGGCGTTGCCACGGTCCTTCATGTTTATGACGGGGCGGATAAAGTATAGCACCTTGACGGTAGGCTCTATCAGGCTCAAAATTTCCTTGGGGTCCTTATAGGCCATGGGACTTTCGTCGAGTGTACCGCGCCCTACCGAGGTAGAGTAGACGCCCTTCATCGACTCCCGGTACTCGTCCATGTCGATAAGCTCCTTTGCCTCGCTGCGCTTGAGCAGTCGCCCCGCGCCGTGAGGGGCCGAACAGTTCCAGTCGGCATTGCTGCGGCCCTCGCACACGATGAGGCCGTCGCGCATATTGAACGGTATGACGAGCTTCTTGCCCTCGACAGCGGCCACGGCACCTTTGCGTATCATACGCATCGAGAAGTCGATATAGTTGTGCGTGGTTATAATCTGCTCGGTAATCTTGCCCGACATGCCCGACACGCGGCGCAGCACGTCGAAAATCAGACGCTGGAGCACAATATGGTTATACTCGGCGTAAGCCTGGGCTATGACCATGTCGGTGATATACCCGCGCATTGCATCGCCGTCGAGGTAGCCGTTGACCGCCACCCGGTGAGGGTCGGCGGCGACGGTCTTCCAGTATTTCCACACCTTCTGACCGAAGTTGCGGCTGCCGCAGTGGGCCGTTATGGCGTAGTTGCCCTCGGGTGTCACGCCAATCTCCACGAAGTGGTTGCCAGAACCGACCGTGCCTATTGCGCGGTAGAAATTCATCTCGTCCATATCGATGCGCTTGAGCATGCGCGTAATCCCGCTCTCCGAGAAGTCGAAGTTTCCCACATACTCGGGCCAGTCGCGCTGAGCCTCGATGTGGCGGCGTTGCAGATGCGCCATAAACTCCTTGGTATTGAACTGGGTCGAGCCGTGAACTGTCATGCCGAACTTTACGCAGTCGCGGATTGCAGCCTCGATTTCGGCATAGTGGCCGGGGTTGACAGGTATATCGGTAATCGCCGTAGATACGGTGCAGCCTATGTCGCCACCGACGTGGTCGGGATTGACATGGTCGGTAAACGGGGCCGTGAAACCGACCACGATATCCTTGCCGGCGTGTACGTCAGGCATGATGCGGATTTTGGCGTCCTTAAACATCGGGTGGTTGACAAACGAGTAGACCATCGACAGGGCCTCTTGCTCGATATTGTCGGTATATATGATGCAGTCTTTGCTGTATCTTCCTTTGAGTTCCATGATGATATGGTGTATGCGTGCCTGCTCGAGGCACTTTGTTGCTAAAAGTAATGACTGGGAGTAGAGGAAGGTTTTTCGTTGACGGTCTGACGAGCTATTACATCGTGTCGGTTCATTAATGGATTGCCGGAAACCAATTCGCCCCCGGAGTCACCGGGCGGCCAGTCACGCTGCGCGAGAAGGAGGTTTCCGTTCAGACTTCACCGTCGCAGCTCAGATTGCATTTTTATTCATTCTATAATCTATACGCCAAATTCCAAAATTTTCGCCCAAGCATCAAAAAAAATTTCATATTTCACACATCATGTTTCTCAGCTTCGAGTCTAAAATTTGGTTATTCTATCTATTTCGCTTATATTTGCAGCGTCTTGAGGGCATAGCCCGCTTGACAGACATTTTATTAACTATAAGCGTTTCGAGCTTTATTCTTTTACGAAAATCGCCAAATTTTTCACTTCCAAGGATAAGGCAGTTCCGAAATCGCTCATGCTTTCGCATATCCATTCCCCCTGTAGGGGAAGCGATATACGGGCGTGGGAGTGGACTGTTTATTTGGAAGTAGGCGTTTGGCGATGCCCCGTGAAGATAAACCGGACCGTCCTGCGCTTTTTTTTCGCCGACATTCCAAGACGACGATGAGAACAATCCCGGGTCAAGCCGAGTTTCTAGTGCAAATGTTAAAATTTTGGGGATTATAGTGGTATCTACAATAGGAGCTTGGACCTCCTATTAGATTTGCAGTTGCAAAATAAAAGGTTAACTTTGCAGCAAATATTCACAGTTATTAACAAAAGAA
>VSPF01000017.1 GCA_009775195.1 Muribaculaceae bacterium
CCTCCCCTTTTTTTTTTTTTTTGGTTTCTTTTGTTTTGCATCTTTCTCCCTCTGATTTTGCCTCTTGGCCCCTAACTTTTTGTCAGTTTACTTTGTATTTTGTGCAGCCGGTTGCGAAGAAGTCGGCAATCTGGCGTGCGGCGGCTACGCCGGCGTTGAGGTTGGCCTCGGCTGTCTGGGCACCACTCTTCTTGGGGGTGAAGAATACGCGGTCGGCAAAGCGTTCGAGCAGTACGTCGGCATTGCCGGGGCGCACGTCGGCAAAGTATTTGAGGTCGGGTCGCTCGGCGAGTACTTCTTCGAGCTCGGCCTCGTTGATGACTTCCTTGCGGGCGGTGTTGATTAGTACGGCGCCCTTGGGCATGGCGGCGATGAGTTCGCGCCCGATGCTACCTTTGGTCTCGGCAGTGGCGGGGATGTGGATTGACACGAAGTCGTTTCCGCTATACAGGGCCTTTAGGTCGGGGGCCACGGCCACGCCGGCCTCGGTGATGACTTCGGCAGGGCAGTAGGGGTCGAAGGCTGTGACAGTCATGTCGAAGCCCTTGGCCTTGGGTGCCACGTGGCGGCTGACGGCTCCGAAGGCATGGAGGCCCAGGCGTTTGCCGCCGAGTTCGAAGCCCGTTGTGCCGGCATATTTGTTGCGTGCGGCCATGATTGCCATGCCCATTACGAGCTCGGCAACGGCGTTGGCGTTCTGACCGGGTGTGTTCTCGACTACTATTCCGGCGTCGGCAGCGGCCTTGAGGTCGATGTTGTCGTATCCGGCTCCGGCTCGAACTATGATTTTTAGTACTGGGGCGGCGGCTATGACGGCTGCGTCGACAATGTCGCTGCGCACAATCAGGGCATTGGCTGTTGCCACGGCTTTGTGGAGCTCGTCGGCACTTTTATATTTCTCGAGAAGGGTCACTGTGTGGCCGGCATCTTCGAGCACGCCTCGCATTTGGGCGACAGCGGCGGCCGAAAATGGTTTCTCGGTGGCTATGAGTACGTTCATTGTTACTTGCCTTGGGGTTGTAAATCAGTGGGTAGCCTCGAAGTCGTGCATGGCCTCGACGAG
Source organism: Muribaculaceae bacterium (assembly GCA_009775195.1). Taxonomy (GTDB): domain Bacteria; phylum Bacteroidota; class Bacteroidia; order Bacteroidales; family Muribaculaceae; genus CAG-873. Next base: position 1,064 of record VSPF01000017.1, read on the forward strand.
TACTTTCACACTCTCGATGGGCAGGGCGTTGTAGAGCGAGGCACGGAAGCCGCCGACGCTGCGGTGACCCTTGATGCCGACGATGCCGCGTGCGCTGCAGAAGTCGATGAAGTCTTTTTCAAGCTCCTTATATTCGGGCGTCATTACGAAGCAAACATTCATAATCGAGCGGTCGGCCGGGTCTGTGACAGTGCCTCGGAACATCTTGCTCTCGTCGATTGCCTCGTAGAGCATGGCGGCTTTTTCGAGGTCGCGACGCTCGAGTTCCTTGATACCGCCGAGCTGTTTGTAGTAGCGTAGTGTCTGCAAGGCAGAGAATATGGGCAACACGGGAGGAGTGTTGAACATCGACCCTTTTTTGATATGGGTGCGATAGTCGAGCATGGTGGGAATGGGGCGGTCGACGTGGCCGAGGGCATCTTCGCGCACGATGACGAGTGTCACGCCGGCGGGGGCGAGATTTTTCTGCGCTCCGGCATAGATTGCGTCGTAGTTGCTGAAATCGATGGGACGAGAGAAAATATCAGAACTCATATCGGCAACTACGCGGCATGGCACGTCGGGGTCAACACGTGTCTCGGTGCCGTATATGGTGTTGTTGCTGGTGTAGTGGAAGTAGTCGACGTCGGCCGGGACAACAAACCCTTTGGGTATGTAGGTATATCCGTCTTCTTTCGACGATGCCACAACGTCGACCTCGCCAAAGAGGCGGGCTTCCTTTATGGCGTTCGAGGCCCATGTGCCCGTGTCGAGATATGCGGCACGTTTGGCGAGGAGGTTGTAGGGTATCATGCAGAACTGCATGGAAGCACCACCGCCGAGCCAGAGCACTTCGAAACCGGCTGGTATGTCGAGAAGCTCTTTTACCAAGGCTGTAGCCTCGTCGATAACGGCCTGGAATTCTTTGCTGCGGTGCGACACCTCGAGCACTGACAATCCTGTGCCGGCAAAATTGAGGATGGCGTCGGCCGTATTCTGGATTGTATACTCGCTCAGTATCGACGGCCCGGCGTAAAAGTTGTGTTTCTTCATAAAGTAGTTTTTAGAGTTAGATCTGCACTGCAAATTTAAGCATTGCCTTTCAATTGTGCAAACAAAAGTTTGCTTCAATTTCTATCGTCAGAAACCGATGAGATAGACAAGCTATTATTTAGATAATATCGGCATAGACAAAAAATCTTTGCAAATTTTTGAAAATATTGTTGTACTATTAAAATTTTTGCCTAAATTTGCAAAACATACGAAAGAACAGTAAGCTAATAGCGCACAATAGTCTACAAAGCAACTATTTTTTCAGACAACTATTACCCCGATATATCATCGTCCCTCGTTGAAAAAGTATTCAGCGAGGGGCGACGTATGATTCTTTTGTGATAGCATTAGTTTGCGCTTACATTGCGCGGCAGCAGTGTCCAGGGGCGGTACGCCGGTCCGAGAGAGCGCACGGCCCGGTGCCAGTAACTGTCGCCGACGGTGCGCAGCAGGTCGGCGGGGCATTGCGGCGTGGGGGCGAGGGCCCAGCTTTCTTGTCGCAGTTCTCGTTCGAGCTGCCCCTCGGTCCAGTTGCTGTAGCCCACAAAGAAGCGCACGGCGCCTTCGGTAGGATAGCCGGAGTTTACGTAGGCTATGACGGCGTCGAAGTCGCCGCCGACATAGATGCCGGGGGCATAGCTGCGTGCGTTGGGTATGATGTCGCTACCGAGGGTGTGAAGGAAATAGAGCCTGTCCTGGCCGAGCGGCCCGCCGCAAAACACAGGTATGCGTGCCTGGGTCTCGATGCCTTCGAGGAGTTCGCCGAGCAGGTATTCGGTGCGGTTGTTCATCACTACTCCCGTTGCGCCTTCGTCGGGTACGTAGTCGATTAACGACACTACCCCGTGATTGAAATAACCCTCGCGCATAAAAGGTTCGGCTACGAGGAGTCCGCCTGCTGTCGGAGTCTGACTCGGGCTCTTTACCCGGAAGAGGTTGGTGGTAATGTCTTTCATCTCTGTATCAGTTTGAAACGTTGATAATATAACTAACTAACACATATATACACGCTTTGGTTTGCTTGTGGGTATATAAAAATCGCGGCCCCCATAACCGGGGGCCGCGATGACTGTGTCGATGTAAAGCGTTACTTGATTATCGCCTTGACGGCTTTTGCTCCTTTGACAATGATATATAGGCCGGGTGTCGCCATTTCACTGTCGACACGTACACCGTCGAGCCTGTAAAGTACTGTCGTAGAATCGATGTCGGCAGCATTGATTTGTTCGATGCCGCTATATGCGATGTGCACGCTGGCAGTATTACTCGGGGCTACGGCGCCGTGGTTGTAGACAGGCACGACTACATATTCGAAGTCGTAGTCGCCGTCGGCCGTATCGTCGTTGAACGGCTTATGTGTGAAGCTCGTATCGGTGGTAGTGCCGGTTTTCTCTCCGTTGCAGAATACTTCGTAGTGGTCTATGGCCAGGTCGGCAGGCTGGGTGGGAGCGGCTTCATAGGTTACGTCGTCGATAAAGAGGGCAACGGTGTCGTAGCTGTTGTGATGTATGGCAAAATATTTTGCTCCGGCAGGGAGGGTTACGGTATATTGAGTCCAAACTTCGGGTACTGTACCATCCAGGAATGTACCTTCTATTGTTTCAACCTTTGTGGTGAAGCTGTCGGGAGCGTTGTCGGTTGTAGAGTAATAAACCTCGAATGTCTCGGGCCATGTTGTCGAGAAACTTTTAGCCCAGAAGGTGACGGTCTGGGCGTTGCCCGACAATTCGGGAGATATGAGCCAGTTGTCGTTTACGGCACCTTGCGCACTCACGCCGAGCATAAATCGCTGGCCGCTATGGGCAACTGCGTCGGGTTGGAAGCTTTCGGGAATATTGGCTACAACATTGTCGAAGAGCTGGAATGCCAACGGCATTGTCTGGTAGGGATTGTAGAACTCGCGGAATACATTGTAAGTCTTTACTCCGTCGCCGTCGTGCACTGTCCATGCTCCGGCACCGCTAATCGACATCGGTGTGTAGTCGGGGTTTTCGAAGTCTTCGGTCAAGGTTTCGGGCGTAGGTTCGCCAATGACGGGTTTGCTCCATGTCAGTGTGATTTCGTTGCCGTTGACTGTCGCCGACAGGTCGGTGATAGTGGCAAACGAAGCACGGCTCACGGCGATGGTGGCCTTGCGCTCGTTGTCGGCCGGGGTTGCGTCGCCGGCGAGGGTGGCTTTGAAGCATATGGCAAGCTGGTCGGGTGCGTTGAGGGGCACTTCGTATTCAAAGGTGTAATCGGCAAACCCGTTGGGGGCGATTTCTTCACCGGTTTCGGCTTTGACACTCTTGCCGTTGATTTCCCAACTTATCGAGGGCACAGCCGGCAGCGTGCCGAGATTTTCAACGTGTGCGGTATATTTTATAGTGTTGCCGACCTTGGTGTTGGTTGCACCGGTCATGGTCACGATGTGAAGGTCTTTTTCGGCAAGGTCGCGTACTCGTATATTGTCGAGAGGTATGCTCCATGTGTGTTCGTCGTCGTTGTCTCGGGCGATTAAGAGCAGTTCGAACATCACAACGCCGGCATCTTTATATTTGTCGAGGGCGATGCGAGCCTGCGTCCATGCGGTGGTGGGCTTGGCTTTGAGGTCGATAGTCTCGATAGTTTCGAGGTTTTCAAGGTCGGTACCGGCAAGAACCTCTATCACGTTGCCCTGGCCCTGATACCAGAACTCGAGCACCGGGTGGGCGGCGGCAGATATGTCGGCGCGTATAGATATGAGTCCGTATCTTACGTCGGTTTCATAGGGTAGCCAGAAGTAGAAGCCGTTGTCGCCGTCTTGCGATGCCAGTGGCTTGGGTGCCTCGGGGTCTTCGGGGTCGAAGAGCGATGCGAAATAATCGTCGGTAATTGTACCCATCTGCTGTCCGCCCTGTGTCGATGACTGGTCGGAGAGCCACATGCCGTCGTAAATACCGCCGGCAAACGACTCAGTGAAGGGCAGAGGCGAAGGCTTGCCGACAATAGCGATGTTCGAGGTGTTATCAAGCGAGTAGTTTTCGCCATATCCGGCTGTAACCTGGTATGCAAAGAAATCTTGACCGTTCAGTTCCGGGTAACTCAATGTATACGAAGTCTCGCCAGTCTGGGCTATGGCGGGGTCGTAATATGAGCCGAAGGCATCGAATATATAATATGTCACGGCCTCGGGGTCGACATATCCGCCATGTTCGCCCGTCTCGCCGACGGCGTCCCACGACAGTGTGGCTGTCATGAAGTCTTTGCTTACAGTGAGGTGTACATTCTCGGGTGCGAGTGGGGTGTCGGGGCCGGCCCAGATGCTCTTATATTCGATTTTGTCGCTTGCCACATCTCCTACATAGGCTACGGCGGTAAAGCGGTTGTTGATGCCGGCATAGAGTTCGACATCTTGTGTGATTACCTGGCCCGGCTTTACGTTCTCGAATGTGAATTTGTCAACTTCCCAACGCGAGGTGAGCACTACCTTGGTGATTTCGGTAAGGTCTTTGCCACCCTTGGTCTTGGTCGGGGCGGTGTAGGTCAGAGTGGCCTTGAGTTCGCCTTTGGGGGCGAGTTCGTAGGTCAGAGTGCCCGATTCCGGTGGGTCGACAACGACAGGAGGCTCTACCGAACCTGCTTTTACACTGACATTTGTCAGTTTGGTAGCACTCTTCATTGCCTTGGTGGTGGTGCTGTGGAAGCCGATATAATAATAGCCTTCTTCGGCGATGGGGCAGTTGAACTCGTATTTGGTCATGTCTTTGACGGTGAATTTTGTCGTAGGCATTATTTCGGTCGTCATAGCCTCGACAGTGGGTGCGGTACCCATTTTTACATCGAGTTCGACACCGGTGCCAGACATGTAGCCTAATTCGAAACTTAATACATAGTCGCCGGGAGTCATATGGATAGGCACTGTAATCAGCCAGTCATTGTTGGCATCGATTTCGTTGGGTGCCATGCACGACCCATAGCCATTGGTGGCTCCGACTTTCCACGTACGACTGTCGTTGTCAACATTTATGATTGTATAGTTGGGGGTCTCTGCACTGCCATTTTTACCAAGGTCGTGAGTAAAGGGAACTTCTACAGCGTTTGCCGGGGCTTCGACCTTGGCGGCAAGCATTGTTTTGGGTTTGGCTGTCAGCGAGTGGCCGGCTGTGTTGAGAGTTTTGATAGAGCCGGCTCCGGCCCCGGTGATACGTTGGTAGGGCTGCTGTGCCGACAGCGACATGGCCGCTGTCAACACGAGGCATAGTAGAGATGACTTTTTCATAATGTATTGATGGAATTAGAATTTTATCTTGAGAGCTTTGCCGCCTTTGACAATGATGTAGAGGCCGGTCGTGGGGTTTTCGACACGTCGCCCCTGCAGGTCGTAATATTCCTTGTGTGTATCGCCGTCGGTGATTACATTTTCGAGGCCCGATATCAGGCTGTATTCTCCATAGGTGATTTTGTTTTCCGGGAAATACTGGTCCTCGTCGTAATCATATATTTTTGTTACTACTTCGGTCGTGTTGCCGTTGCTGTCATAAGTGTACTCGTAGGCGTATCCTTCGGCGAGTTCTTCGTAGCCGTCGCTGGCAACCTCGTAGAGCTCGTCTTTCACTACATCGCCGTGGTCGTTGAACTCTGACACGATTTTTATGATAGACTGGGGCTTGGGTTTATAGTTGCCGTCTTCGTCGAAATATTCGGTTATGGTGACGGTGTAGCTGCCGTTGCTGTCGGTAATGGTCTTGACTGTCGAAACTCCCACCTGCGACGGGTCGGGATATGTCTCCTGTAGTGTGTAGCCGCCATTGTCATCGTAGGTGGCGATTATGTGGCCGTCTAATTCGCTGTCGTAGTACACTTCGCACGAGGCCAGGCGGTTGTTGCCTTCGACATACGACAGCATGTCGGCCTCGGTCATCTGGCCGTCGGTGGCCGCCCATTTGATGTTACGGTATTCGAGGTCGTTGTACACTTCCCATGTAGTGCCGTCGCCCGACGGGCATGTGTAGTATGTCATGCTGGTAGCCTCTGTGGCGTTATTATCGTAGGCCCACACGAGCTTGTAGCCCGGCAGCATAGTGTCGCCAAGGGGCAGGCTCTTGATTATCGTGGTTATATTGCCTCCGGCATTGCGGGTCACTTCGTTTGTCTCGCATCTGAAGTTTTCGACCCATGCGCCGTTTGTCCAGTCATAGCCCATGCGTACTATATAGTAGCTGTGAAGCACGGGGTCGTACTGATAGGTCGATTTCGACTCGTTTTCCCACTCGGTGCCGTCCTCACTGTATGATTGCAACGATGTGAGCACTTGGTTGTAGTCATCGTAGGTCTTTTCGGTTTTGGTTGAGCCGTCTTCGCCCTCTACCAGTTCGAGAATAGCGTTTCCGCGCTCGTCGTAGGTAAAGCTTACTGTTCCGAGTTCCACCCACTCGCCGTCCATATACATATACTCGGTCTGGGTGGCCGGGCGCCACAGAGGGGCCGACGGGGTCTTTGGTGCGAGGCGCACCGACTGTGCCTGTTTCTTGGCTGCGAACCGGGGGGCGGCGTATGAAATATTGCCGCAAAGTAACCCGCATAAAATTGCGAAGTAAAGTTTTTTCATAAGCAGTTCTGTCGAGAAATGATACTTATTGGTTGGAAATGATTGTCGTGAGACAACGGATTGGCTGCAAAGGTAGCATATTTCTCTTGTTTTGCCAAATTTTTCTACTTTTGATTTATTTTAAATAAATTCGTGCAAAAATGAACACTTTGCCCCGTCCGGTCGTTTTGATTTCATAAATTCTAACAAATTATATCATACATCATGTTTAAGAAAGTAATCCTCGCCCTTGTCTTAGGTGCTGCGTCCCTTATGGGAGCCTCGGCCCAGAAAGCAGAAATAACAGCCTCGTATGGAGCTTATACCCAGATGGATGCTACTGATATGAAAGATGGCTGGAAGCATGTCAACACCGCCTGGGGCGCCCTCAATGTGGGGCTCAACTTCCGCGTGACGCCTAAAATATGGATTGGCCCGTCGTATACCTTCTCGTCATCGACGACAAAGGGGGGCCCCGAGCATAGCAATGTGGCCTACCATGCCGTGATGCTCAATGGCCGCTATCACTACTACCGCAACAGCATCGTCTCGCTCTATGCCAAGGTAGGTCTCGGCGTGGAATTCTCGTATATGCAGCCTCGCCACGACGACAGCTACACCAAGGCTTATTGTGCCTTCCAGATTGTTCCTGTCGGCGCACAGGTCGACCTCAGCCGCGACTGGGCCATGTTTGCCGAGGCCGGCTTCGGCGCCCAGGGCCTGTTCCAGTTCGGTTTCAAATATAAATTCTGATTTTTCTTCTCATAACACGCAGGCACCTTGGGCTTACGTGCCCAAGGTGCCTTGTTTTGCTCGATTTGTCCTCATGGCCAAGGTTATAGCCTCGCCGACCAGGGCTATGTCGGCGAGGAGGTAGTGGCGCTTATTTCCCCTTTTTACTGTGTGCCCGGCTATTTCGGCTGTTTTTAGCAGCCTGTTGCGAAAGTCGTTATCATCGAAAAAAGTAGCACTGCCAATGGCAAAAGCTGTACCACTTGGACTAAGATTTAGTATTACCGGCCCGGCATCTATATCCATGCCAACCCAGCATGAGCGGTCGTAATATTCCATGAGCCCCGCTGCCGGGAACTTTTGGCGAAAATGTGTTTTCAGTTGGTCGTATTGCTCTTTGGCGAAAGCCGTGTCAATCTTGGTCAGATAATAGCAGTTGAGGGCGGCATAGGAGCCTCTTATCGTAGAATCAACCGTTCCGCTCTCGTTGAGAAATGATACGAGTAGCCCGGTTTTATCATCAACCCATTCAGCCTTGGCCCGGTTTATCCAGCGATTGATGGTAGAAGAATATTTGCCATCGGTAAGTTTTGCAAAATCTGACAGGGCGACGATTGCGACCATCATATCGGGTATATAGACAGGTTCGCCGGGGTAGGTAGGAATATTGAGAATGGGAGATTGGAGTATGCGGCGGTTCATCGTCGCGCAGAGTGAATCGTGGAGCTGATTGTATTTCTCGTCTCCACCGATACGCTTATAATTGCCAATCATCCAGGCGAGATGGCTCAGATATGACACATGGCTTTTGTCACCATCTAAAGATTCGAGAGGGTCTTCTCCCCAGCGCATTCTATCATACCGTCGAAGTTCGGGAGATTTTACTATCTTGATAAGACTGTCGATGTCTGCCACTGCATCGTCTTTGGTTTCAGGATAAAGTTCGGCCATATTGGCCAAAGCCTCGGTCAGCATCGAGCACGAATACAAAGCCCATTCGCCTTGATACTGAACACCTATATCGCCCGGCATCTCGTGGAGCAACCGCCGAGGCTCAACCACGACCTTGTCGACAAGATAATTTCTCCGCTGCAGCAAATCCTCCTTCTCGTCCTCGACCGAACCATTGCCCCAACACGCCCACGCGACCCAGATTACTTTGAATAGCAGTAAAGATACAACTATGGCAATGAATGCTTTATGCCGAATTGTACTGTGATACATTCGAATTATTTGATTCTATTTAGCGCGAATTTTTTCATTCTCTAACAGGTATTATAAGATTATATTGGCCTTCAGCTCCACACCCTATATTATATGGGTGAAAATATAACAATATGCCTTTGTTTAGTTTTGCGATGCCATTTGCTTTGCCGATTAATTCTTCGGCTGTATAATCTGATGGATTAAAACCTTTTGACGTGGCTGTCTTTACATATTCTTTCCGAATCTGCCTCTCAATTGTAGACTGCCGTTGAGCCATAAATTCTTTAATAGAGAGTATTTTGCCGGTGCTTTTATTTACTGTGTAGTAATCTGCAGAACTGGGGCATCCATTAGAACCGTGATAATCCACACTCATCTCAACAATGTATGTAGCCCATATTGAATCTTCATAAATTTTATGGCATACGGCGCAGCCTCTCGACCCTATAATCATAGGATAATTTGAGAAATTTGAATTATATCCATTTAGAGAACTGGCCTTCTTAAAGATTTTCTCCCAGCCGCGAATGAAAGCATCTGCCGATTGTGCGGGATTAACCCCGATTTTCAATAATGAATCTTGTTTCTCATCAATGTCATAAGAAAAACCTGTGGGGATAACGGCGTTTAATTTACTAAATACGGTATCCTTTACGATGTCGGAAGGATAACTTTTATCAATATACAATCCCATCGACATTTCGAATCTGACGCTATCCATAGGGCTGTACCAGATACTTTTACATTCTTTATGTATCAAGCCCGGTATAGTATCTAATAATGGATCAAAGTATTTCCCGGTGGAATCTTTCTCCATTCCATAAAAAAGGTCAAGAAATGAGGTTGTGGTTGCGGTTGTCTGATTATCCGGCAATTCGAAATAGACATCACACTTTTCGAAATCAGGGATGCTCTCATGCTTTAAATCAATAAACATTTTCACACGTGCGAGGTATTCGCGCAGGGTGTTTTTGATGCGCTTGGAGCGCACTGGCGAGGGCGCGGCATTGTAGCCTAAGGCGTGGAGGCCATATTTGTCGGCGAGGTAGAGGGCGCGTTCGTTATGATATTTCTGCGAAATCAGTGTCAGGCTGTCGAGGTCGTAAATCTCTCGTGCCTTGGCTATAGAGTTGAGTGTCCTTGTGCCGTCATAATCCAACACTATTCGGTTTTCAGGGATGCCCCTTGCAATAAGGGAGTCGCGTATGGCCGAGGGTTCGTCGCAGCCGTTGGTATGGTCTCGGGTATAATCACCACCGCTGGCTATGATAAAGTCGACCTTGCCTGCTTTGTATAGCTCGTCAGCCGCCTTGACGCGATTGTCAAAGTAGTAATTATGTTCCCCCTGGGGAGTTATCGGCGAGGTTGCCAGCAAGAGACCTACTTTGTTGTGTGGAACATCGCTGACATCATCGAATGTTCGTGCCTTGGCGTTAGAGGTAACTAACACATCGCAGACTATAATTACAATAAATACGACCAACAGGCAGGTGGCGCCTATTGCCATTACGTGCTTAATTCTCGGCTTTTTCATTTCTATTTCTTTATATCCCATACCCGGCGAGGTCGGAAGGTAAATGTCTTTTTTAGTTTTTTCTCGTGCAGATGTTGGGTTATTTGATATACGCGAATTTATAGAAATTTCGAACGCCCGACAATAATTTTTGCCGGGCGTTGTATGAAAGGGGGGGGTGAATGTATGAAATTATTTAAGTTTCGTAAGCATTAGACTTGCGAAACTTAAATTATATCTCCACTGTCAGCTCTTGGTTGCAGGGGGTTGGGGGTACGGCGATGGTGCGGATACCGCCTTTGCCGTCGTGGATTTTGAGGGTGTAGCTGCGCTCAGCGGGCATTCCGTCGAAGCTGCCCTTGCGCGGCTTGATGGTGAGTTTGCCCTTGCTTTGCGAGATTTCGGTAGTGCTAAATGCCGTGGCGTAGTCGCGGTTGTCGCCCGGGTCCTCGTAGAGCGTGGTTGTGCCGTCGGCACCGGTGACGATGTCGAGCACAAGGTGCTTATACATGCTGTTGGCCCTTTTGATGTCCTCGCCGTTGCAAGGTATGATGGCCCCCTGGCGGATAAAGTAGGGAATTTGGTCGAGGGCGAAGTCGGCAGTAGCATAGCCGCCGTCGAAGGTTCGGCCAAGGTCGGGGCAATACCATTTGCCTTCGGGTAGCCATACCTTTTGGCTGACCGTCGAGGCTCCGTTGGCACTGCGCGTAACCGGGGCCACGATTATGTCGTCGCCAAAGAAATATTGACCCGGGTTGGTATATGCCTCGTCGAGTTCGGGATAGGCGTAGTACATCGGTCGGCACATGCCCACGCCGGTGTCGTAGCTCTGGCGCGCGGCGGCGTAGATATAGGGCAGCAGGCGGTAGCGTAGCTTCACGATGTCGCGCATGGCCGGCATCTCGTCGTACTTCCAAATACGGCGCTCGATATTGCCCTGGTTCGAGGCATGGGTGCGGAATATGGGGGTAAAGACGCCGAACTGCATCCAGCGGATGAGTCGCTCGGGGTCGTTGGGGTCGTCGGGACTTAGCAGGTGGCCGCCAAGGTCGTGGCCCCAATAGCCGTAGCATACGTTAGAGGCCGTAGATGTGAAGTAGGGCTCCTGTGCAAGCGTCTCGAAATTTATATAGGTGTCGCCCGAGAAGCCGATTTGATAGCGGTGACTGCCAAGTCCGCCCCAACGGTGGTAAATCAGGGGGCGACGGTCGGGACGGCCGTTCTTCATATCGTTGAAATACACATGGTTGCACCAAAATGTCTGGCCGAGGCCGTCGACGCTGTCGTTTGTCAGTTTTTGCTGCCAGTCGAGCCACCAGAAGTCAACACCCTGGGCCTCGCGCGCACGCATGATATGCTTGAAAAACGATTTGTAGAAATCTGAGTCGTGAAGTGCCCAAGGAACTGAAGCCCTTGTTGCTGTGTCCATGCCGAGGTCGGCGCAGATAGCCTCGTAGCCGTCCTCGCCGTATGCCACGCCGTCGGCCGGGTGGAGGTTGAGGGCGAGGTGCAAGCCTTTGTCGTGGATGTGTTTCAAAAGGCCCTCGGGGTCGGGTATGAGGTTAGTATTCCAAGTCCATCCCGTCCAGGCTCCGCGCCCGGTGCTATAGGGTTCGCCGCCGTCCCAGTGCCAGTCAACGTCGAGTATCATCACGTCGATGTTGATGTTGTTCTCGTCGAGCTCGCGTATCATAGTGCGATAATCTTCGGCAGAGTAGGGGGCGAACTTGCTGTACCAGTACCCTAATACATATACCGGCGGCATCGGCATCTTGCCTGCGATGCGTATATAGTCGCCGAGGGCATCGACGTAGTCATGGCCATACCCCAAGAGGTAGATATCGAGGGCATCGGGGTCGCTGCGCTTTGTCACCCATGGTATGCCCTGCACAGCGTCGCCGAAGGCCAGCGAACGGCTGCCGTCGGAGCGCACGGTTGCCGGCGAATCGTCGATTACCGACCATCCCGAGCGCGAGAGTATGCCGTTGTCGAGCGGCAGAGGGCCTTTCGAGCCGTCATAGCCGTCGAGGGTGCGCATGGTGCCCTTGAGATTTTCGGTGTCGGCCATGCCGTAGTGCCATGCCGGGGCATTGTCGCGGTATGCGGTGAGCGCAGCCGGGTCGAGGCGTGGGTCGCTGCCCTTGCGGTAGTGCAGCCTCATGTTGTCGGTGCGTATGTCGAGTGTGCTGTCGGTTTCGGCCACGTCGAAGTGTGGCACGGGTAACTCGCGGTTTATTACGGTAAAGGTTGCCTGGTCTTCAAAGATGCCCTTGTCGCTGTACTCGACGCGCACCATACGTGGTGTCAGCACGGTAAACCTTGCGTTTCCGGCCGTAACGGTGGCCTGCTTTGATGCCACAGGGTTATCGGCCGGTGTTTCTATGCTCGATGCTGACGAGCACCCGGCGCCGACCGCGCTCATGACAATTAGGCACACCGCGCCGACAATAAATTTTGTGTTCATGGTTCAGAGAAAATATGTGTGATTAGTATATTGATATTAAGGTTGTTTGCTAAATCGAGAATCGAGTAATCTTATGTCTCCAAAGGCTTGCAGTGATGATGGCGAAGGTTTAAGATTGAATATTAGCTCGATTTCTTTTATTTTAAATTTTTCTTGGTCAAAGTCGGTGTCTCTATCAAAAATGTAGTTGTCATCGTCAATTTTTGTCCACTCGGCTGTGTCATGAAATAAGTCCGTGATAGTAAGAATCATCGGAGATTTCATCACTCTATCAGGGTTTAAATAATCATTTGACTTGTATATATATTTCTTCTTCTGACCGTCGGCGTAAGTAACTACAGAGTTTATCGACTTTACCTGTGTTGTGTCGATTTCGCAAGCGATTTCTGATACAAATAACGGCTTTTTTAATTTAATAGTAGCATGATTTCTGTTTTGTTCAAGACTATATTCCGATGCAGAAATTACAAAAGGTTTAATAATGCGTTCGATATTATCTTTCGATAAATCAGGAGAATGAGATATCCACAACTCTAACTTGTCGTCTGGTCTACAGTAACGTCTTGTTATATGTTGAGCGTAGAAATCATACCCATCAAAATTGACGTGGGGTTGGATTAGATTGTCGAGATTGATGTCAACATGAATATAAAAAGAGCCTTTACCAAAATGTTTTGCCGGCGTGAAGTCGTAAAGTATTGTGAAATTATCACAAAAGTAACGACTTATCAACGGATGGTTGAATATATCTGTGTTTGGGGCTTCACTTTTTCGGGTGTAATATGATAATTGGTCTGCATATAAATTCTCTAATTTATTTGCAAATACCCTGTATCGCACATTTAAAACAGCTTCTTCCCTTGGCCCCATCTTAAATATGGTATAAAACCACCGACGATTTACGGCATCGACAAGAATAGAATCACCCCCAAATGTTTCTGTGTCATAATAGGCTGCACTGACGCTTTCTTTTGAAATATGGTGAGAAAGTTGCTGGCCATTAAAAGTGAAAACTACATCTTTAATTAGTTCGTTATTCCATCCTCTTTCGCTTATTTTTTCTATTATTTCATCATCTACAAAAGTCGGGGTCTCTAAAGAATCGGCAACAAGATAATCGATAGGGAAACCGTAATCGATGTCGGGGAAATTTTTGTCTGATTCGTTTCTCAGTTTATAAGTAATATCGAAACAGTTATAGCCGTCAACATGGCTTATGTTAACTTGCTCGTTTACGATATATACTTCATTAATATTTAGAGGCTCGGGATTCGCCAGGCGGTTGATTGACGAATACTTTGTGACAGGACTTCCGTTTGCAAGCCCATATATCGCGCAAAAAAATATAAGCACGATAGTTATAAATAATCGTCGGTCAGTGCGCATGGTTTATTATCCATAATTATTTGTCGTAAAATTATGGAGAATAAATGTAATCAACAAACTTATTTGTTGAATTTATATGCAAATATGTGCTAACTTTTTGCGCGGTAGGCCACGGTGACGGCTGGGGTGTGGTTGAAGAGTATGTCGGCGTGGTTGGCAATTATTTCGGGGCTTAGGGCGCGGCGGTCGGAGACGAGGCGGTTGAGGTCTTCGCCGTGATATTCGGCCAGGGCGAGGTTGCTGGCGCGGGGGATATAGCCCACGTTGCCGAAGCGGAAGGTCGACTCGAAATTGTTGAGCGACCGCTGCCATTCGCGGTCGGTGATTTCGCCGTTGATAGCCAGTCGGCGACCTTCGTCTAAGAGCAGGTCGCGTGCGCGGGCTATATCGGCATCGCTGTTGCCTGTTAGGCGCGAAATCATCATCAATATTCCCTCGTGTTCGCTACCGATGATTGAGGCATCGGCGGTAGTGATGAGGCCGCGCCCCTTGTCGTGAACGATATGTGCATTGATGCGCGAGGCACGTCCGGCCGATAACAGGTCGGTGATAGCATCGGCAGCAAAATATGCCTCGGTGCCGTAGGCCGACATCGGTATGGCCACCACGACCATGGTCGCCGACACGTAGTCGTAGACCTCTCGGTATGTATCGGTGGTCGGGAACCCCGGGCAGGGCAGACGGCGCGGTGCGATTTTGCGGCTCGGTATGTCGCCAAACCATTTTTCGGCCAGCTCGACCACGCGCTCAAATGTGATGTTGCCTGTCACGGCCAATATGGCATTGTTGGGCGCGTAATGGGCATAAAACCACTTCTTTACATCATCGATTGTGACATTGGCAATGTGCTCGGGCTTGATGCCTATGGTCGGCCACGAGTAGGGATGCTTGCGGTCGTACATGGCATCGCGCAGAGTGTGCATCATGCGTCCGTAGGGGCGGTCGAGGCATTGCTGTTTGAATTCTTCGATTACGACGCCTTTTTGAATTTCGAGCGACCGCTCCGAGAACGATAGCGCAAGTATACGGTCGCTTTCGAGATGGAAGGCCGTCTCGACATTTTGCGCCGGTATGCTGAGGTAGAAATTGGTAAAGTCGCAGCTTGTCCATGCATTGCTGCGGCCCCCGGCGCGCTCGAGTTCGGCATCGAAATCTTCGACATTGGCCGAGCCGCCGAACATCAGGTGTTCGAACAGGTGGGCCATGCCGGTACGGCGCCGCTTCTCGTCGCGAGAACCGACGTCGTAGAGTATATTCATGCCCACCATGGCCGTGGTCGTGTCGGGCGAGTGCACGATGCGCAGACCGTTGGCCAGGGTGTGGCGATTGACTGTCAGGGCGTTGTCGCTCATTGATTGAGGACCTTCATGCCGATGATGCGGATGTCTTTGTTGGGGCGGTCGCGGCCGTCGGTCTCGGCTTTTTCGATGCGGTCAACGGTGTCGAATCCGTCGATTACCTCGCCAAACACTGTGTAGTCGCCATCGAGGTGTGGTGCGCCGCCGACGGTGGTGTAAGCCGCCTTCATCTCGGGTGTCATGGCCGGGGTGGTGTCATTGGCAGCCTGTGCCTCGACTTGTGCTACAAGGGTGTCTTGCAGAGCCTTGAGGCCCGCACGGTCGCCGCGCATCTGCATGGCCTGTATGCTGTCGCGGTGCTTCATGGCCAGGTCGTTGAAGGCTTTCTGCATACGGCCCATCTTGAGGCGCTGCTCCATCTGGACAACCTGTGCCGAGTCGAGCTTTGTGCCGGTTACGACATAGAACTGCGAACCCGACGACTGGCGCATGGGGTTGACCTGGTCGCCCTGGCGCGCAGCGGCAAGTGTATAGCGTTTGTGGAAGTGCTTGGGGAATACGATTTCGGCATCAATCTTGTAGCCCGGTCCTCCGGCACCGAGTTGTTGCCCCGGGGCAGCGTTTTTAGAGTCGGGGTCGCCGGCTTGTATCATGAAGTCTTTGATGATGCGGTGGAAGAGGGTGCCGTTGTAATAACCCTCGCGGGCGAGTTTCAAGAAATTGTCGCGGTGTTTGGGGGTGTCGCCGTAGAGCATCACGGTGAAGTTGCCCTCGGTGGTTTCGACCTCGACGCGGGCCGAGGTAGTATCGGGTGTCTGTGTGTTGTCCATTGTTATTTTTGTGTCGTTGTCGTTCTTGGCCGAGGCCCCCGAGTTGCAGGCCATGGCCGCAAAACAAATTATGCCGAGGCCTATGACCCGGCTAAAGATGTTGTGCATATCGCTGTGATTATATTACCGTTGTCGGGAAGAGGCGTTTGTAAATCCGGCGGAAGTTGTCGTCGGCAGCAATCAGCTCTTTGGCGCGAACCTCGTAGTCTTCGCCGTAGAGGCCCTGCAGCAGGTCGGGCAGGTATTTGTGTTCGCGGTCTTTGTCAATGGCCCCGGCCACGAGTGTGCGTATGGCAGGTTCGTAACCGTCGGGGTCGATAGCGTTGAGATATCGGGCGGCACTTGCCAGGAACTGCCCGGTGAGGTCTACCCGGCTCATATTGTCGATTAGGCTGTCGATTTCTTCGGGTCCGCATTCGCCGATATGGTTGGCCAGGTATTCGTATGTTAAAAGTCCGTCGGGGTCACGACGAAGCTTTTTGATATCGTCTTCGGTCATAATGTTGAGATTAGTTTGGATTGCAAAGATAAGTGTTTTACACCAAACGGCAAAATTTAATGATTTATTCAACTTTCGCAAGTCATAGTCTTGCGAAACTTAAATTATCTTACATGTCATCAAGGGTGAGTAATTTTGTCTCTACCTCGTATTTCATGAGCAGGCACGATTTGATGCGTTCTACTTTTTCTATAAAAACCTTGTGGTCGTAGTTGCAACGCTGGCGTTTTACTTCGGCGACTAAGGCCGTTTTGCCGTCAGTCTTTATGCCGACGATGTCAATCTCGTTTGCATCCTTTCCCTTCTTACGTTCCCGCCATGAGCCGAGGTCTGAATACTGATGGCTTTCTACCATCTTGAGACGGAACCATTTTTCAAGGGCTCGGCCGGAGAAGGTCGGATAGTCCGAGAGGACGATTTCGCGTAGATGCTCAAAATTGTTAAGCTCAATCAATGTTTGATTTCGGTTGAAATAATTGAACCAAAACTTTAGGAAATTGTCGGTAATTTCGTATTGCACATTTTGTGAGCGCGCCTTCGACATAATCGGACGTACTCGCTTGATGAGCGAGTAATCCTCAATCAGACGTTTCAGATGTCCTGCTACTGTCACTCCACCCAGGGCACTTTCGATTGCACCCTGCGTGTTTGTCCCCGAGGCTATGCAGCTAAGTATAGAGAAATACAGTCCATAATCTTTGCCGAATTCCTCGATGAGCAGATTGCGGCCTTCGTTTACGAACGGGGAATTGTCTCTTACAATGAAATTGATTATGCCGTCGATTGATAAATCAGTATCCTCGCATAACAATTCTATATACTTCGGTACACCGCCTGTAACGCAATAAAAGGCAAGCAGCTCGTCATTAGTGTAATCAGGACGAAAATCATGCATAATTTCCTTCATCGTTTCTGTTCCGAAACCTGATAAACGTATAGTGGCGTCAGCCCTGCCGAATAGTGGCTCGTGATAACTTTCGAATATCTTGTGCATCATCGAATATACCGAACCCATCAATAGAAGGTTTACATGCGTATCGTTGCGATAAGAATCCCAGATGTTCTGCATATCGCTGAATACTGATGGGTTGATATTGAAAAATTCCTGAAACTCGTCAATAATCAGGTTGAACTTGCGCGTCTTTGCAAGTTCCATCAACAACTGAAATAATGATTTGAATGTTCTTATCTCCGATGGGACATAACAATCGAGAGCCGAAGAGATTAGTCCGGCGAATTCCTCGCACAAGGCTGTTTCATTTTTTCGGCTGACGAATAAATATACCGTCGGGTATTCGCCTTTCGTGGCGCGCAGAGCAAGCGACGTCTTACCGATACGGCGCCGTCCGGTTATAACTGTCATTCGCGACCGGGACTCAAAGGCTCGTCCTTGTATGCGTCGCAATTCTTCTATTTCCTTAGTTCGATTATAAAACTTCATGCGAGGGTGTTGCAGAACTAAAATTTTGGAATTTCAATGTGCCCTACAAAGCCTACATGGCGTTAACAAACGTGAAAACGCTCCAATTATGGAAGTTCTGCAACACCCTCATTACGATTAATCTTCTAAAAGACCAAATCTTATTAGGGATTAAGCTCTTTAAGCTCTTCAACTTTTACAAAAGGAAATTGAAGGTTAAGGTGCTAATCGTCTGGCTGTTTTTGATTAGTACTATTAGGTAATAGGGGAGTACTAATTATGAAGATGCGAAAAGGAAAAAAGAATTATTCTACAAATTAGCCGATTATTTATGTTAAAAAGTTTGTGTTTATGAAAAATCCGCGTAATTTTGCATGTGCAAGCCATTAGATAAATGAATATTTCAGATGAACCGTATCATCACATATCTGCTATTTTTTCTCGTCGGCATAAATGTCATGGCACAGGTAAACGTGTCGGGAACAGTCGTTGACAAGGAGAATCATGAGCCTTTGGCAGGTGCATCTGTCATTGTCAAGGGCAATGACGGAAAGATTAAGAAATACGGTGTTTCAAAGAAAAACGGGACATTTGCGTTGACTCTCCAGGCCGTGAATGGTTGTCGGTTGGAAGTGTCGATGATGAGCTTTACAAAGAAGACAATATCACTCGACAGTGTTTCATTTCCGCTCACTATTGAACTTGAACCTGGAAAGACTTTGCTTAAAGAGGTGACGGTCAAGGCTGACCGCATACGCGAACAGGGCGACACGGTTACTTATAATGTTGGCAGCTTTGCGCAGCAGCAGGACCGCTCGATTGGCGATGTGCTTGGTCGTATGCCTGGTATCAATGTAGAGAGTTCGGGCAAAATACAGTATCAGGGCGAAGATATCAACAAGTTCTATATCGAGGGCTCGGATATGCTTGGTGGAAAATATGGCATTGCAACCAATGGCATAAATCATGATGATGTCGGTGCTGTCGAAATCATGGAGAACCATCAGCCGTTGCAGGTGCTATCGGGTTTGATGTACTCCAGCAAAGCAGCCATCAACCTGAAACTTAAAGAGAAAGCGAAAGCAACATGGACTTTTCACGGTGATGCCGGAGGTGGCTATTCGTGGCAGCCCTCGGGAGCGATATGGGACGGTGAGCTGTTTGCAATGGCGGTATTGCCCAACTTTCAAAATATTACGACATTTAAGACAAATAATATCGGCGAAGACCTTTTGTCGCAGGCTGCAGACTTTTTTGCCGGAGGTCGAGGCACGAGTTTAAGTAGATATATCGGTGTGTCACTACCTGGTGTTCCTAACCTTAGCCGCAAACGTACACTCTTTAATCGTTCGGCCCTTGTGTCGACCAATGCACTTTGGAAATTGGGCCGTGGCGAGTTCAAATCTCAGATTGACTACTCGTTCAACCGCGTCACTGCCCAGGCGGCCAATATAACTACTTATTATCTGAGTGGCGGCAACAGGGTCGTGACAGAGGACCGAGACGGCACCGACCGTTCACATGCGCTGTCGGGCGAGTTTATCTATGAACTTAATCAAAAGACATCCTACATCAATAATACTCTTAAAACCAATGTCAGCTGGGATAATGTGCGCCTCAGTATGACTGGCTCGTTGCCCAACGACCAGTCGGCATCGCTCCCCGACTACTATGTCGCTAATGATTTCAAACTTATCAAGCGATTTAAAGATAAGCATTTGGTTACTTTTAGCAGTAAAAATGAATGGGAGTCGTTGCCTCAGACACTTTCGGTTTCGATGAGCGGCGATTTTATACGTCAGCATGTCAAGGACCATTCTTTCAGTACTAACGAGAGTGCTTCCTACTCTTTTACAGTTAATGGTATCACAATCAGCATGGAAGGCGGCGTTGAGGGCTATGTGAGAACCATGAAATCAAATCTCTCGCAAATGGCTGATGTGTCCGACGATATGACCAGTGTTGTCAACACAAACTATTTTTCGCTATATGCCACTCCTTCGCTGGAGTATTGGGTAAAACGTGTCGACATTTCGCTGAATGCACCTATTATCTTTGCACACTATACATTTGACAAGGCTCTTGCCAACCGCAGCGAGGTGTTCTTTTCGCCCTCGCTGAGCATAAACTGGAAGCCAAACAATCGTTTCGCTATTGGTGTGAATGGAGGTTTGGGCCGTTCGCCGATGGATTTGAGTTTAATCCTGCCGGGATATTTGATGACAAGCTATCGTTCGTTTCTCCATGGTGTAGATGACTTCTATACATCCACTTCGCAGAACGTGTCAGCCAGGTTCTCATATAAGCATACCAGGCACGGGCTATTTGCCAATGCCTCAGTCGCGCACTCGTGGAACCACAGCCCATATACACTTGCCCAACAGCTTTATGGCGATTATGTTGTCTACTCTTATTCGCCCGCCAAGAGCAACAGACGTTCGTTTTCGGCAAACGGAAGCGTTAGCAAGACACTCAATTTTATGCGAGGAACTGTCGGCATCAATGGCTCGTTTCGACGCGGTGAGTTACATTTAATTTCCGAGGACAATTTAGTTAACTCGGTCAGCACGTCGTGGTTAGTCGGTGCAAAACTCTATGGCGCACCGCTACGCTGGCTCAGTTTCGACTACCGTTTCTACTTCTCTTCAAGCCAACTTGCCCTTGACGATACAAAAGCTTCATGGCTCGGCAATGTGGAGAACGACCTGATGCTAAATATCATGCCTCACAAGAAATGGGAATGGCACATAAGCGGAGAGCATTACCGCAACGAGCTAACCGAGGATAATTACAAAAACATGTTTTTGCTTGACACGAAGTTAATCTTCAAGTACAATAAACATTTGGAGTTTTCGGCATCGCTAAGCAATATCTTCAATCAGCGGACTTACAATTACACCACATATACCCAGCTCTATTCCTTTGAAAGTCAACGCTGGCTTCGTGGCCGTGAGCTATTAATCTCAATATCACTTAGAAAATGAACAAGCTGCTTACTTTACTATCTTTGTGTATTATAGCACTTGGTGTTATGGCACAAGAAAAAGCCCAAATCAAGGTTGGATATGACGACGTTCACCAAAATTGGAATGGCCCTATGGTAACAGAGAAAATGCTACTGTTGGCAAATAGTGAAAAATCACACTATTACTGTCCGAGGTCGTTGCTCGTCGATTCTATGCTGTCGACTCCGGAAGGTACTGTTAAGTTCAACAGTATGGTCGAAGCGGCAAACGCTGCCGGTGAACGTCCTGCATTACTTCCCGGGTCAAGAACATACGTTATAAAAATGTTGGGAGAGGGACAAATATCTCATTATAACGAGTCTGCAGGAGAATTAGGACATTATGATGAAAAGATGGATGAACAAAACTGGGAAATATCGGATTCGACTAAGACTATTCTCGGTTATGAATGTATTCTCGCAGAAACTAACTATCATGGCCGACACTGGAAGGCCTGGTTCGCACCTGAAATTCCGATTCTTGACGGCCCATGGAAACTCTGTGGTCTGCCCGGCTTGATACTTAGTGCTGATGCCGATAATGGCAAATATCATTTTGAGGCAACCGGCATTGAAACTACCGACCAGCCTTTCCCGGCAAAATTGTATGGGCATGAGCTGTCTGTCCCGACCAGACGCAAGGATATGTTAAAAACTAAGTGGGCTTTTTATACCGAGCCCACAATAGAGGAAGATGGTAGTGTTAGTCCCCCATGGCCGTTGGCTGAGGGCTATGATTTGATTGAAACCGATTACAAATAAACGATAGACTTACGATAAAGAAGCCTCGGCGACAGCATCGCCGGGGCTTTTGTATTTTGTCACCGCCGTAATTATTACTACGGTGACAAAGTCTTATCGATGGGAACGGCGAAAATTTTGGGGGTAGGGTGTAACATTTTTTTGTTTTTTGCGTCTTAGTAGTAAACATTCTATAAATTCATATATGATGAAACGAATTACTTTACTATCTGCATTGTCGGTCGTGGCTATTGCCACGTCTATATTGCCGGCATGTGTCTCGGTTGATGCCGGGCATAATGGCGAGGACGCCGTAGTTTTCGGGAATGGTTCCCGAACAAATATTAGGCCGAGCAATAATATGGTCACCCGTCAGCTCTCTCTCGGCAACTTCGATGAAATAGATGCTTCACGTGTCGATGTGGTCTATAGCGTTGGCACACCCGGTACTGCCACCTTGAACGCCCCCGACAATGTCATCGATTATATCAAGGTCAAAAATGACCATGGGACTCTAAAGTTGTGGATTGACAATGATGTAAATATAAACGGCCGACTCAATGCGACCTTGACAGTATCGTCGCGCAATATCGATGAAATCACTGCCACACTCGCTGCTAAAGTTGAAGTTACAACTCCGCTTGTCGTAGATGGCGGTCTCGACCTTGAGGGTTCTACGTCGGGCAGCATTGTATTGGGCGTGGTGAAGTGTGAAAAGGCCGACTTTGACTTTTCAACTGCAGCAACAGTGCATGTGACAAGCATAATTTGCGAAGGCAAGCTCGATATAGACGCATCTACTTCTGCCTCGATTACCATTGACAAGGCTATTGCCACCAGCCTTGATGCAGATGCCGGCACAGCCGCTTCAGTCAAAGTGGCGGCTGGTTCGGTTGGCAAGGTCGACCTTGAGGCTGCGACGGCCGGCAAAGTGAAAGTGGCTGCTGACATCACCGGAGGCAAAGCATCGGCGGCAACCGGCGGGAGTGTGCGCACTCATGTCGATAAACTCAGCGAAATGACTTCTACGACCGGTGGCAAGGTGAAAAATATTTGAGTATTTGGCCGTGTTGGCGAAAAAGCATATATTTGCAGAAAAATAACATAAAACCCTCTATGGAAATGGAAGATACATACATTCGATTCGA
>VSPF01000170.1 GCA_009775195.1 Muribaculaceae bacterium
GCATACAATCTTGAGTTTGTCGCCGGTGTAGATTTAGGTCGACGATTTCTGTATGACGATGTTGCCCTCGGTGGTCATCAGTCGCGATACTACGAAGTTGGTGTTCACGATATCGTGAAGCTCGAGCATGGTCTTGCCGTCGACGAGCTTGTTCTCGACCTCGACGGTCATAAAGTAGGGCTTGAGTTGCGAGTCTTCCTGGTCGGTCTCGATTTGTTTGATTTCGTCGTCAATCCGTATGCGGAATATCCACTTGATGATAAACATCGACAGGATGATGCCGACAACGCCGAGGGGATATGCGGCGGCATAGCCCGAGGCCATGATGTTTGCCTGCTCGGGACCGCCGGCCATTTGGCTCACGGTCTGCTGGGCGGCGGCGAGACCGGGGGTGTTGGTGACTGCGCCGCTCATCACGCCCACCAGCGCCGAGATGTCGTGGATGTTGCCGAAGTAGTAGATGCACAGCACTATGGCAACGTTGAGCGCGATGATGAGGACGGCAAGGAAGTTGAGCCTCATGCCGCCTTTCTTAAACGACGAGAAGAAGCCCGGGCCTACTTGCAGGCCTATCGAGAAAATGAATAGAATGAGGCCGAACTCCCTGACGAATTTCAGCACGTCGTTGTCGACGACATAGCCGAAATGACCCATCAGGATTCCGACGAAGAGCACGAATGTCACACCGAGCGAGACCCCGAAGATGCGGAGCTTGCCGATGTAGATACCCGCAGCAATGACAAAGGAGTACAGCACCAAAGTAGATGCAATGCTCACGTTGCCAGGCATGAGTAAATCGCTAATGAAATCCATGAAATTACCTTAAATTACACCTTATGGGCAGGCTCGGTGGCCTTGGCCCCAATTTTTCCGCAAAGTTAGCAATAATATGTCGAATAACATAATTTAAGATTGGTAAGTTGCGCAAAAAAGCAGAAATGTCCGCTTCACATGAAAAGCCCGGGCTGCTTGGGCCCGGGCATAGTATTGGGGTATAGGATTAGAAAATCACTTTCTTAGAGCCTTGCGGTGTCACGCGGATGTAGATGCTGCCGGGGGACGGGTTGGCGACCTTGCGGCCGAAGGTGTCGTAATATTCAGCCTCGTCCTCGCCGGTAGCGACATTTTCGACACCCGAATACGATTTGCCGACCGACACGATGACAGGATAGTTGGAAAGTTGGGCCCACTGGCCGTCCTTGTCTTTATAAAGCAGGTGCGTGTAGTACATGTCGCCGGCTTCGACATCGTCTAAGATGCCCGTTATGGTGATTTGTTTGTCGTCTCCGGCAATCAGTTCGATATCGTCGCCGATGGTGAAGCGGATGGGCTCAAACGGGTCTTTTGTCAGCGAATAACCAAGGGCCAACGGGCCGTTGTATACGCCTGCCTTGACATTGACCATGGCGGTGACGCTTACGTTCTCGGGGTCGAGGAAGTTGGAGTTGATGACCTTGAAATTGTAGGTCGACATTTGCAGCTTGCCGTAGCGGTTGCCAACTTTGATAGGGTAGTAGGGGCTTACCAGTTCGCCGGTAACGGTGTTGCCTATGGCGATGTAGTAATAGTCGGCACCGTCGACAAGGTTTTTCTGGGTGCGCGGATACGAGGTGTACTCAAAATCAGTGGTAGTCCCACTCATTATTTCGTATTGTACATCGTCATATCCCTGGTCTACAACCTGGGGGATGCCATCCTTGTCAAGTGTGAGGAATACGGCTGTGAGTGTGCCCCTGAAATCTTTCGAGCCGGTAGCCTTCATGGTGCCGCTTACGGTAAATTCGCCTACGGTTGTGTAGAATTCGGGGCCTTCGAGAAGCTCGATTTCTATGCGGCCTTTGTTCTCGCCATAATCGTAATGTGCTACACCGTCTTTTACCGTTACCTTGATGTCATTTCGGGTGCCGGGCTGTTCGCGCATAGTCTGCCATGCCTGCTCGTCGTGACGCCATAGCGGGCTTACAAGGTATTCGCCTTCCTCGAGGTCGGCCGGGACGTTGTAGACAATTACGTTAGTGATGTAGTTTGGCGCGAAGTCGTGCTTGCCATTGTTTGATAGTATGTCTTTGTCAACCCCGGTAGCCACATTGTGGAATCTGAGGCCGAACTCGACATTAGGCACTGTCACAAGGGAATAGTTCATGAAGCCGTCGGATGTGTCGTAACCGGTTGCCGATGCCCTCTCGCCAAGTTTTACCTCGGTCTGTATGGGCTTGATGCCCATGCGCGGCGCAAAAGTGTAGGTATAGTCTTCCTCGACCCCTTCAGGGGCCTTTTTGAGCCCTTTTATAATATCTTGCGAGTAATTATATCCTAAAAGGCTGCCACCTACACCGGCATAGTCGGGGTTGAGGGCCGATAGGCGGTAGTAACCGTTGCCTTTGCCAGTCCAGCCCCAGTTGAAATGGAAGAAGCCGGTCGACGATTCGTAGCCGTCGCATACAAAGGCATGTCCGCCGCCGGTACCCGAGCCTTCGTAATATACAGGGCCGTTGGTCGTCAATTCGTCGTATACAAGGTCGGCCCATTCTTCGATACCGTACCAGTTGCGGTTTTCGAGAGTCAGGGCTTTGCTGTAAGAGAAATGCTCGGTCATGCCCAGCGCGGCTTTGAAGCCGCTTGCTCCCGAGCCGCCTCGGGCATACGACATTTCGCACGCATAACCGACGGCTATCATCAGCCAAGATACTGCGTCGATATTCTCTTCGGGGCTTGAGCTATAATAACGGTCGAGCATCTTGTCCCATTCGAAAGTAATGCGGTCGTAGTCGATGCTGAGTTTCCCGATATTGGTGCATGTGTACGATTTCTGCCCTTTGGGTTGTACGGGCCACTGGTGCCAGTTCATAATCTGGGCGAGGGCAGTGGCTACACACCCAGTGGGTGTCGACAGGTTCTGCACGGTAGGGGTGCGCATGTTGTATGGTTCCATCTGGTCCCAGAGGGTTGTGAGCTTGGGGGCCACGTCGGGGCGTTGTTTGATTTGCGGCCCGGCAGGCTCTCCGTCGCCTTCGGCATTCTGGGCGGCGTATGCTATCTGGCGTGCATATTCGTCGAGCCAGTAGCGCATGTTGTCGGGCATGTTGTCGATATCGAGCGTCTCGCTGTCGGAGTAGGCTAAAAGTGCAGGTGCCACGTCGTCGGCACTGACCACCATGTAGCCGCGATTTGCCGCATTACCGAAAACATATACGCGCTCGAGGTTGGCAGATTTTGCCGAATATACGAGTTTTGGAGACTTTGTGACAGATGCCGGGGCCCGCATGGCGTCGCTGCATGTGGCCAGTCGTCCGAGGGCTTCTTCGGGACTGAGGTGACGAGCCGAGGCCGCTGTCGTGGCGGCGAGTAGGGCGAGAGCTGTCAGTATATATTTATTCATTGATTTATCTTAAGCAGTTGTGTTAAAAGAAAGTATGACAGTGGGCACTGTCGATGTGTGCCCACTGTCGTTGGTTATGTCAGCGTATTTTTGCTGTGAGGCTCTGGGTCTGTGTTGCGGCGGCCTTGCGTGCCGGGGCTTTGGCCTTGGCTGTGGTGGCTGCCGACTTGCGGGTCACGGTGTAGGGGCCGTGGTGGTAGAGGGTATACTCCTTACCCTGGTACTGGAACCTATTTTCCGGACGCAGGATTTGCGGCGGTATCCAGGTCTGCGAACCACTCTGTGAACCCATGCCGAGAGAGGCCTCAAGGCCGGCCCAGTAGATATCGTTCTGGGTAGTACTGTTGTAATCACTCTTCTGGCCGATAAGCCTGAAACCGTTGAGGGCATCTATATATGTGCCTGCAAGATAGCACTCGTTGTTGCTGCCTGCCGACCAGATGCTGTACTGGCCTGAAACGGGGTCTTCGATTATGCCGATGAAGGCTACACTATAAGAACTGTAAATCGCGTCGGGGTTATCGTTCTTGTCGAATGGGAAACCTGACATTACGCCTACATTGCCCGGATTGCCGCTCCACAGCTCGATAGACTTTGTTTCCTGGTTGAACATCGCGTGGAGCTTGTGCTCGTCGAAGATTGTATAGCCCCAGCCCGAGAGGGTGTAGATTGAGTCGGTGCGGTAGGTGTCGATTGTGATGTCGAACGAGGGAACGGGGGTGTCGAGGACGTAGGGGTTGCCGTCGTCGTCGATACCGTAGGTGTCGGTAACGGTGCCGGCGGGTTTGACGGTATATGTGCCTTTGAATTTCTCGAACTCTGCCGTGCCGGTGGGAATCGAGCCTGTCGTCGCAGTGGTGTAGATAACCTTATAGCCCATAGAGTTCTCGACAAGGACAATCATGCCGTATTCGGTCTCGGGTTCGGCTTCGGTAAATTCGAGGCCGCCGCCGAGCTCGCTGTTGAGTTGTGCATAGAAGTGGCTCTGGTAATCGTCGTGGTAGATAAAGCGGCCATTGTCGCGTACCATCTTTTCGAGCGAGTTGCCATATTTGGGCAGGTTCTTCTTGATGTCGGCGGTAGTGCTCAGGTAGTAGGTGAAGTCGGTTACCTGTGTGCCGAAGTAGTCGAATACAATCGTGTAGTACTCGCGTTTCTCGGGATGGGTAATCTTGGCAACTACGTCGGGCTTGGCGGTGATGCCGTCGTCGCCGCCGCCCCAGTCTGCGGGTATCGACTTCCAGCCCTGGATGCCGGTGGCGCCTTCTACGAAGCGTGAGCCGCTATAGTTTGTGGAGGTGCCGAAGACGGCCTTGGCGGCTGCCTGTATTTCGCTATCCTCGCTGGTTACATAGCTCTTGCGTTCCCAGGGCATTACCTCGTAGGTCTTATCGCCTACGGTGAGTGTGTAGCTCGGGATTTTGCAGGTGAGCGATTTGCAGTCTAAGAATGTACCTGAGAAGCTGGTGCATAAGAGGCCGCTGGGACTGTTGAACAAAACGTCGAGAGGCAGGCTGGTAAGTTTCTCGCAACCCCAGAACAATGAGTTGAGGTTTGAGAATTTGAATGGTTTGTTGTTGTACAGACCTGTACCGAGGCCCTTGAAGAAGTTCTCGGGGATTTTCTCAAGGCTCTTGCAACCGTTAAACATACTGTTGAAGTTTTCGACGCGCGACCATGTTGCCTCGCTGGCAAACTGGTCGGGCAGTTCGGTAAGGCTCTCGCAGTAACGGAATGCAGAGATAAATGAGAATTTTGAATTGCCGGTATAGCCGTCTTTGTAGTTGTTGAGGAAGCCCGACCCTACCTTGCGCAGGTTCTTGCAACCGTCGAAGAGGTCCATAAAGTTGTAGACAACGGTGGCGAAGTCAAAGAAGCCGGCCGGGATTTCCTCGATGCCCGAGTTGCTGAACATATATGCCACTGTAGTAGCTTTCGTGCAGCCGTCGAACAGCTTGGCCGGAACTCTCTTGAGCGACGTACAGCCCCTGAATACATACGAGATATTTGTGAGCGTGCCCTTCATCGGTTGGAAGAGGCCTTCGGGAACGTCTTCAATACCGGTGTTGTTCTCGAAGAGGTTACCGATAGAATTGACGTTGGTGAGAGATTTGAAGATGCCTTCGGGAACGGTCTTGAGCGAGTTGCAACCACCGAAGAAGTAGGCGATATTGCAATTGTTCTTGACATCCTTCAGTAGGTCTTCGGGGATATCGGTCAGCGACGAGCAGTTGTAAATCATCTTGCTCACACTTGTGA
>VSPF01000171.1 GCA_009775195.1 Muribaculaceae bacterium
AACCCCTACGGCGAAAACGCATGAGAAAAATTCTTATCATATGGGCGATGCTTGCAGGCGTCGCCCTTTGTGCGTGTAAAAGGGAGGCCTCGTTCGCTTACGACGATGTCGTGTCGGCCGACACTCTTACCAGGCACGCACAATACCTCACTATTGCCGACTGCGGCGGCGGACTCGTAAGGGTCGATATTGCCAACCCGTGGGACGAAGACAAGATGCTTGCGCGATATGCGCTCGTAGACCGCGATTCCGTCGTACCCGACACTTTGCCGTCCGATATAGTAGTCATACGCACTCCGGTCGAACGCGCTGCGGTATTCTCTTCAGTACACACAGGTGCGTTCGAAGAACTTGGAGCCCTCGGCCAGGTCGCAGCCATTGCCGACAGCCACTATTTTATGTCTGATGATACCGTGAGCGCATTGCTCTGTCGCGGAGATATAGTCGACCTGGGCTCCGTATCATCGCCCTCGGTCGAACTGATGGCTGCAAGCGGAGTAAAGGCCGTGCTGCGTTCACCGATGCAGGGTGTGGCCGGTGCCAAATATCCATCCGGGGTCGCGGCTGTAGAATGTGCCGACTATATGGAGCCGACGCCGATTGGCCGTGCGGAATGGATTTTGCTGTTGGGAGAGCTGACTGGCAAACGTCAGGAGGCACGCGATATTCTCGACAAGGTGATTGACAATTATTCCTCGCTTGTATTCAAGGCCGGTAGTGCGACAACGCCGCGACCAAAAATACTCGCAGAGACAGAATATTCGGGCGTGTGGTACGTGCCGCAAGGCGGCAGTTACATGGCGCGTCTATATGCCGATGCCGGTGCAGACTGGCCATGGGCTGACACCACCGGAAGTGGCTCTCTGTCGCTATCGCTCGAAGAGGTCGCCGCAAAGGCTCTCGATGCCGACTTGTGGCTGGTGCGTTCTTACGGATACGAGACTACCACGTCGACCCTCAAAGCTCTCAATCCGCGTTATACAGCCTTCGAGGCATGGAAACGCGGCAATATATATAGCTGCGATACAGAGAAGCGTAATATATTTAACGATGTCGCTTTCCATCCCGACAAAGTGTTGGCAGAATATATCGCCATTTTCCATCCGGAACTTATGCCGGGCTACGAATTACAATACTTCAAGCATACACGATGACTAATAGGCGCACCACGACGGTTTTGTCCATCCTTACGGTACTCACCATTATTTGTCTACCTCTCGGGCTGCTACTCGGCAGTGTGGCCATAAGCCCGGGGCAGGCTTTCGATGCCTTGTGCGGTAACGGCGACGCGATGTCTCGTTTCGTTATCATAGAGACCAGGCTGCCGGCACTGCTTACCTCCTTACTTGCCGGAGCAGCCTTAGCGGTCGCAGGACTATTGATGCAAACCTGCTTTGCCAATCCTCTTGCAGGCCCTTCGATTATGGGCATCTCGTCGGGAGCGAGTCTTGGTGTGGCTGTCGTGATAATGCTTGGGGCATCGTATGTGGGGCTTTGGGGGGCCTTGGCAGTTGCGGCAGGGGCTTTTGCGGGTGCAATGTTGGTTCTGGGTGTGCTGCTGCTTTTCTCTGCCGCTGTGAGGTCTTCCGAGATGTTGCTCATTATCGGCATCCTCGTGGGCTACCTCACGTCCTCTATAATATCGCTGCTCAATTATTTTGCACCCGAGCGAGCCGTGCATAGTTTCGTATTGTGGGGCCTTGGCAACTTTAGCAGCGTGGACTTGTCAATCCTTCCTTATTTCGCTGTTTTATGCCTGCTTTTCATCGCGATATCGTTTCCTTACATACGCAGTCTCAACGCCCTCCTTTTTGGGGCAGACTACGCGCATAGCGCGGGTGTAAATGTCGGTCGGGTGCGCACGGGCCTTTTGCTCGTTTCGGGAGCATTGACTGCCACGGTCACGGCATGGTGCGGCCCCATTGGCTTTATCGGGCTTGTAATACCTCATATAGCCAGGATGGCCCTCGGTTCGTCGAATCACCGCACAGTTCTCCCTGTTACTGTGCTTGCCGGGGCATTCGTTGGCATGCTATGTCAGATATTATCTGTATCGCCCTCATTATTTATGCCCGGCAATATCCCCATCAATGCAATTACCCCTGTTATCGGCGTACCGGTGATTATATACGTCTTATTAAACCGTAGGAAAATTCTCTATTTCAACTGATATGGACGAAGCTCTAAAATGCAATAACCTTACAGTCGGTTATGACGGTAAGCCGGTGCTGACCGATATAGATTTCGAACTTACTCGTGGGACACTCGCGGTTCTTATCGGCGCAAATGGTAGCGGTAAATCTACACTTCTGCGTACACTCGCAGGATTACAGGCACCCATCGCAGGTAATATCATGTTGTGTGGCTCCGACATCGATAATGTCAGCCGCAGGCAGGTGTCGCGACTGAGGGCCATCGTAAGCACTTCGCGAACCGGGGGCGGGGCCCTGACGGTAGAAGAGACACTGGCTGTGGGCCGCAACGAATCTATATCGCTCTTCGGTGGCATGTCGGCTAATGACAAAGAGGTGGTGGCAAAGGCGATGGAAGATGTGGGAATATCGTCATTCGCGCACCGCTATCTTGCCACGCTGAGCGACGGCGAACGTCAGAAAGTGATGATAGCGCGTGCCCTTGCCCAGGATACGCCATTGATTTTTCTTGACGAACCGACTGCATTTCTCGACGTGGCTGCACGCATCGAGACCATGGACTTGCTTCGCCGGCTTGCTATGAGCGGTAAGTCCATCGTACTGTCTACCCACGATATTGCCCCCGCTGTATCTCGGGCCGACTATATTATTGTGGCCGACAAGAGCCGTAAAAGAGTAATCGTCGGTAATCGCGACGAAATGATTGCGTCGGGAGCCCTCGACGCGGCCTTCGACGGGAGTGCCGTGAAGTTCGATGCCTCTTTACTTGATTATAGATAAGTGCCCGTCCCCGGCAATGACGAAATGACCTCCGAGACAGAGGTCAATGCTTTGCGGTAGGGCGAGATATACCAGCAGTCTTGATGCGGCAGCAATAAAAACCTCTAACGGACAGTCGGGGGCCTGTGAGATAGTGCTTTGGGCACCCGACACATCAACATATAGGGTGCCCGACACTTCGTAAACCAACACATCAATTGCGCCATAGGCTTCTCCAGCCTTGTCAACAGCAGCACTTACGGTCGCACACCCGGTGTCTTGCACCGGGTAATACTGCAATCCGAGAGCCTGTGCGGTCGTTGCTCCGACAGCTTTGTCAGTACAGCAAAACGCCGTGCGACACGATGTGTCGCGCAATGCCATGGCACATGCCTTCAATAAAGGTGACAGTGCCGTATCGCCAATGACAAAGGCCCCACGTAGTGCGCAGGGCATAAGGGCTGTGTGAGGTTTGTTACCTGAAGGAGAACGGCGTTCGGGCTTTCGTACAGCCCCCTTCCGGTATTCCTCCATTTTATTTTCAAGATAATTGTCGGCCATGATTATTCGTCAAGTATACAATGCACCTTGCCAACTGGCAGCTTGCCTTCGAGTCGCAGAGGCACACGGGCATTATCGGCTGAAATCCATGCCTCCATGTCGTCCGAGGTTTTTTTGCCGCCGCCCGAAGTGAATTTGAATGTTATTTTATATGCCGGGCGTTCGACTCCGTTGACTTCGAGGTCGACCTTGCCGCTATATACAATCGACAGCAGTTCCTTGCGCTTCCCAGAGAATATATCTACGCTCTCTACATGTCCGGGGCGCCACTGTTCGAAAGGCAGAGTACGCATGAAGTAGAACGAGGTAAGCATATCGAGAGCTTTGCCCTCCGACGACATCTGCCTTCGCTCATCAATTTTGAGTTCGCCCTTCTTATATACCTTCCGCGTACAGTCGGCCTTGACAAGCGACGAGTTCGAATAATCATAACGCACAACATCGTGTTTGTGTTCGCTGCCTTCGTGAGCAATTTTCTCATAATATAACGGCGTGAAGTCGCTATAGGTCATATGGCCCTTCAAGGTATCGCGTACTCGGAATATACGGTCGGCCCAAGGCTCTGACTTAGCCGACATACAGGCATTGTATCTTTTTGCATCATGAGTCAGACTGAGTGTTGCCGTCCCGGCCTTTTTATTGATTAGGCCCCATTTAAACATCACTCTGTACTGCAGTGTCTCTGGTTCGAGCCGCTGGTGCATGAAGCCGTGGCCGCGTGCAGCGGCAGTGCCGCACACAGCCACGGATATAAGTATAAATATCAGGTGTTTAACTCTAAGCATGATGCAATTAATTCAGTTATACATTCGTGCCGGAGTAAACTGCAGGGTCATACGACCGGCACTTTTATTACAAGCTTCCGATGGTTACCCAGGCCGATATTCGGCGCGTGGGCGTCTTCCGGGAAAAAGATAGCAAGCTGGCCGTGTTTGACCGGGAACACGCATTGGGCGGCATCACCATAGAATGTCACGTCCTTAGCCTCGTTGTAAGCATCTCTAACATGCTTGAGCGACTTTATCGGTGACCACCCCATGCCCTCGGTGCCTTTGAGCGGTATCTGTATGTCGATAAAACGCTCGTGAGCCTCAAGTGTGGCCTTCTCGGTGGGGAGCAGGGCAGGCTCTGAGCATTTTACTGTCATAGTCGTACCGTCGGCACAGTCTATGCTATATACTCCTTTAACAAATTCATCGTTAAAATGTTCTTGAATCCAGTCAATCGCTGCATCAAGGTAGATTGAAATACCTTTATATTGGGCAGCTTCATCCACTGTGGTCAATATCATGTCTGTATTATGGTTTAGGTTTGTATTCTTAGTTGGCAGCTTCGATTTCGCAGTCTTCCGTTTCCTCGAATTCGAGGGGTAACACCGAGCGCTGTGCTTGTTCTATCCTCTTGTTACGCCAGCATTTACGACACACGGCCACATAGCGGTCGTCTCCGCCGATTTCTACCTGGTCGCCTTCTTCTACTATATTGCCCGAGGCATCGATTCGTGCGTTTACTATGGTCTTGTGACCGCAGTTACACGTCGATTTTATCTCGTCAATCGTGTCGGCAATTTCAAACAAACGCCTCGAACCTTCGAAAAGGTGCGTCTGGAAATCAGTTCTAAGCCCATAGCAAATCACATTACTTCCAAGGTCGTCGACAATTCGGGCCAGTTGGTCGACCTGTGCGGCCGTCAGGAACTGGGCCTCGTCAATCAGGAACCAGTCTACGATGCGGCCGTCCTTCTTATAAAGGTCACGGGCGAATAAATATAGGTTGGTATTGTGATATATCCACCTGCATTCACGCTCGATGCCTATGCGGCTGCGTATCACGTTTCGTTGTTCGCGAGTGTCGATAATGGGTTTCAGACACATGTAGTCCATGTGTCGTTCTTCAAAATTATATGCCGTAGTCAGCAAGAGGGCCGTTTTTGCCGACCCCATTGTGCCATAACGAAAATATAGTTTCCCTTTGCGGTACATTTGTTCCAGTTTGAAATTTCAGTACAAAAGTAACTAAATTCTCCGACAACGCACCATGTTTGAATAAAAATATGACAAATCAGTTCCCTTATTTACCAATAGGGCACCACGCCCTCACTCTATTTAACATAATAGCGATTATCAAACTAACCTTTTCAGTCG
>VSPF01000172.1 GCA_009775195.1 Muribaculaceae bacterium
TCCGTAATGTGTCTTTGCTTTTCTTACAATTTATTTCAAACAGTTCTTAGATATTTCAATTTTGAACTTTTGCCTTTAAATATTGCCATTTATTCTGTAGGTATTATTTCTACACTATACCCCTTTTTTATAGGATTTATAAACGTAATTAAAAATATTCGTAGTAATAGTAGTAATAAAAGTATGAAATATCTTTTCATCGCATTGCTATCCTATTTCATATTAATTGAATATGTATTTGTTTCCGAATTATTGCAATATATATAATTCGTTGTCTCATAAAAGTTGAAGTTGCGGCAACATCCCACGCTTTCGTAAATCTAGCCTAAGTTCTCTACCGTAAAATCGCTAACACATACAGCGGACTTCGGCACCAACTTTTCGTTGGATTCGAAGTTCGCTTTCATATGGCATGAGTTCGGCAACGACGAACTGTTCACAAAGATAGGCCGTTACACTATACTACAAAGAGTAAGATGATTTTTCGCTTGCGCCTAAAACGAAAGTTGCTGTCACGGGGTCGTGGCAGCAACTTTTGGGATTGGGGGAATTAGAGTTTTATTGCGCAGTGCTCTAGGGCGAGGCCGCGTGTGTAGTTTTCGATGTATTTGTTGAAACCTTCTACGTCGGCGGGGTCGGGAGCGATTTCGGTGCCGGTGGCACCGAGGAATACGTTATCGTTGAGCCAGCCTGCAAGCGATTTTTTCTCGGCATTATTAGCCATAAATCCGGCAAGCAGCGCCATGCCCCAGGGACCGCCCTCCCCTGCCGTCTCCATAACGGAGATGGGCGAGTTGAGAGCTGCGGCAAGGATGCGCTGCCCCACTCCGGGAGTTTTGAAGAGGCCGCCGTGGCCTGTGATGCGGTCGACCTCGACTTTCTCGTCGTTGAAGAGTATGTCGTTGCCAATTTTGAGGACGGCTACAGAGGCGTAGAGGTTGGCGCGCATGAAGTTGGCCAGCGAGAATTTGTCGGTTGCCTTACGCACGAACAGTGGCCGACCCTCGGCAAGCCCGGTGACAGGTTCGCCCGAGAAGTAGTTATAGCTCAACAAGCCGCCACAGTCGGGTGCGCCTTCGAGCGCGGCATTGTAGAGCTTGCCGAAGATGGCTCCCATGTCGACAGGAAGACCGAGGAGCTGCTGGTATTCCTTGAAGATGTTCACCCAGGCGTTGAGGTCGCTGGTGCAGTTGTTGCAGTGAACCATTGCCACGGGGGCACCGTCGGGGGTGGTTACCATGTCGATGACCTCGTAGGGCTTTGACAGCTCTTTCTCGAGCACAATCATCGAGAAAGACGAGGTGCCGGCCGAGACGTTGCCGGTGCGACGCAGAACGGCGTTCGTTGCAACCATACCAGTGCCGGCATCGCCCTCGGGGGGACAGAAAGGCACTCCGGCCTTGAGGTGGCCCGATACATCGAGCAGCGAGGCTCCGCGCTCGGTGAGGTTGCCGGCATTTTCTCCGGCAACAAGGCTCTTGGGCAGGATGTCTTCGAGATGCCAGGGATATGCCTTTGGGGCGATGAGCTTATCGAACTCCTTGACCATGGTGGCGTTGTAGTCCTTGGTCTCGCTGTCGACGGGTATCATGCCCGAGGCATCGCCTACGCCGAGCACTTTCTCGCCGGTCAGCTTCCAGTGGATGTAACCGGCAAGAGTGGTCAGGAATGTGATGTCCTTGACGTGCTCCTCGCCATTGAGAATGGCCTGGTAGAGGTGCGAGATGCTCCAACGCAGGGGGATGTTGAAGTTGAACAGCTTCGACAATGCCGCTGCCGCTTCGCCGGTGTTGGTATTGCGCCAGGTGCGGAAAGGCACGAGGATTTCGCCGTCCTTGTCGAAGGGCATGTAGCCGTGCATCATGGCACTCACACCCACGGCTGCGAGGGTTTCGATTTCGACATCGTATTTGGCACGCACATCCTTGCGGAGGTCTGCGTAGCAGTCTTGCAGGCCGTACCAGATTGCCTCGGTAGAGTATGTCCAGAGGCAATCGACGAGCTGGTTTTCCCACTCGTGAGCACCCTGGGCTATGGGCTTGTACTCGCTGTCGACGAGTACGGCCTTGATGCGGGTCGAGCCGAACTCTATGCCGAGTACGGCACGGCCCTGCATTATAGTGCTTTTTGCATCAAGTGCCATATCTTACTTGTTGAGCGAGTAATACACTTCGTTGTAGCGGAGTTCTTTCTTGAACTCGGGCATGGTGGTATCTTTGTTGATGTGTACCATCTCGATACCTGCCATCTCGGCGTAGTCTTCCCAGTATTCGGGAGTTACGTTGTAGGCGAAGCAGCTGTGGTGTGTGCCGCCGGCCATAATCCATGCCCCGGCACCTACCTCGAAGTTGGGCATGGGAATCCACAATGCCGATGCAACGGGAAGTTTGGGCAGAGGTTTGCTCTTGATGCATTCTACATCGTTGACAATCAGGCGGAAGCGGTTGCCGAGGTCGATAACGGTGGCTGTGATGCCTGCGCCGGGTTTAGAAGTGAAGACGAGACGGGCGGTCTGAGCCTTGCGGATGCCGATGCCGAGGAAGTGAACCTCGAGACGTGGTTTTTCTTCTGCAATCATGGGGCAAACCTCGAGCATGTGGGCCTGGAGAATAGCGCTGTTGTCGCCGTCGAAGTTGAGGGTGTAGTCCTCGAGGAACGAGCAGCCGCCAAGGCCCTGGTTCATAACCCAGAGTGTGCGGTAGAGCGCGGCCGATTTCCAATCGCCTTCGGCACCGAAGCCGTAGCCCTCAGCCATAAGACGCTGCGAAGCGAGGCCGGGGATTTGGTCAAAGCCGACAAATTTGGGGTCGTTGATGTTGTCGGTACCGAGGTCGTCGAAGTTGGTTGTGAAAGCCTTGGCTCCTTTGGCATCGAGGCAGGCACGGATAGCGAGTTCGGCCTTGGCGGCGTTCCAAACAGATTTGTAGGCTTCGGTGCCTTCTTTGGCCACGTCGCCTTCGCAAACATACAGCTTGTGGTATTCGGCCACGAGCGCGTCGACAGCGGCATCTTCTACCTTTTTGTAGTACTCCATAAGCTCGCTTACGGGGCAGTAGTCTACGTGGTAGCCGAGCTGCATTTCGGCGCTAACCTTGTCGCCGTCGGTAACGGCCACGTTGTTCATCTGGTCGCCGAAACGAATCACGAGCATATCCTGGGCGTCAGCCCAAGCGGCAGCAACACGGCTCCATACGGCAATCTTCTCGAGTGTCTTTTTGTCTTTCCAGTAGCCGACAACCACTTTGCGACGCACGTTGAGGCGCGCGCAGATGTGGCCGAACTCGCGGTCGCCATGGGCACTCTGGTTGAGGTTCATGAAGTCCATGTCCATGGTGTCCCAAGGAATTTCGGCGTTGTATTGTGTGTGGAGGTGGAGGAGCGGTTTGCGGAGCTGCTGCAGGCCGTGAATCCACATCTTGGCGGGCGAGAAGGTGTGCATCCATGTGATGATGCCGATGCAACGTTTGTCGCCGTTGGCGTCGAGCATGACGCGCTCGATGTCTTTCGACGACATCACCGTGCCTTTGTAAACGACCTTAATGGGGAGCACGCCGGCGGCATTGATGCCTTCGACCATTTCTTTAGAGTGTGATTCGACTATGCGGACGGGTTCCTCACCGTAGAGCATCTGGGCACCGGTGACCCACCATATTTCAAGATTCTCAAACATGTTGTCTAATTTTTATGAATTTTTAATTATGAAGTTTTCTAAATATAGATGAAGGTCAGAGATTGCGAGAGGCAAACTCTAACCTTCGTGATTATTTCTTTTGTCCGTAATAGGCGTTGGGGCCGTGCTTGCGGCTGAAGTGCTTCTCGACAAGCAGGGGGTTCATGGTCAGGTGCGGATTTACTTGGTATGCCACAAACGCCATCTTGGCGACTTGCTCCATCACCACGGCATTGTGCACGGCCTCGTCGGGAGTCTTACCCCATGCAATCGGGCCGTGGTTCTTGACCAAAACACCTGGGGTGTGCATAGGGTTGATGCCGCCGCCATTGAAGGTGTTGACGATTACGTTGCCGGTCTCGAGCTCTTAGTCACCATTGACCTCGCTTTCGGTCATATCGGGCGTGCAGGGTATGGCATTGTGGAAATAGTCGGCATGTGTAGTACCGATATTGGGAAGGTCGATGCCGGCCTGGGCCCACGCGGTGGCATAAGTCGAGTGGGTATGCACTACCCCGCCGACCTCGGGCCATGCCCGGTATATTGCCAGGTGGGTAGGCGTATCTGACGACGGGCGCAGGTCGCCCTCTACTACGGCTCCGGTGGCAAGGTCGACGACTACCATGTCGTCAGCTTTCATCACGTCGTAGCTTACGCCCGACGGTTTGATGACCACGAGTCCTTTTTCGCGGTCGATACCCGAGACATTGCCCCAGGTAAAGATTACAAGGCCGTGCTCGACCAGAGCCATGTTGGCCTTGTAAACTTGTTCTTTAAGGTGCTCTAACATTTTACCAGAAGTAAATATAGAATGCTACTGTGATAGCAAGGATAATAATAGAGTGTATGATATCCCACTTGTCCCAGCTTGCACGAGTGGCCGCGCGCTGCTCGGCAGTCGATGTGCCGAATACGAGGCCCTGGATTTTCTCGGGGGCCGGAGCCTTGGTGCACAACGATACAATCACGCCGACAGCGAGGCAGAATACGAGCATCCAGCCGCAGAAGAACAGCCAGTTCTCGTCGAAGAATACGCGCTGGAACAAACTTGCATCAGGGTTGGCACCGGCAACGACGCCCTGGGTGGTATAGTAAATCTTGGCACCAAGACGTGTAAGACCGACGATAAGACCCGAAAGAAGTGCCCACATGCCGCCCTGGGCAGATGCACGCTTCCATAATATACCGATGAGGAAGGCCGATGCGATGCCGGGAGCAAGGACTGACTGAACGTCCTGCAAGTAGAGGTAGAGCACATCGCCAATCGAACGCATCACAGGAATCCAAAGTATACCGAGGAGTACGATGACAACTGTGGCAGCCTGGCCGATTTTAACGAGCTTCTTGGGGTCGGTATTGGGTTTGAATCGCTGATAGAAGTCGATGGTAAAGAGTGCCGACGACGAGTTGAACAGCGAGGCGAGCGAACTCATCAGAGCGGCAAGGATACCGCACACTATCAGGCCCTTGACACCTGCAGGGAGCAGCTTGGCAACCAGGGTGGGGAATGCCGCGTCGCTGTTGGGCATACCGTTGGCGTTGAGGGGAAGGAAGTCGCCGAGGTTCTGATGAAGGGCGAAGGCAATCATGCCGGGGATAAGGAAGAGGAATACGGGCAGCAGCTTGAGATAAGCGCCAAAGATTGTGCCTCGGCGGCTTTCTTTCTCATTCTTGCCAGAGAGAACACGCTGCACGATAAACTGGTCGGTACACCAATACCAGAAACCGATAACGGCCGAACCAATCAGGGCACCGAGCCAGGGATACTGGGGGTCACCGTTGTTACGGATTAGGTTGGTCATTGTGTCGCCATACTCGTTGACTTTGACTGCCGAGCAGATTCGCATCATTTCGTCCCAGCCGCCAAGTTCTTTGAGGCCGAGTACAAGTATGATG
This sequence comes from Muribaculaceae bacterium, assembly GCA_009775195.1. Lineage (GTDB taxonomy): Bacteria > Bacteroidota > Bacteroidia > Bacteroidales > Muribaculaceae > CAG-873. The sequence goes on from VSPF01000172.1 coordinate 5,567, forward strand.
AGCGAACCGAGCAGGAGTATAGGTGTCTGGAGCACCGAGGTGTACAACAC
>VSPF01000173.1 GCA_009775195.1 Muribaculaceae bacterium
TTTGTTTTTCTATTTTAAACGTATAGGAGACACGCGCACGCATAATATAAACATTAAATTTACTTAATCTCTAATATTAATATATAAATTTGCGGAAAGGATTATATACTTATGGCTAATAATTTAGCAGTTCCCCCACCTCCGCCGCTCAATACGCAAAATTACCATGCGGAATTCCGATGCAAAGTAGATAAACGGCAATTCATTTTGCCTATTATATTTTTGTGCATATTCGACACATTCATTTTTATTGGAAGCCATAGTATTATTTATGGTATTTATGGCTTAATGTTTACAAACGTTCCATTTGCTATTTTTATATTTGTATTCAAATATAATTTTGACCACATTGTCTATATCATAGACGGGAATCTATTACATCTTTCTTCTTCATTTAGAACATCAACAATCAATATAAATAGTATCAAGAAAATCAGACGAGGTAGGTTTTGGGTAGAAAGTGGTCATAATTATTCCGCTTCATATATCAAACTTCGTATCGTATACGACACATACAATTATCTCTATGTGTCACCAGAGAATGAGAAATCATTTGTGGAGACACTTCAAGCCATAAATCCTAACATTGAATTTAGCAGTGAACGAAGCCTAACCGGAACTATATAAACCACAATGAAAAACCGATAAGGACGGGGATTGGCGCGGATTTTATATCAGACCGGGGTGACTTCGTTGACATCGACAAGATGATGAATGATAGCGAAGATAGTCAGTCCGGCGGCAGTGTGAATCTCGAGCTTCGCACTGATATTCCGTCTATGTGTAGCCACTGTGTGTACTGAAATGCACAGTTCGTCGGCAATCCCCTTATTAACCTTGCCCTGGGCGATGCTGCGTATTATATCCTTCTCACGTTCACTAAGCAACGACAACTGTGCCGACGAGTTTTCTTCAGTCAAAGTAAGCCCCGGGTCGGTCTCTAACAGCGAAGTACGCAGTTCTTTTTCCAGCTTCTCGACTGCGGGAATAAACAGTTTGCTTTCTACATCGAAATGACTAAGCATGTCGCGTTCGCATATAATTATATCGAACAGAGCCCCGCTGAGCCTTGCATTTTCCTTTTGCTTATAGTGATATATAAATATGTCTTTTAGCTCCTTGAGTTTTGCAGCAGTATCGACATGACTGACCGAATACTTGGCAATATTGAACTCTTCGTCGACCTCGCCGCCGAGCAGACGGTCGACATACTCAAATATCACATCGTTTTCATAATCCATGTGTCGGCGCACCTCTATCACATAATCATCATAGAACTTCATCAGCAGCAATGCAGCCTCGTTTGATTCGGAATAGTTTATGGCATCAATGAGATAATGGCGAATTTTTGGGAATGTGACATCGAGGAACGATGTATGCGCGCGCCTGAGATAGCCCATCAACGATTTTAGCGAAATCGAATACACATTATACCTATATCCGCTCAGCAAATTGCATACACATAGAAAGATGTCGGTATCGACGCCATTGTCGCGACATACCTGTCCGACAGAGCTGTCGCCAAATCCGAAAGCGATATTAAAGCGACTTATAGCCGACAGGAGCATGGCATTGTCGCGTATAAGTTCCCTCATATTATTGGATGAGAGATATCCTCGTTGCTTGTCAATCATAATTGAATCGTGGGGCCAATTTTGACCCACACAAAGGTAGTATCTTATATTTGACCGCCCAATACTCAAAATGGGTGATAATTTATAGTGCCCGCTCCGATGCGCTCTTCTCTACACCTGTCACGGGGCGTTTTAATCACCCGATTACGGTATTGCCGACAGCTTACGATGTATCTAATTTTGCATCCGTATTTCACAATTAACCGATTGAATGAAAATAAAGGTGCAAATATTTACATGGAAAAAGTTTCACAAATATGTAGGCTTAGTGCTTACTATTTTTCTATTACTGTTCTGCATATCTGGCATAATTTTAAATCACCGCTCGTTTTTTGCCCCATATTCAGTCAGCAGGTCAATCCTACCTGATGCCTACCATATCAATAACTATAACAACGGTATAATAAGAGGCACTATACCCTACTCCAACAACCAGATTTTGGCATACGGCAATGCCGGTATATGGCTTACCGACAAGAAATTCAAATCCTTTTCAAGTTTCAACGACGGACTGCCCGTAGGTGCCGACTACAAGACAATACGCAACATCGTACAAACCAAGGATGGTAGGATATGGTGCGCGGCACAATTCGGCATTTACAGTCTGGACGAAGACAAGTGAGCCGAAGCATACCTGCCGGGGAACGACGAGCGCATCACCGACTTAGCACTCACGCAAGACAGCTGCGATATCGTGGCCCTCACACGTTCAGCGGTATATACCCACACAAACCAATGATTTAAAAGAGTCGAATTACAGGCCCCTGACAACTATTCCGACAAGGTATCGCTATTCAAAACTATCTGGCACCTGCATAGCGGCGACCTATTTGGCACGGTTGGTAAAATAATAGTCGACATTGTCGCTATTGCAATAATATTTCTCTGCATTAGCGGCATCATGCTCTTCATCATGCCATACTCGATAAAGAGAAGTCTAAAATCGAGTTTGAAATCAAAAACGGGATTATTGAAATGGAACTTCAAATGGCATGACACCATCGGATATTATACAATAATACTTACAGTGCTGATAACCATCACCGGCATGTGTCTTCGCCCGCCACTGATGATACCATTTGTCATAATGAAATCGGCCTCAATACCCGGCTCGACCTTAGACAGTAAGAACGTATGGCACGACAAACTACGCGCTATTCGTTGGGATGACAACGCCCGCCAATGGCTGGTTTCGACCTCTGATGGTTTTATATATGTCAATCAAGACTTCGCCAACAAGCCACAGGTGATAAACGCAGTCGCCACACCGCCAGTAAGTCCCATGGGCATTAATGTGTTCGAATCCCTGGGAGATAATCGATGGCTAATCGGGTCGTTTAGCGGGTTATATATCTGGAATACCGTTGACGGAACCATTCTTGATTATTTTTCTGACAGCCCGTATGTCGTGTCGACAAAAGGACGGCCTATTTCTAATTCGCTCGTTACAGGATTTTCTAAAGACTTGACACAAGACGATGTAATTTTCGATTATACCAAAGGCGCGGACAAGCCATTACCAATGCCCCAAAACTTGTCAGACCAACCGATGTCGCTTTGGAACTTCGCACTCGAACTGCACGTAGGCCGATGCTACACCCCTTTCCTGGGCCCTTTCTCCGAACTATTCATATTCTTGTCAGGATTAATAATGACCTTAGTATTGGTTTCAGGACTGATATTACATAACCGACATAAAAACAAACATAATAAACCAAATCACACAAACCACACATTATGAAAAGTGATTATGTAGTATAAATTTTGAGATTTGACATATTTTAAATAACTTTGTCTCATTATATCATACTTATCACCTAACAAAACACACATGAGAAAACTTTACACAGCCTTTATTGCGCTTGTAATTCTTTGTATCTTGCCCGGAGTGGCCCAGGTAACGACCCAGCCGCAGCTCCTGCAAGAAGACAGCGAGAATGTCGTACTGACTTACAGCGCGTCATCACCCCTTGGCAACGACGGTCTGCGCGACCTGCCATCGTCAGATTTCGTATATGCCCATATCGGCGTTATCACCACCAAGAGCAGTAGCAATTCCGACTGGCAGCATGTCGTGACCCCTTGGCCCGAAAAAGACGGCAGCAACGCACAGGCTGCAAACTTAGACAAGAACAGGCTGAGATATCTCACCGCGAACCTCTACCAGCTCACTATCGGCAATCTGCGCAGCTACTTCGACATCACAGACCCGGCCGAGCATATCAAGAAAATAGCCATAGTATTCCGCAATGCCGACGGTACACGCACCGGCAAAACCAAAGAGGACGGTGATATATTTATCGACGTTGTAAACGACGGCTTCGACCTGGCCCTCACCGCCGACCACGACAGGCTTATCAACGCCCCGACCACCGTTACGTTTACGCTCACGGCAACCAAAGCCGCCGACCTTGCGCTCAGCGTCAATGGCACGCAGTTTGCGGCACAGGCAAATACAACTACGCTCAAGGCAAGCTACAAGTTTGAGAAAACAGGCACATATACCGTCACTGGGTCGTCTTCGTTCAACGGCAAGCCCTACACTACAAGCTACGAAATAGCCTATCCGGCCCCGAGCCAGCAGGGCGATTACCCCGGAGGCACTCCGCGCATGGGTTGCGTCCCTAATGGCGACGGCACAGTGACATTCTGCCTCGCAGCGCCTGGCAAGACAAGCGTACAGCTCGTCGGCTCGTGGAACGCTTACGAAATCGACAGCAAATATCTTATGAAATACCACGACTATCAGGGTCAACGATATTTCTGGACTACTGTCAGCGGCCTGGCCGACGATGTATATTACCCCTATTATTTCATAGTTGATGACACATACCGCGTAGGCGACCCGTATGCCCACCTCGTCCTCGACCCCTACAACGACCGCTACCTTGCTGCCGATGTATGGCCCGACAGGCCGCAGTACCCAAGCCAGATAGAGGGAGTCGTCCTCGGCGTATATCGCGGCGATATCGACAATTACAAGTTTAGCGATTTTACCATACCGGAGCACGACAACCTTATAGTCTATGAGATGCTTTTCCGCGACTTCACCGGCACCGACGGACTTGCCGAGGGTAACGGTACCGTTGCAAAAGCCATCGAAAAACTGCCGTATATCAAGGCTCTTGGCTTCAACGCCGTAGAACTGATGCCTATAATGGAATTTAACGGCAACAACTCGTGGGGCTATAACACCAATTTCTATATGGCTCCCGACAAAGCATACGGCTCACCGCGTGACTACAAGGATTTTATAGAGGCTTGTCACCGCGAAGGCATGGCGGTAATACTCGACATAGTGTTCAACCAAAGCGACGGGCTGCACCCCTGGTACCAGATGTATCCCGTCGACTCAAACCCCTTCTACAACAAGACAGCCCCACACGCCTACAGCGTTCTCAACGACTGGAACCAAGGCCACCCGCTCGTACAGCAGCAGTGGACTGATGCCCTGCGCTACTGGATGGAGAAATATAATGTCGACGGTTTCCGTTTCGACCTGGTCAAGGGCCTTGGCGACAACGACAGTTACACGTCGGTATCGGGCACCGATTTATATAACCAAAGCCGCGTCGACCGCATGGCACGTCTACATTCGGTGATAAAGTCGGTCAAGCCCGACGGAATCCATATCAATGAAAACCTTGCCGGAGACAAAGAGGAAACCGCAATGGGTAACGACGGACAAATAAACTGGGCCAATATCAATAACGCATCGTGCCAGTACGCAATGGGCTACGATACCGAAAACGACCTCAACCGCTTCCTGTCGACCAAAGACGGCAACCGCCCGTGGGGCACGACCATTTCGTATGCCGAGAGTCACGACGAACAGCGCGTGGCCTATAAAGTCGATGCCTATGCCCCCGACGCGGTAAAGGCTGTGTGTGGTCGACGTCTCCGCGCCGGGGGGGGAGGGGGTGGGGGGGTAGGGGGGGGG
>VSPF01000174.1 GCA_009775195.1 Muribaculaceae bacterium
ACCTATGATAGGTCCCATGAGCGGCGAAATCAACATTGCGCCGATGATGACTGCCGTAGAGTTGGTGTTGAGGCCGAGCGATGCGATGAATATCGCTATAATCAGAATCAGGATATTAGTACCGCGAAACGACACGCCCTCGCGGATATTCTTCTCGGCTTCGGCCTGCGATACGAGTTGGCCCGACAACGTGAAATAGTTGACAAAGAACTCGCTGATTTTATTTGCTATGTCAATTTTCATTTTTATGTGGTCGCATGGCCATGTGGTCATGCAGTTTGCCCACATGGCCACACGACCACAATTTTAGATGTATTTTGCGTAGTCGGCATTGCGCATGTCACCGCTGTCGTTGAATGCGTTGTGGAACGCAAACGCGGCTTTGAGAGTATGCGGGGTCTGGCCCGAAGTACCAATCTTGAGGTAGTCGCGCAGCAACTCGCGGTACATGGGGTGCGCGCAGTTGTCGATGATGGCATGGGCACGTTCTACAGGGTCTTTGTGACGGAGGTCGGCGATTCCCTGGTCGGTGACAACGATGTCGACACTGTGCTCGCTATGGTCGGGATGGGCAACCATGGGCACGATGTTGCTTATAAGGCCGCCCTTCGACACAGACGGGCAACTGAAAATCGACAGGTAGGCGTTGCGGGTGAAGTCGCCCGAACCGCCGATACCGTTCATCATCCTTGTGCCGAGCACATGGGTAGAGTTGACGCTGCCGAAGAGGTCGACCTCGAGGGCAGTGTTCATGGCGATGACACCTAAGCGGCGTATAACCTCGGGATTGTTAGAAATCTCGGCCGGGCGCATAAGAATCTTGTCGTGGAAGAACTTCATGTCGGAGAAGAGAATCTTCTCGGTGTCGTCGGTAAATGTCATGGAGCATGTGCTGGCAAAGGTACATTTCCCTTTCTGCAACAGCTCGAGCACTGCATCTTGGATTACCTCGGTGTACATCATGAAGGGAGGCAGTTCCTTGCTCTCGCCGAGGTCGTAGAGGACGGCATTGGCCACATTGCCCACGCCTGACTGCAGCGGCAGGAACTCCTTGGGAAGACGGCCGGCGGTGTATTCGCCTACGAGGAAGCGGACCACGTTAGAGCCAATCTGCTTCGAAATCTCGTCGGGAGCGGTGAAGGGTTTCACACAGTCATACGAGCTTGTGTGAACGATGCCGACCACTTTGGCAGGGTCGATTTTAAGAATAGGCGAACCGATGCGGTCGTTGGCGGCATAGATTGGGATTTCGCGACGACGGGGAGGGTCGAGGGGCAGATACACGTCGTGCATACCAAGCAGGGCCTTGGGCAACTTGTCGTTAAGTTCGATAAAGATTTTTTTCGCCATCATGGCATAGGTGGGCACATTGCCAAGGCCACAACCGAGAATCACTTCGCCATCATCGGTTATGTCGGCTGCCTCGATGATTGCGAAATCAATCGGGCCGTATGTGCCGTAGCGCACTTCCTGGGCCATCTCCGAGAGGTGACGGTCGAAATAGTGGCAGTCGTGGCTGTTGATGCGCTTGCGCAGGTCGGGCACATTCTGATAGGGGGCACGCATGTTGTAGGCGTTGGCACGTGCCATAACGCCGTCGACATGGTCGCTGGTCGAAGCACCGGTAAACAGGTTTACCTTGAACTCTCGGCCTGCCTCATGCTCTCGCACTGCTTTCGCAGCAAGAGCCTCGGTGATAAATTTCGGTGTGCCGGGGGCTGTGAAGCCCGACAATCCTATCGTTGCATTGTTAGGAATCATTTCTGCGGCTTCTTGAGCCGTTAAAACGTTGAATGCCATTGTAATGTAGATTATGCTTTATTATGTTTTTCTATGGTTGTCACTCCATGCTGCGTGGCTTGCCGAGTATTATGCTCCAAATCACGCCTTTGCGCAGGTCGTCGGGGCTGACGGGTGCGTGGTTGGTCGTGACCGGCGGGGCGATATGGGGAGTGTCGGCAGTGACTCGCTCTCCCTCTATAGTCACCGGTGCAGCCTGCTGGGCCGGATTGGGGACTGCAGCCCTTGGCTGGCGTGGCTGACGCGGAGGACGCGGCACTCGTTGGTGGCGTGGCTGCTGTGGGGCCACCGGCATAGCGGCCGACGGCGCAGAACGACGACGGCCCTGCTTGATTTTTTCTATCCATTTCTCAAGCAGCGGCAGACCGACCACCATTCCTATGCCTATTAGTACGGAGATGAGTTGTGAATCCACTTCTTTTTAGTAATTTTGCACAAAATTACTCATTATTGAGCAATAAACAAATTATTTCAATGGAAAACGACCGCAAATTATATATCGAAACCTACGGCTGCCAGATGAATGTCGCTGACAGCGAGGTTATAGCCGCCATAATGGGCATGGAGGGCTACGGCATTGCCGACAGTTTGGACGATGCCGACGCTGTGTTGCTCAATACTTGCTCGATACGCGACAACGCCGAGCAAAAAATCGTAGGACGCCTACAAGCCCTCCGCGCCCTGCAGCGCGACCGCAAGGCCCATGGCAAGGGGCTGATAATAGGTGTCACAGGGTGTATGGCCGAGCGAGTCAAAGACGACCTGGTGGCAAAGCACGGGGTTGACCTCGTTGCCGGACCCGACTCCTACCTCGACCTGCCGGCCCTGTTCGCATCTGCCGAGACGGGGCATCCAGCCGTCAACGTAGAGCTGTCGACCACCGAGACATACCGCGACATCGTGCCGGTGCGTCTGCCCGGACGGCAAGTATCGGGCTTTGTGAGCATCATGCGCGGCTGCAACAACTTCTGCTCCTACTGCATAGTGCCCTACACACGCGGCCGCGAGCGTTCGCGACCCGTCGACAGCATACTTGCCGAGGTAGCCGACCTACGCGCCAAGGGATACAAAGAGGTCACGCTCCTCGGTCAAAACGTAAACAGCTACAACTATACAGACCCCGAAGGCCGGGCAGTAGGTTTTGCCGAACTGTTATCGCGTGTGGCCGAATCCGCGCCCGACATGAGGGTGCGCTTCACTACCTCGCACCCCAAAGATATGGGTCACGACACACTCGAAGCCATTGCCGCGCACCCCAATATATGCCGGTGGATACACCTGCCCGTACAGTCGGGCAGCAACAGCGTACTCAAGGCCATGAACCGTAAATATACACGCGAGTGGTATCTCGACCGGATAGCCGACATACGTGCCACCATACCTGACTGCGGTATCACCACCGACCTTTTCACCGGCTTCCATAACGAAAGCGAGGAAGACTTCGAACAGACCCTCGACCTGATGCGCACCGTCGGTTTCGACGCTTCTTATATGTTTAAGTATTCCGAACGTCCCGGCACGCTTGCCTCGCGCACAATGCCCGACAACATACCCGAGGACGTGAAAATAGACCGCCTCAACCGCATGATAGCCCTGCAGAACGAGCTGTCGTTAGAATCGAACCGCCGCGACATCGGGCAACGCTTCGAGGTGCTCGTAGAAGGCGTGGCCAAACGCAGCAAGGAGCAGATGGTAGGCCGCACGAGCCAGAACAAGACCGCCGTTTTCGCCCGTGGGAACGCACACGTAGGCGACACAGTGACAGTAGAAGTAGTCGACGCAACGTCGGCCACATTGCTCTGCAAGCTGGTGTAGACTTCTACTTAATTCCCTTTTCTTTAACGTATTTCAGCAGGTCGGCATAGTCGCCTCGAAAGAGGTCTATGTCGACCGCGTGGTTTATGCCGGTAGCCGTACCCTTGTCTGTAAACTGCCATATTTCCCAATGGCGTGCCGACGGTTCCGCGCCGTAACGCGCTATCCAATAGTCATAATCGTCGAGACCGTGGCCTTTGATATAGTCGTTGTAATAGTTGTTATAGGTATATATGATGGGCTTTACACCATAGTGCTTCTCCACAAGTTTGAGCCACTTCTTGGCCATGCTTATCACCTTTTTATGCTGCTTCTGCATGGTCGTCTTGCTAATCTCGAGGTCGAGGACAGGTGGCAAGTCACCTTTTTCAAGAGGCGTATTGGCGATAAAATATTTCACCTGTTGCTCAACGGGCGAACTGACACTGAGAAAATGATAGGCACCACGGACGATGCCGACCCGCTTGGCCTCGCGGAAATTGCGCTTGAACATCGGGTCGACTATCGTGACACCCTCGGTACTCTTCACGAGAGCAAACAGCACCGGCTGCAGAAACGAGCCGCTCTTGCCGTTGGTCACCACGCCGTCGCGGCGGGCACGTAGCGACAGCTTGGTCCAGTCAATCTGCTTTTGGTATTTGGCAGCGTCAATCCCATATACCTTCTTGCCGACCTTGAACTTTTTATTCTTATTCTTAGGCAATGTACCTTGGCGCCAACGGCCGAAATCCATAGTACCGTCGGCAAAGACCATGCGCCCAAGGCCATCCTTATAGCCCATATTCCAATACCCGTAATAGGTGTTGCCGTTATGGTATCGGCACACACCATAGCCATTCTGCTTACCGTCGCACACACCGCCGGTATAGACATAACGCCCGGTTTCGAGGCGCCCTTGGGTGGTAAACCCTGCCGAGCCTGCAGTCAGCGACGCAAGCGGCAACAAAAATGCCAGTAATATTCTGCCTAAATACGTACTCATGTCTGAAAAGTAGTGCAAAGATAAAACGTTTGAACGAATAAATCGGTGCACGACCTTATTAATTTCATTCTATCATCATCATACTTTTTCTGACCCGAGTGGCAAGATTGCGGCGCAGGTGTTATAATATGTTAAGAAACATGGGCGTTTAGCTAAAAAAACTTACCTTTGCAGATTATTAGAAATCATTACATCTGCAATATGAAATTGAAGCTCAAGAAAGGTTTGAAGCTCAATATCGCCGGAGGTCTCGCAACTGACACCAAGGCTCTTAAGCCGAGTGTCGGGCTATATGCCATCACGCCCGACGATTTCCCGGGTTTCGTGCCTAAAGCATGTGTACACGACGGTGACGCTGTCGCTCCCGGTTCGCCCCTGCTTTTCGACAAAAGCCACCCCGAGGTAAAGCTTGTGTCGCCTGTCGGCGGCCGCATACGCGCTGTCGTGCGTGGCGAACGCCGCAAAATCATGCGTGTCGAAATCGAGGCTGCCGACACCGATGCATCTGCCCCGGCACTACCCTCGCCCACCGACGCCACATCTGCCCGCCGACTATTGGCACAGTCGGGCATCCTGGCATTGCTGCGCCAACGACCCTACGACATCGTACCCTCGCCCGACGACAAAGTACGCGACATCTTCGTAACGGCTCTTGATACCGCCCCGCTGGCAGCATCATCGGCCGTTTTCTCTTCTATATTTACAAAAGAGGATTATGCCGCCGGCATAGCCCTGCTGCGCAAAGTGACCGACGGCAAGGTATATCTCTGTCACGGCTCCGACTGGCAGCTCGGCGACATCGCCGGTGCCGAAATGGTAGAAGTAGAAGGGCCACACCCGGCAGGCAACGCCGGCGTGCAGGCCGCCAACATCGCGCCAGTCAACAAAGGCGAGATAATCTGGACCCTCGACTTAGCCACCCTCGGCCGCATAGGCCGCGTAGCGCAGGGCAAAGCACCCGAGTTCCG
>VSPF01000175.1 GCA_009775195.1 Muribaculaceae bacterium
ACCCCATGACGGGCCCCATCCCCACGAGAGGTCAAACCAAGGGTCGAACCCCCAGCTTATAGACCAGTACGGACGGTATGAGGGCCAGCCCCAAGAATAGTATGGCCAGGTGTTCCATCCCCACGAATTCCAAGGATTGTAGTTCCAGGCATACGATGCCGGCTCGATGGAATTGATTACATAGACATTGATGTCTTGCTGAGAGGGGGTGGAGTAGTAGTAATCCATCAGTGCGGTGTCGCCTGAATTGATTACCACGTCGGGGTTATGGTATCTTTCGATACGCCGGGTGTAGTTGAAATCGGCCTGCTCGGGCGAGTTTTTAGCGGAAGTCTCGGCCGCACCACGCCGATTGTAGGCGTCAACATCCATCTGTAGCGGGCGCGAAGCCGAGGTCGAGTATTTGTCGGCAGATTCGAAATCGTCGTAATAGCGGCGCGAAGACTGCTCAGAAGCAGCCTGGCGTACGGCCTCGTCGCGACGACGTTGTATTTCCTGTGCCTGTTTTTTCTGCTCCTTAGCGGCGCGCGAAGGCGAGTAGTACAGATCATCGTCATAGTCCTGGGCGGTCGCCTGGCTTAAGACCGAGGCAACAGTCAGGAATAGAGTAAGAGCGAGGGTGATCTTTTTCATCGTTGCGTATTTTTTGTGATAGTTTTTACCTTATTAGACGTGCAATCGTGCGCACGGTTTAATCTTTCTTTGGCAAATATACGCTATTTTATTGTCACTTCGCGCAAAAAGCGATGTTTTTAACAATTTTATATACCTATGTCATAAAATAGCCGGATGGACAGTGTGTGGCCACCCGGCTATGCCCTTTCGGGTGAATCACAGGTTAGGAGCAATATTGTGAGTATCGAGCCTTATTTTTCTACGGGTTTCATCTCGTAGGCGGCAATGGCCACTGTGAAACCCCAGTAAATGAAGGCGATAGAGGTGAGGAACGATACCATGAGCATGTCGCTTACCCAGCCAGCCTCGAGGAAGAAGAAACCGATAAGGCAGAGCAGAATGCCGTTGACGATGCCGAGCCACCAGTATTTAGCCCTGCGCCCCGCACCGGCACCGATAAATGCCTCGAGACCCCAGAAGATAAATATTATCGCGAGGAAATAGGGGAATACCATTTCGGAAAGGATGACGCTGCGCACAAGCATAAAGCCGATAAACATGTCGATGACGCCACCGGCAATCCACCATCCCCATCCTTTTGCGTGGTCGGGGCCTGCGGCGACACATAATTGTACTATGCCGGCAAGGACGAGCAGCCAGCCGAAAATCTGCGACGCAACTGCATAGCCGGCTTCAGGCCAAAACCAATAAGTGAAACCGCCGATTACGAGCAGGATACCGATAATCAAGACAACCCACCACAGGCGCGACTGTCCGAGATAATTCACATTGATAGGTTTCATAGTGAGTAAGAGTTAAAACGTTATTGAGTGTTATATTCTTTTTTATGAATTTATAACAATCGACAACGTAAATAAGTTGGGGCGGCAGGGGGTATTTGTGAATGTTTTTTAGGGCGGTCAGGGTCGTTAAAGTCATTAAGGCCGCCACGGACTTCAATGCCCATGGCGACCTTAATGATGATTTTGACTCTATTTATTAACGGATGGCGATTACCTCGACTTCGACGAGTACGCCTTTGGGGAGTTCGCGCACGGCGACTGCCGAGCGGGCTGGATAGGGCTCGTTGAAATGGGCGGCGTAGACGGCGTTCATTGCGGCGAAGTTGGCCATGTCGCTGAGGAAGACGGTGGTCTTGACGACGTTGTCGGTGGTGAGGCCGGCCTCGGCGAGGATTGCCTCGACATTGCGCATAGCCTGTTCGCTCTGGGCCTCGATGCCTTGGGGAATGTTGCCCGTGGCGGGGTCGATAGGTATCTGGCCCGAAGCGTATACGAACGAGCCTGTGTCGATGGCCTGGCTGTAGGGGCCGATGGCTCCGGGAGCCTTGGCGGTAGCGATTACTTTTTTCATTTTTGTGCAGTATTTAGGTTTGGTATGTTGTCGATTAGCGATGCTACGGTGATGTTGTCGGCCACGTCGGCGTATGCTTTGTCGAGCTTGTCGAAGGCCTGGAGCACTTTGGGGAAGTTTTTGGAGAAATTGGTGATGAAGTCTGACGAGCCGAGATTGTAAAGTCCGTGTCTTAGTTCTCCGAGGGTTAGCTGCGCCGGGTCGATGGCGAGCTGGAAACCGTATACGTCTTTTTGGTCGGCAACCAACACGCGGTTGCAGATGCCGGCGGCGCACAGGCGGTCGGTGACGGTGGTAACGAGTCGTGCCGGCAGCTCGAAATTGTCCATTAGGTCACGCGCCGATGCCGGGCCGAGGCGGTGGACAAAACGGTAAGCTATGGCGGCTGTTATGGCGACAGTGACTTTGTCGCGGTAGTGTTGCGAGATAGACCCGACTTCGCGGTCGAGAGAAAATGCGAAAACATTTTGCGACGAATAGCATATTACCGCACCGGCGAGGCATATTACCCATGCCAACTGCATCCATAAAAGCAGGAGGGGGATAAATGCGAATGAGCCGTAGATGGCGTTGTAGCGCGTGACATATAGCGTGCCGGTGACAAAAAGCCATTGTAGCACGAGGAAGCCGATGCCCGATATGCAGCCAGATATGAAAGCGTTTTTAAATTTTACCTTGGTGTTGGGGATGAGCATGTAGACGGCTGTGAAGAAGAGGAATGTCATGAGGCACTGCGCCCCTTCGAGCAGCCACGAAATCACCGGCGTCATGAAGTCGAAGTGAAATATGGCGTTGAGGGTAGAACTGAGCAGCAGCGATATGCCGCTGGCGCATATCATGAGCACGGGCAGTATGAGGAGCATGGCGGTGTAGTCGCTGAGCTTACGCCATATACTGCGGCCGCCTTTCTGGCCCCAAATGAGGTTGAATGTGTCTTCGACGTTGCCAAGGAGCGATATGAGTGTCCACAACAGGAATACTATGCCCACGCCGACAAAGACGCCCTCGGAGGTCTGCTGTAGGTATGAGTTGATAAAGTTCATGGCATAGTTGATGGCGACATGCTGCGCCGGGAAAAGCTGGTAGAGTTCGTCCTGGAGCACTTGCTGCATACCAAATCCGCGACCTATGGCAAGAAGCAGAGCGAGGGCGGGCACGACGGCAAGCATGGTGCGGTAGGTAAGGGCGCACGCCTGGGTCTGGATGTCGCGGTTGAAGAATGAATTGACTGACAGGTTGAGGGTGCGCAGTACATTGAGCCACCACGTGCGCCGTGGGTCGCTCCAGATGCCTGTGGTCAGGTAGTTGTAGAGCGATACGGCCTTTTCGACGAAGGCGTTTCGGGGCTTGGTATCGGTATTTCGGTCGGTCATATACTTACAAACGCTTCACGGGGACGAAACGTTTGCTTTGCAAATATACTCAAAAAAATTCAAGCACGGGCTTTTTGAGCAAATCTTTATGAGTGGTGACTCGTATTGTGCCCGAATGAAAGGCGGTAGAGTGTGTTTCCCGGTCAAATTTTTTGACCGCCACGTGCCACCCGTCGCTTGTGTGCGTGACGGTGAGCACGGCGAGGGTGTACTCGTTGCCGTCGACGATTACGCGGTGTGCCAGCCAGCGGCACGTGTCATCTGACGGTGTCATTTGCAATGGTGTCGGCAATCTCGACGGGGTCGTTGAATTTTTGGAGCGAGTTGGTATATGGGCGCGTGTAACCCATCGGGTTGATGCGTCGGCGCACGAGCGAGATACTGTCGAGCCTCAGCTCTGTGCCGGGGCGGTTTTTGGCCGACAGGTAGCCGAATAGCCGCGTGGGTGTGCGCGTGGAGTCGGTCTGTAGCGACAGTTCTTTCCATCCGCCACCGTCGGGCGATTCGTAGTGCCACTCTACCGAGCCGTCGGCATATTCGATGCCCATGAGCCACTCGAGCCTTTCGTCGACGTTGAAGAATTTAGCTCGCCAGGCATAGGCGTCGCCGCGCTCCCAGTTGGGGTCGCGGCCGAAGCTGAAGCTGATGATGCGCGAGGGCAGGCGGTCGTTGATGCTGATAAAGCGTGCATTGGGCCATACGTCGACCGAGTCGCCGGCGATAGACAGGGCGTTGTCGGCGGCTATGCGGTTGCCGGTCTCAATGAGGCGGTGCTCGAGGATTTCGATGGTCTTGTCGTAGACCTCCATGTAGTATTTTATGTTACGTCCATACCAGGCAGTCGACGAATCGACCTGGGCCGAGTTTACGCCGTGACGGCGGTAAACCGACTGGCGCATGAGCAATTTGAGCGAGTCGGTGTTATATGACGAATGGTTCATCTCGACGACGGCCTCGGCGGTATGTATATCGGCCATTAGAGCCGCCATATCGTCGGGTTGAATGACGTCGGAGGGCACCTTTTTGCACCCGACGGCGAGCAATATGCTAATCAGCAGTATCCTTGCGAGGTTTTTCATCTTCGAGCGAGTGCTCCATCATGTTGAAATAGAAGAGCACTATTGATATCATGCCCACGCTGATAGCGACGTCGGCAATGTTGAATACGGGGTCGAAAAACGAGAACACCTTGCCTCCGATTACGGGGAGCCACGCGGGCCAGGTGAATGAGAAAAGTGGGAAGTAGAGCATGTCGACTACCAGTCCCTGGAAGATGCCTCCGTAGCCGTCGCCCCATGGCACGAGCTCGGCTGTCATCGGCGGGTAGGGGTTGGTGAATATTTCGCCATAGCATACGCAGTCGATGATGTTGCCAAATGCACCGGCGGCAATGAGGGCTATGCTGACCATATAGCCCATGGGGAGCCATGCCCGACGGCATAGCTGGCGTATATACCAGACGAGGAATCCGAAGAGCCCTAACCGGAGGAAGGTGAGGACATGTTTGTTGAGGAAGTCGAGCCCGAAGGCCATGCCGTTGTTCTGCACGAAGTGCAGGTGGAACCACGACGTGATTTCGTAGTCCTCGTTGATATAGAAGTGGGTCTTAATCCACACCTTGAGTAACTGGTCGGCGGCAATCACCGCAATGATGATAGACCATGCCGTCCAAGCCAGCAGCGTGCTGCGATTTTTAGTTGGCATCAATGTTTGGGATTATTCTTTTCTTCGACGCATAGGGTGGCATGGGGTACGGCCCTGAGTCGTTCTTTGGGAATTAGTTTTCCGGTTGCTCGGCATATGCCGTAGGTCTTGTTGTCGATGCGGGTCAGGGCGGCTTTGAGGTGGTTGATAAATTGAAGCTGCCTTTCTGCCAGCCGCGCGGTGGCCTCGCGCTCGAGGGTGTTGGCCCCTTCTTCGAGGGCTTTGAAGGTGGTAGAGGTATCGGATGTGCCGTTGCCGTCGTCGGCGCGCAGCGAGGCGACAAGCTCGTCGTAGAGAGCAGTGGCATTGGCTATTTTGGTGAGTATCAGTTGGCGGAATTCTTCAAGTTCTTCGTCGCTGTATCTTACTTGTTCGCTCATGATATTTGAATATGTGGCCGTGGGGGGGGGGTATAACCCCCCCCGCCGGGGGTTGGGTTTTGGTTT
>VSPF01000176.1 GCA_009775195.1 Muribaculaceae bacterium
ATGTTGCACTCTCAGCTGCTGGCGGCGTTGGTATAGGCGCTCCTTTTGGTCCTCCCGGAATGATTATCGGTGGGGTTGTTGGTGGCATTTTGGGCGTGGGCAAGAAAATGATATTTGGCGACCATGGAGTTGGCAAAGCAAAAACTGCAGCTCGAGAAGACCTTGATGTGTTGAAATCGCAAGTATTAGAGTGCCTAAACGAAAGTATACGTCGAATTGGGCGGCAGCTCGACGATTACCAACGCAAAATCGTCTATTCTATAGAAAATGAAGTATCAGAGATTAAAAAATTGAATAGTCAACTTATTGATTTGTATGCAACAATATGAATAGAGAAGATGTGTTAGCTGCCATTGTGAAAGCTAAGGAAAGAATTAATGCAGTTATGGAGGTTGGTGTACCTTTATGGCAATACCTTGAAAAAATTGACAAAGCACTTGCTCTTGTCGATTCAGAAGAGGTGAGCATCACCCTTCTTGGTAGTTTCTCTGATGGTAAAACCACAGTTATTTCAGGATTGATAGGGCGGGTGATGGATAATATGAAGATTGATGTCAACGAGTCTTCAGATGAAATAGTGGTTTATGAAGCTCCATTTCTTGGCAAGAAATTTCGCTTTGTTGATACTCCCGGCCTTTTTGGCACAAAAGACAAAATATCGAATGCAGGCACAGTAAATAGATTGTCCGCCATTACAGAGGATTATATCTCTCAAACAAATGCCGTAATCTATGTTACGGATGCATCTAATCCACTTCCTGAAAGTCACCAGGACGCACTAAGGTATGTGATGAGAGATTTAAGAAAACTCGACTTTGCCATCTTCGTTATCAATAAGATGGATGAGAAATATGATACGCTTGATAATGAAGAATTTGCAGATGGTACTCGCATTAAAACTCAAAATTTACGAGAACGTCTTATTCGTTGCCTTAACCTGACTGATAGGGAAGTTAAAGAATTAAAAATTGTATGTATTGCTGCTAATCCCGCAGGGCTTGGTCTGGAACATTGGTTTGATAATAAGGACGAATACGCAGATAGTTCCCACATTCAACTCTTGCAGGATACGATAACGTCGATGACGGAAACGATGGACGGTGGAATTAATGCAAAAACTGCTTTTGATACCGCAATAGATGTCATTGATGAGCTTTCGGATGCGATATACGAGGCTAAACAGCCGGTTCAGAAAGCTATTGATAGAGTACAGCCAATAACGCGAGATTTAAACGACCAACTCGAAATGACTCGTGATGATGTTTCGCAACAAAAAAGAATACTCATACAATCTATCGAAGGTATTGAATCTGATGTGAAATCTGCCATACAATCGATGTCGCAAGATACAGCTTACGATGTGCTTAATAATATTATTGGTCTTGACGATAATGGAGATGTGGATTTCTCGATTGTTTTAAGACGCATCGACAATGCGATATCATCATGTTCCGACTCAATCAGCAATACTCTCGAAAGGGTTAAAGTCGACATTCTTGAAAAAGTCACCCTGACTGAAACACTGATAACCGACGCTCTTTCCAAGGGCGCCGGATACCTTAAAAATGTAAAGATATCGCCAGAATTCGTAGGTAAAGTACGCGATATGTTTTTTAAAAACTTCAAGTTCAAGCCGTGGGGTAAAATCAACTTGGCGAAGAATTTGACCAAATGGTTGAACCAAGCTGCTACAGTTCTGCAGTTCGGCATGGAACTTTGGGACTGGTATAAAAAACATAAGCAAGCAAAACAGTTCGAAAAGGCGAAGCAAGAGTTAATGTCGGCAATTACAAATATTTTTAATGATGCTCATACACTCTATCGCGATAATGAGACTTTTTTGAATAACTTTGCTCCTGGATTGATTCAGTTGCAGAAGTTAGTTGAGCAAAAGAATGAGGAAATTGAGTCTCTCCGTTCGAAAATCGCTGAAATGGATGAGAAACGCAATGAACTCTTGCGTTGGAAAGAAGAGTTCATTGAGGACGTAGAATTTACCGAACTCTAAAAATATATGCATATGTCAAAAGAACGAGACGTTTTAAACGAAAAGAGAAAAGAAGAAAAACGCAGAGAAAAAAGAAACACTTTGCTCAAAATTGGAGGCGCTGTATTGTCGGTTGCTGCAGCTATACTACTTGGCGGTAAGAACAATAAAGGACAAATATAATAATCCATGTTGCGCGGATTTATACGATTCTATTGTAGCGAGTGCGGCGAGAGCTTTACGGGGCCGGATATCGAATTCGCTGCAACTGTGTGGACTGCACCGCTCAAATGTCCGCATTGTGGCAGTTGGCATACTCGGCCATGGAGTATTCTCCCAGCCGCCCTCGCCAATCTTAAATACAAGCTGATATGGAAGATGTGCGATGAAAATCGCTCCAAACATAACTCGGACTAACCGCTCGTCTATAGAACAATAATCCCCAGCGTGGGAAATCATCAGCCTCTACGGCTTGGTGATTTTGACACGCTGGGGTTTATTGTTGTGGTCAGGAGGTCAAGTCGTTAACCTTTAACCTGCCTGACTATTTTACTGCGTCAATCATCGACTGGAAGGCTGTCTGGAGGCCTTCGGCGTCCTTGCCGCCGGCCTGGGCGAAGCCGGGCTGGCCACCGCCGCCGCCTTTGATTGCCTTGGCGGCTGAACGAACGATGTCGGATGCCTTGAGGCCTGTGGCGACAACGTCGTCGGTCAGCATTACCGTAAGAAGAGGTTTGTTGGCCGCATCGACGGTTGCACCGATAAATGCGGTAGCTGTGGGCGACAGTTCGCGCACCTTGAAGGCCACGCCCTTGACAACGTCGGGTATGCGCGGGCCGTTCATCGTTACGAGGGTGATGCCCGATGCCGTATGCTGGGCCTTCTCTACCATCTCTTTGGCGAGGGCGGCGATGCGCTCGGCAACATGTTCCTCGGCCTGGCGGCGCAGCTCGTGGTTCTCTTCGATAGATTTCTTGAGCGTTGCGATAAGGTCGGGGGCGTTGTTAAACATTGCCGCGATGGAGCGCAGTGTGTCGGCGGTCTCGTTTATCATGCGCTCAACCTCGGGGCCGGTGATGGCCTCGATACGGCGGATACCGGCGGCGATGCTCGATTCGCTGATGATTTTAATCATGCCGATATTGCCGGTATTGGCCACGTGTGTGCCGCCGCAAAGCTCTATAGAGTCGCCATAGCGTATTACGCGCACATCGTCGCCATATTTTTCGCCGAAGAGTGCCATTGCACCCATGGCCTTGGCTTCGGCGATGGGGGTGTGGCGGTGCTCGTCGAGGGCTATGGCCTCGCGCACGCGGCGGTTGGCAAGGGTCTCGACGTGGCGGATTTCCTCGGGTGTGAGCTTCTGGAAGTGCGAGAAGTCGAAGCGCAGCACGTCGGGCGACACGAACGAGCCTTTCTGCTCTACGTGTGTGCCGAGAACATCGCGCAGGGCCTGGTGCAGCAGGTGGGTGGCGGTGTGGTTGCGCGATGTGCCCATGCGTGCCTCGGTGTCGATGGCGGCATGGAATGTGTCGGCGATATCGGCCGGGAGTTCCTTTACGATATGCACGGCAACGCCGTTTTCGCGTTTTGTGTCAATCACCTCGGTCACGGCACCGGTGTTGGTGTTGACGAGTTTGCCACGGTCGCCAACCTGGCCGCCCATCTCGGCATAGAACGGTGTCTGCGAGAGGATTAGCTGGTAGTACTCGCGGTTTTTCTGCTTCACGTGGCGGTAGCGGAGTACGTTGGTGTCGCACTCGTTTGCGTCATAGCCTACGAACTCTTCCTCGCCATCGTTTAAGATAATCCAGTCGGCGGCCTCGACGGCGGCAGCGGCGCGGGCGCGCTCCTTTTGGGCCTGCATCTCTACGTCGAAACCGGCGTGGTCTACCGTCATGCCGTAATCTTTGAGGATAAGCTCGGTCAGGTCGAGGGGGAAGCCGTAGGTATCGTAGAGTGTAAATGCCTGTTTGCCGTTGATTTCGGTCTTGCCCTCGGCTTTGGCAGTCTTGACGGCATCGTCGAGAAGGCGTATGCCGTTTTCGAGCGTGCGCAGGAATGCGTCTTCCTCTTCCTTGATAACCTTGAGGATGAGGTCGCGGTTGGCACCGAGTTCGGGATAGGCATCGCCCATATTTTCAATCAGGGTGTCAATCAGGCGGTACATAAACGCCTGTTTCTGACCGAGGAACGAGTAAGCATAGCGCACTGCGCGGCGAAGGATGCGGCGAATCACGTAGCCGGCCTTGGCGTTGCTGGGCAGTTGGTTGTCGGCAATCGAGAAGGCTATGGTGCGCACGTGGTCGGCGATAACGCGCATCGACACGTCGACCATGTGGTCTTTGCCATATTCCTTGCCCGAGAGCGAGGCAATCTTGTTGATGAGAGGTGTGAATACGTCGGTGTCGTAGTTCGAGGTCTTGCCCTGCAGGGCCATGCAGAGGCGTTCGAAGCCCATGCCTGTGTCAATCACCTTGGCAGGCAGCGGTTCGAGGCAGCCGTCGGCCTTGCGGTTATACTGCATGAACACCAGGTTCCATATTTCAATCACCTGGGGATGGTCCTTGTTGACCAGTTCGCGACCGGGGATAGCTTTGCGCTCTTCCTCGGGGCGAAGGTCGATATGTATTTCCGAGCAGGGGCCGCAGGGGCCTGTGTCGCCCATTTCCCAGAAGTTGTCGTGCTTGTTGCCGTTGATTATGTGGTCGGCTGGCAGGTGCTTGAGCCAGATTGCCTCGGCTTCGTCGTCGCGTGCCAGGCCCTCGGCGGGCGAACCCTCGAAGACGGTGGCATAGAGGTGCGACGGGTCGAGGTGCAGCACGTCGACAAGGTATTCCCATGCCATGTCTATGGCGCCTTCTTTGAAGTAGTCGCCAAACGACCAGTTGCCGAGCATCTCGAACATTGTGTGGTGGTAGGTATCGTGGCCTACTTCCTCGAGGTCGTTGTGCTTGCCGCTGACGCGCAGGCACTTCTGCGAATCGGCTACGCGGCGGCTCTTGGGGGTGGCGTTGCCAAGGATGATGTCCTTGAATTGGTTCATGCCCGCGTTGGTAAACATCAGCGTGGGGTCGTCTTTGATGACCATCGGTGCCGAGGGCACGATGTGGTGGCCTTTCGATTCAAAATAGTCTTTGAATGATTGGCGTATTTCCTTTGCTGTCAGCATTTTGGAATTTTATGTATGTTTGATTTCCTTAAAATTGTCTTGTCGTTGGCGCAAAATTCACTATCTTTGCGTTTTGAAAGTGCAAAATTAGCGGATTTTTCCCACTTTTGCAAATTTTCACAGCTTAGGGCTGTCTGTCATATCAACCATCACATTTCGAGCGTGAAAGTCTTCTACCGTTACAACCCGGCCACCGAGCAGTATGAGCGCGTCTATCCCGACAGGCGTCGCCGCATTGCCGCTGCCATACGCCCGTATGTGTGG
>VSPF01000177.1 GCA_009775195.1 Muribaculaceae bacterium
TTGTTATCCACTGCAAAATTAACAATTATTCAATAATTGGCAAATACCACAATCGACAATTTACAAATACAACAATTATATCCTTGAATAATTATCTAATATCTTGTATTTTAAGTTTCGTAAATCGTCGGATAGGTGGCTATGTAAATATGCAACTTCTTCCGAAGAAATTTTGGAGAGACATATTAACCACACGAAAAATCATGGGGTTTAGCACCGTCTTCGACGACTTCTAAGCATAGGTGATTAATAGACCCCACCGATGATGGTGGAGTTACCCACGAAAGCGTCGTCTCCGACGACTTTTCATTTTGATACTTCATCCCGTATGGCAAAAAAGTCGTAACTTTGCAATATCAACGACGGGTGGCCGTTAGTTATTTATGAAAAAGCAGTTTTGTTACCTTATTATATGCCTTTTGAGCGTCGGGGTGCTGGCATCGTGCCGAGGGCCCAAACTTGCCGCTGCCGACGAGCAGATGGCCCGTGGCGAGTATTTCGACGCCTCGAAGACCTACCGCAAGATTTATAACAAGCTGACCAAGCGCGAGGAGCGACCCCTTCGCGGCGAGGTGGCATATAAGATGGCCGAGTGCCACCGCCGCCTCAACCAATATGCCCGTGCGTCGGCGGCATACCAAAATGCCGCACGTTACGGCTACGGCGACTCGACCCTCTATCTCCACTTAGGCCAGATGCTTATGGCCGAGGGTAAATACGGCCCCGCCGTCAAGGCCCTCGAAGACTACCTGGCATGGCGGCCCGACGACCGCCTGGCCGAGAACACCCTCGCCGGCGCACGCATGGGCCTCGCCAAGGAAGGGCAGACGCGCTATATCGTGCGCAATGCCAAGCTGTTCAACTCGCGCCGCGCCGACTACTCGCCCATGTATCTCGACCGCTCACTCGACCAGCTATATTTTACCACGACCACCGAGAAGTCTACAGGTACAAAACGCAGCGAAATCACCGGCATGAAAAAAGGCGACATATGGTTTGCCACCAAGAACGAGCGCGGCGAATGGAAACGCCCCGAGGCCGTAGAAGGCGAACTCAACACCGAGGTCGACGAGGGCACGCCTGCTTTCAGCCCCGACGGCCAGACCATGTATCTGAGCCGCGCACGCCGCGAACCCAACTCGAACACCGGCGTCGAAATCTACACCTCGCAGCGCAGCGATGCCAAATGGAGCGCGCCGGTAAAATTTGAAATCACCGCCGACACCCTGTCGAGCTACGCCCACCCGGCAGTATCGCCCGACGGCAACTGGCTCTACTTCACCTCCGACATGCCCGGAGGACAGGGTGGCCGCGACATATGGCGCATCAACCTCAAGGAACGTGCCGGTTCGCTCGAAAACCTCGGCGAGTGGATAAATACCCCAGGCGACGAGATGTTTCCAACCTTCCGCAGCGATTCAGTATTTTATTTCTCGTCGAACGGCCACCCCGGCTTCGGCGGACTCGACATATTCCGCGCCGAGCAGACCAAGTCGGGCGGTTGGAAAGTCACCAATATGGGTCGTCCCATCAACTCGCCGTCAGATGATTTCGGCATGACCTTCGGCGACAAGGAGAGCGGATTCTTCAGCTCGAACCGTGGCGACAACCGAGGCTACGACCATATCTACACCTTCGAACTCCCGGAGCTCAAAATCCTCATCTCGGGCTGGGTGCTCGACAAGGACGAAGAGCCGGTGCCCAATGCCGTAATCCGCATCGTCGGCAACGACGGCTCCAACCAAAAGCAGATTGCCAAGCCCGACGGCTCGTTCTCGTTCCCACTCGACCGTGGCGTAAGCTACGTGATGCTGGCCGGAGCAAAGGGCTATCTCAATGCAAAGCAGGAGTTTACCAGCGATATCGCCGAGGAAGATGCAGAGTATAATGTAGACTTCATCCTCGCCTCGATTACAAAGCCCGTTGTAATCGATAACATCTTCTACGACTTCGACAAGGCCACGCTGCGCCCCGAGTCGAAGGCAGCCCTCGACTCTATGGCCCAGGTGCTACGCGACAATCCCAACGTGACCATCGAGATGGCCTCGCACACCGACCGCAAAGGTACCGACGAATACAACATCGACCTGTCGAGCCGCCGAGCCAAGTCGGTAATCGATTATCTCATTTCGGTAGGCATAGCCCCCGACAGGCTCCAGAGCCACGGCTACGGGGAGTCGAAGCCGAAGACTATCACCAAGAAACTCGCACGGCAGTACCCGCAGTTCAAAGAGGGCGACGTGCTGACCGAGGAATACATACTCGCACTCCCCGAAGCCGACCAGGAAATTGCCGACCAGATAAACCGTCGCACCGAGTTCCAGGTTCTCTCGATTGACTACCGCATGTACTGACATGAAATTTCGCACCGAAATCGAACCCGTCAAGACCAGGCACAGCATAGGCATCGACCAGCCACTGCTGATGCTTGGTTCGTGTTTTACCGACAATGTCGGCCAGCGTCTCGCCATCGATGGCTTCGACGTGCTCCATAACCCTTTGGGGCCGCTCTACAACCCCATGTCACTCGCCCGGTGTATTCGCCGGGCCTTTGCCGGGCAATATTACACCGAGGCCGACCTCGTGCCGGGCCCTCGAGGGTGGCATTGCCTCGACTATGCCAGCCGATATAGCGGCGAGGATGCCACCGAGCTGCTCACGCGGCTCAACCGCGACTTCGGCACCGTGGTCGACCGCCTTGCCAATCCTCGATTGCACACGCTTATCGTAACCTTTGGTTCGTCATACGTCTTCGAGCGTCAGGGCACGGTCGTAGGAAACTGCCACAAGTTCCCGGCAACCGAGTTCAGGCGTCGTCGCCTAAGTGTGAAAGAGATAGTCGACACATGGGCGACTATCATCGGGTCGCTGCCCGACAACATCGACATCATCTTTACCGTCAGCCCCATACGGCATCTCGCCGACGGGTTGCACGGCAACGAGGTCAGCAAGGCCACGCTGCTCCTCGCCCTCGAGGAGCTTTATCCGCACTACCCCCTCCGCGCCGGCTACTTCCCCTCGTATGAAATCATGCTCGACGACCTGCGCGACTACCGCTTCTATGCCGCCGACATGAAGCACCCTTCGGAAGTTGCCGTAGACTATATCTACGACATCTTCACCAACACCTACGTAACAGAAAAAGACCGCGCGGCCGCCCTCGAAAACCGCCGCCGCTACCGAGCCTCGCAACATCATCAGATTTTATGAGAACAATCACTGCCCGCGACCTCTCCCATCTCAACATAACTCCCAATGAAATCCGTTTCGCGCCGTCAGACCCCGACGGCGAACACGAAGTAATATATCTCAGTGCCGACAGCCGCGATATCATCGACGCGCCTCACACTGTTTTCGCAGCCATACGGACCAGCGTCAACGACGGTCACCGCTACATACCGGGACTCTTCGAACGCGGTGTAAGAGTATTTATTGTCGAGACCCTCGATAATACCCTGCGCGAACTCGACGCGACGTTTATCGTAGTCGACTCGGTAGAAGAGGCCCTCAGACGACTCGCATATGCCCGTATTCGCGGATTTGAAAACGGCATCATCATCACCGGCAGCTACGGCAAGTCAAAGACCAAGGAACTGATTTACCGCAGCTTTATTGGCCGATGCAAGGTTGTGCGCAGTCCGCGAAGCTGGAACAGCGCAATCGGCGTACCACTCGCAATATGGGATATGACCACTGCCGACAGTAGCACCGACTTTATGCTTACCGAGGTTGCCATCGACGGCCCCGGCCAGGGCCGCGCCATGTCGGCACTGCTTGGTAACTCACATCATATAGGCATAATCACCCCCATTACCGACGAACACGACGAAGCATTTGCCAGTCATGCCGAGAAGGTGCGCGAGAAGGTAGATATCGTGCGCAACTGCCGCACTATCATATATGCCGATACCGACCCCGAGCTGCGCCGCCAGCTCGAACAGCTCC
This sequence comes from Muribaculaceae bacterium, assembly GCA_009775195.1. Lineage (GTDB taxonomy): Bacteria > Bacteroidota > Bacteroidia > Bacteroidales > Muribaculaceae > CAG-873. The sequence continues at coordinate 3,946 of VSPF01000177.1, forward strand.
ATGGAGTCAGCCTCCACCCTGTGCCCATGCCTCTGCCTGGCAGTCCGAGGCCGACAATCTTCCATTCACTCGTCGAAACCCTGATAACCGTCATTTTCAAAGACCTATCCTACACCACCCACCAGCACCTCATGATGGCACCGCTCGTTGATATGCGGCGTCGTATATCCTCGGCAAGCAACAGCAACATCATAATCCGCGACCTCTTCACCCCCGACCTGCGTTCGCTCACCGACAGCCTGCTATTCTTCAACCGTCACACTGATTTGGCACGAAAGAAAGTACTGCTCACAGGCGATATCCTTACCGGCAACGACAGCGAGGACGCACTGCTCGGGCTCTACATACGCACAATCCGCATTGCCCGCGACTTAGGCGTGGACGATATAGCCTTCACCGGCCCCGACGTGCTACGCATAAAGAATATGCTCCCCGAAAACGACGGCATTGTCTATGCCGACAACAACCTGATAACCGACATCGAGGCCGGCCGCGCATGGCACGACAGCGATATACTCGTCTTTGGCGATGGGTCAGTCGCGCCCTACCTCGACGCCCTTGAGAGCGCGGCTCACGACACCACGCTCGAGGTCGACCTCGACGCCCTCATACACAACTACAACCATTACCGTCATCTCGTAAAGCCAGGCACCGGCATCGTAGCCATGGTCAAGGCTTCGGGCTACGGTGTCGGGGCCGTAGAAATAGGCAAGGCATTGCAAGACCAGGGCGCGGCATATCTTGCCGTTGCCGTTGTCGACGAGGGCATAACTCTCCGCAAGGCCGGGGTATCGATGCCTATAATGGTGCTCAACCCTATTACCAACCGCCATCGTTCGCTCTTCACACACCGTCTCGAACCGGCAGTCTTCTCGCTCGGCGAACTCCACACCCTCAGGTGCGAAGCCGCCCAGACAGGTGTAGAAGGCTATCCCATACACATCAAAATCGACACAGGCATGCACCGCGTTGGCTTCCTCGAATCCGACCTCGCGCTGCTTGCCGAAGTCCTGGCTGGCCAGACCCAGTTGCGCGTGGCATCGGTCTTCACCCACCTTGCCACCGCCGACTGCCTCGACAAAGACGATTATACCCTGGGGCAGATTGCCGCCTTTGCCCGTGCAGCCGATACTCTCGAGAGACTGCTCGGTTACAAAGTAAAACGCCACTACCTCAATACTGCCGGCATGATGCGCTTTGCCGACAGCGGCGACTACGACATGGCCCGTCTCGGCATCGGTCTCTACGGCATCTCGCCCTACGGCGACGACGCCGACGCACTGCGCCCCGTGGCCTCGCTCTACACCCGCATCATATCGCTCAAACACTGGCCCGCCGGCACACCCATAGGTTACGGCTGCAATGGCCGCAC
>VSPF01000178.1 GCA_009775195.1 Muribaculaceae bacterium
GGATAGAGATAGTGTGCGCGTGTCCAACTGAGGCCGTCCCATACTTTGTTCTGCACGCGAGAAACCTGATACGAACGCAGATATGGGCTGAGGCTCTTGTCTGACATGTTGCCCGTGCCGTTGTCGGGGCTTACGTTGGCTCGGATGATTTTGCCATTGGTGTCTTTGAAGCACTGCGGGTGGCGACGGTTGGCGTAGCAAGTGCCCCAGTACTTGACACCCTCAATCTGATAGGGATTGTCGATAAGCTGGTCCATAGCACTCCATCGGCGCAGGTCGTCCAGGCGGAAGCCTTCGGCGAGCAGTTCGAGACGGCGTTCGCGGCGAATATTGTAAAGCTCGGGCGACACTTTGGCGTTGCGCGAATAAACGCCCCAATCGTACTTGGCTTCTTCTTCAAGGTCGGTGGCCTTGATGGTTACATTATAATCAGGTTCAACGTATGCACGGGTGCGGATAGCACGCCAGTATTTGTCGGCGCTGTCGTCTATTTTGCCGTTAAGTTCGTAGCTTGCTTCCATATAGTTGAGCAATGCCTCAACACCTCGGAAGATAATCGAAGCTCTCGTACGGCCATGGCTGTTGCCACCCTTGGGATAGGTATAGGTAAAGCCTTTCTTGATGCCGATACCGGTGGCGCCCTGTGCAGAGTTCTCCATAAAGGAGCCCATGTTGTTCACCTGAATCTCGTGTCCGCTTTCACCATAGTTGATATAGCAACTGTCGCCGGCGACGAAGATGTGCAGACGCGAGTCGCGGCCCTGGATAGTGGGAGTGAGACCTTCGTCTTCCCAGTCGGGGTCGTATCCCGAGCCGGGAGCATATATAGGCAGACCGTTGCGCATGACGTAAGACTGCATCATGCCGTGCGTCATCTGCAGGCCGGCCTCGTGAGTGCCGAGTGTCACGCCGAGTTCACTGCTGTAAGCGCGATAGAGGAGGACTTCGTCATATCCGTCGAGATTTTCACTACCGAACATATTGAAGTAAGGATTGCGCTCTATCATGCCGGGGTCGACACCGTTTTCGGCATCGGTGTTTTTTGCCAGACGGTCGACGTATTTATCGGCCACTACTTTCGAGTCTTTGGTAGCTTCCGTGAAGAAGTATTTGATGTCGGCGTCGATGTCGAAGTCCTTGACATCGTCGGGGTTGCCGGGCCATCCTTTGCCACCGGGGACAAGGGCTGAACCTTTGTGGTATTTGAGCCAGGTGCCCTCGAAGAGCGCCACACGGCTGCGGAGAAGGCGGGCGCAGTCTTTGTTGAGGCCGTTTTTACCCTTGTCGCTTGTTTCGGGCAAAAGCTCGATAGCTTTTTCAAGGTCGTCGAGGATGAAATGCGCCACCTTGTGACGCGGCTGACGCCTTGATGAGGCCAACAGCTCGTCGCGTTCTTCGCTGAGGTAGTCGATGATGATGGGATAGTCTCCGACTTTATTGTAGTAAGTCCAGTAGATATATGCACGGGCGAAGTAGGCTTCGCCGACAGCCTGGTCGATGGCCGCTTCGCCGCCGCTTATGGTGCCGGCCTCATAGTTCGGCAAGGTCATCTTGAAGAAATAGTTGACGGCACGGATGCGGCTGAAATCCCAGTTGTCGCTGCCTGAACGAACAAGCCAGTAGCCGGGGGCATAGCGGTCGGGGGCGGCTCCGCTGATTTGGTTGTCGGTACCGTTGTCGATGCCGAAAGTGCCGAAACCATAGTCGTAGTTGCTGTGCGAGTCGAGCCAGGTGTAAAAACGCTGGGTAAAGGAGCGGAGATTGTCTTCACTTGTGAAGAAAGTATCCGGAATCAGGCTGCTCTCCGGCTCCCTGTCGAGATAGTCGTCGCACGATGCCAGAGTTACGGCCGCACCGGCAAGTAATATCGCTGATATATATTTGTTGAACATAGCTGGTGATTTTTAGAAGGTTATGTTTACGCCACAGGAGAAGACCTTCGACAGGGGATAGCAACGGCCGATGCCTAAGTCAGTGGCATAATAGGTGTCGAGTAGTTCGGGGTCGCCCATCTTGGTAAACTTGGTGATAGTGGCGAGGTTTTCGCCCGAAACAAAGACTCGTGCTTTCTCGATGAAGATTCTGCGTGTCAGCGACTGGGGCACCGTGTATCCGATAGTGACGTTCTTCAGGCGGCAGTAAGCGGCGTTCTGAAGATATGTAGTGTTGGCTTTGTGGTTCTGAGGGCCGTTGCCATTATCCATGAATACACGTGGGTAGTAAGCGTCGACATTGGGACCGAGGGGGTCTTCGGTATCGACGTCGCGGAAGTAGTCGAGATGTGGCTCATAAACGGTGCAGTGCCATTCGTCGATAGTCGAGCAGCCGAAGAAAGTACTCCATGAACGGGGACGGTGGTCACGCTTGCCCACGCCCTGGAAGAAGACCTTGAGGTCGAAACCTTTCCACTGGGCTTCGAGAGTCAGGCCGAAGCAATAGCGCGGAGTGTTGTTGCCGATGACTTTCATGTCGCCTGGATTGTTGGCCGTATTGTCGCCGTTGTTGATAACGCCGTCGCCGTTCTGGTCGACGAACATGAGGTCGCCGGCGGTCCAGCCGTTTCCGAGAGCAATCTGACCGCGGTGTGGAGCGCTTGGCGCCTGACCGTGGAAATTGGTGTATGCTTCGTCGAGGGCGTCGAGGTGGGCGTTCATCTGGTCTTTGGAGCGTGCAAGGCCGTTTGACTCGTAACCCCATATTTCACCCAGTTTCATACCCGGGTAGTATTTCGAGTTGAGGCTCTTGTTCGGGTTGGGATAGTCGTCGATGGTCGTGGTGTGGTCGTAGAGGCTGCCGGTGACCGAATAGTAGAAGTCGCCGATGCGGTCGCGCCATGTGATGCCGAGTTCCCAGCCGCGCGATGTCATGGACACATTGTTGGTTGTGGGTGCCGTAGTACCGAGAACGTCGGGCACTTCGGGGCCGGGGCCTACCATGTCGATGGTCTTGCGGTTGTAGTAGTCGAACGAACCGGTGAGGCGGTTGTTGAACAGGCCCCAGTCGAAGCCGATGTCCCATGTGCGGTTCTTTTCCCATGTCAGAGTCTCCGAAAGCAGACCGGGCACTTGCGAGAAAGTCGGTTTTTCGCCGCCGACGAGCCATTCCGAGGCGTCGGGATAGTAAGGCATCTGCACGTATGTGGGATACCAGTTTGAAGTATTCTGGTTGCCGAGTTTACCCCACGAAGCGCGGAGTTTGAGGGTATTTACCGTTTGGGCGTAGCCTTCGAAGAATTTTTCCTTGGCGATATTCCAGCCTGCCGATACCGACGGGCTCCATGTCCAGCGATGGTCGCGGCGGAAACGCGACGAGCCGTCGTAGCGGATATTGGCCTCGATGAGGTAGCGGCCGTCGTAGTCATAGTTGATACGTCCGAACCAACCGGCCGTAGACCATGTCTTAGAGTAGCCTCCGACACCAATCACGCCGCCGGCGGCGGTATCGAGATACGGCAGGTTGTTAATGAGGCCGTTGCGGTCGGCGGAGAAGCCTTTTGCGTGCTTCCATTCGCTCTGGAAACCTGCCATCACTTTCATGTTGTGCTTCTCTTTGAAAGTGTGGGAATACTCGGCGTATATGTTGGGGTTGAAGTAGTTACTTCCCTCATAGGAATTCTTGATACCGGAGCCTTCGGTACCGTAGGGCGATTCACCGCCGATGCCTATCTCGTAAGGGGTACCATCGACATAATGGCCTTCAATCATCAGGTAGGAGCGACTGCTGGTGTACGATGCGGTGCGGTAGTTGAAGTCAGCATTGATGTTGAGTCCCTGTATAGGATTGATGAGGAACGAGAATTGATGGTCGGTACGGTTGTCGCAAGTCTGATAGCGACCTCCGTCGCGGAAGGCAGGTATCTGGGATTCGATGTTTATGAAGCCATTCGGGTCATATATAGGTATGATAGGCCAGTTCTTGGATACGTTATACCACGTTCTGTCAGTCATGTCTGACGGTGCGTCGTACTGGTTGCGTGCCCAGCGGTTGGTGTATCCGAAATGGAGCCATTTAGCGATTTCGATGTTGATTTTGGAGGTAATGGTGTAGCGCTGACGGCCGTCGTCGCCATAACGGAGCTGGCCGTCAAGGTCCATAAGGTTGCCGCTGAAGTAATATTTCACGCGGCCCTGACCGCCTGTAATGCTGACGTTGTGTTCCTGCGAGAAACTGGTCTGGCCGAAGTGTTCGTAGAGCCAGTCAACATTGCCGAGCGGCGAGTAAAGGTTTTTCCGGTAGGTTGTCCACAAGGTGGCGTTCGGCATAACGAACATGCTGGGACCTTCGGGATTTTCGAGGTATGCCTTAAGCTGGTCAAGCTTCTCTTGGGGGAAATATTGTCCTCGGCCGGATGCGATAGAGGCCTGATTCATGACATTCGCCCACGTATAGCTGTCGACCATATGCGGGGTGTTCATGATGTGTGACCATCGGAAAGAGTCGCTGTAATTGATTGTGATTTTGCCTTCTTTACCACTCTTGGTGGTGACCAGAATCACACCGCCGGCGGCGCGCGTACCGTAGATAGACGAGGCGGCAGCGTCCTTAAGGACTGATATGTTTTCGATGTCGGCGGGGTTGATGAGGTTGAGGTCGCTTTCCATTCCGTCGACAAGAACCAAAGGCTCTACCGACGAGCCTACACCGATGGTGCCGACGCCACGGATATTCATCGAACGACGTCCGTCGAGCGCACCGCCATTCGATGTGCCCTGGATGTCGAGACCGGGAGTTAGGCCCATAAGGGCATCGACGGCAGTCGTAACGGGACGGTCTTTAAGGTCTTCGGACGAGACGGTAGACACAGCGCCGGTGAGGTTGACCTTCTTCTGCGTGCCGAAACCTACGGCTACGACTTCGTTGAGCGACTCGACGTTGTCTTCAAGGACAATGTTGAGTGGAGTACCATTCCATTTTGCGTCTTCAGGCTTACAGCCCACAAAAGAAAACCGGATGGTAGTGCCCGTCTTGATTCCGGGCAAAGAGAATTTACCGTCAATATCGGTAGTGCATCCATTCCGAGTGCCGATTGCAAGAACCGAGACTCCGGCAAGAGGTTCGCCAGTCTGGTCGGTCACAGTACCCGTGGCCGCACCTGTCGACTGTGCCGATGCGCCTGAACTTAAGGCAGCGAGCAGGAATGCCGCAAATAGCAGCGCCAGCAGTCGCATAGGCTTTTTAGTTTTTTTCGGAGGATTAAACATAAAGGTATGATTATGATTTGGTTTAAATTATTTTTACACACTGGTATAACTAAGG
>VSPF01000179.1 GCA_009775195.1 Muribaculaceae bacterium
CCGCCAATGTCGTTTGCGCCACTGGTGCGGCCGCCGAGCGTCCCGTCGGCCTTAAACTTCATAATGTTGTTGAGGCCGCAGGCAACGCCCCGGTTGCCGTTGGTGTCGTAGGGGTAGAAGGTGACCGACACTATGGCCCACACGCCGCTGTAGACTTCTTCCTCGTCGACGATGGGAGCCTTGTCGCGGTCGACGATGCCGGGGCGCGTGCTGCTCTTGGCGTTGACGTAGAGCATGCCGGCATATACGTCGTCGTCCTTGTCGTCGCCGTCGCGCAGCGGCATGTCGAGCTTCTTGGGCTCCTTGCCGCCCCACTTCGACACTATGCCGGAGTTCTTGGCGGCCTCGATGGCCTTCCTTATGGCGGCGAGGGTCTCTTTCTCGCCTGCCGGGATAAGCACGTTGGTCATGTACTTAGCGTTCTTGTCGTCGCCGTCGGGGTTGTACTTGCTGAACACGTGGGTGTAGCTCAGTCGGCATGGGCCGAAGACTACTTTGCTGTCTTTTACTTTAGGTGTAATCATGCTGTTTGTTGATAAAATGGGTTTATAGTTTGATATCGTTGAAATCGTCTGCCGCTGCATTGTATGCCGGGCGTTTGTCGTCGGCAGTTGCCAGTGTCGGTTTGCCCTGGGGCTTGGCGATATAGTCCGCGCAGAGTGCCGCCAGGCGCTTCTTGCCCACGAGCTTCTCGAGGTCGCCTATGCCGCACAGCGTGGCCGGCTTCATGTACTCGCTCTCGTCGTAGCCCTCTTTCGACAGCAGGTCGATGACGGCCTTGTCGTCGGTAATCTTGCGCACGCTCCGTCCCTCGACCAACTTGTAGCCGGGATAGCTTGTGCCGGCAAGTGCCTGTTGCAGGGTGTAGTCTTCCATGGTCGACACCCACGACTTTATGACGGGCAGCCAGGGCAGTATGTCGGCGGCAATCTGCTGAGTGGTGAGCAGCCCCGGGTCAGTGTTTCCCCGCGCAGTATCGGCGCACCGTTCGGCAAGGGCCCGGCACCAGCCCTTCACCTTGCAGAACTGGCACCACTCGCCGGGGTTCTGCCGCCCCTCACCGCTGAAGGCCTCCAACGCCCTGGGGCGCAGTACCTCGTCGGCCCATTTCAGTAGGTCGGCAACCGACATCTCGAACTCGCTCAGGTTGTCGATGCGCGGCTGCACTATGGTCATGCGCACCCTCTCTATGCGGTATTCGAAGCTGTGGCGCAGGAAGGCGCCGATGGCGTAGATTTTCATCTGCTCGTTGTCGACGGCCGACACGCGCACGCCTTTGCCGTACTTGAAGTCGATAACTTCCATCAGCCCGTCGGCTATGATTGTGGCGTCGGACGTGCCGAAGGCCTCCGGCACATATTCCGAGAAATCGAGGCGCGTCTCCACCAGCAGCTGCGCGTCACGGGTGAGCATCCTTGCTGCGTTGAATTTCTCCAGCACGATGGCGGCGTAGGTGTCGGTGTACTCGTCCATCTCGCCCGTGTGGTACTGGTCGTTAAGCTGCGCTATTTCCTTTTCCTCGCCGGCAGTGCCGAGCTTCAAAAACGTCTTTAGCTTCTTGGCGCAGTATGCGTGCGCCAGCGTGCCCTCCTGGGCGTAGCTGCTATCCGTGTCGGGGGCGGTTGCCTCCAGTCGTGGCGCGGCGGTGCAGTTCATCCACCTGTGCGCCGCCGACGGTGATAATAATGCGTGTTGTCCTGGCATGGTTCCGTCGCTTTAGAATGGCGCGTTAGGCGCGGTGACATTTCCGTTGTCGTCAAGCACCAGCTCGTCGCACATGGCCCTGAAGGCTTCGGCCTTCTCCATGGTGTCGATATACGACGGCTTCTCGTAGCCGAGCTGCACAGCTATTTGTATGAATATCCGGGATAGCGGCTTGTGGTACTTTTTGTAGTTCTCGCTGCCGGCATTTTCCTTGTAGTCCTCGCCCTCGAAGCGCTGGCGGGCGCGGTGCATAATCTCGCGGATAACCTCGGCAACTTTCTTGGGGTTTGCCGGTGCGACCCCCGAGGCTGCGGGCTGCGGCTCTGCCGGTTGCGGTTCGGCCACGGTTTTTGGTGCTTCGGGCTGAGGTTCTGCCACGGCCTCGGTTTCGGGCACTGCGGTCACTTCTACGGCCATGGGGGCGTCCTCTTCTGCCTGAGGGTCGTCGCCCTTGCTCACCGTTATTGTCACGTTCGACTCGCGGCGCACCTGCGCGCCGAGTTCCTTGCCAATTGATTTTTCAATACGTCTGCCGAGGTTGGGCAGCTTGTCTTCCAACAGTTCGAACAGCCTGTCGGAGAGCGTGAATTTTACTTGTAATTCCATGTCTGATATTTGATTATCGATTTGTCGCATTGTTTCTAAGGCAGTATGCCTGCGCCTGGCCGTTGAGGTCGGCGTTTGTCGCCACCCGGTTCTCGGTGAGCCAATCCTCGAGCTCGGAGCGGCGGAAGAAGCAGTTCTTGCCGTTGGGCTTGTAGTGCGGTATCTGCCTTGCCGAGGTGAGCTTGTAGAGGTAGCTCTTCGCCACGCCCATGTACCGGGCGGCCTCGTCGAGGGTCAGCACTTCCTTGTGGCATAGTGCTATGCTTGTGCTGATTGTCAGTGCCAGTTTGTCTAATTCTTCCTGTGTCATAGCCCCGGGGTCTTGGTTATCGTTAATCGATTATTTGCAAAGTCCGATACGGCGGAGAAACGACACTTGAGCGCATGTTGCAGCCGGTAAGCGATAGTCTTGCCGCAATCAATCGCTAATGCGTCCGGCAGCTCAAATGTTATGGACTGCCCCATCTCCATTTTGCGCAGTGCGGCGGTTGTCACTCTCTTCTTTTCCATAATAATTCATTTTGCTCGTTATTCTTTTGGCGGAAAAGAAAAACTGCCGTATATTTGCAGTTGGATATATGTAGAGTCTGGCAAATTGCCCGACAGCCTTTCTTATGTCCGTTTGTTATTTCGACGACAAAGGTATTGGATATTTTTGGATATTACCAAATAAATCCATTTAATTAACTCTATTTTAACGGATATTTATGGAAGTTAACAAAACAACCATTGATAATAATCAAGAAGAAATTCGGTTGAGATTAGATGATTATCTCGAATTTGATGAGCTAATCTCACCCACTGAATTTGCTAATACAGTGGGTATTGACCCATCTGGATTTATTAAGATGCTCAAAGGGCAAATGAAAATTACCCTTGCGACTCTTAAAAAAATTTCTGATGCAACCGGGCTTCGATTAGAATGGCTGATATTGGGTATAGAGCCCCAACGCAATGATCCGACACCCAAAATCAGCTATACCGAGGGCGTGCCGTACTACGACGAGGACTTCCTACTGGGCTTCGACGAGATAGGCACCCCGAGCAGCGAAAACCCCGACTTCCTCATCAGGATGCCGGGGTATGAAAAAGCGACGCTGTGGTGCAACGCCTCGGGTCACTCCATGGAGCCGGAGATTAACAACGGCGACATCATCGCCCTGCAGCGCGTCGAGGACTTCTCGTTCCTGCCCTTCGGCGACGTCTACGGCTTCATCACAACAAACGGTATGCGCACCATCAAGCGCCTCGGACGTGCAAGCCGCGAGGGGTACTACCGCCTCATTCCCACTAACAAGGAATACGACGAACAGGAAATACCAATAAACAAAATCGCCCTTGTCTACCGCGTCATGGGTACAATGAAATCGTTTTGATTATGAAAAAGCTACTTTTAATTCTGGGACTTTTATTTCCCATGCTGGCAAACGCGCAATGGGTTGTCACCCCAAACGGCGTATTAGCCGACTCCATAACGGGTAAAGATTACATGATTATTCAGAGAGAGGGTGCCTCCGCCGATTTGTATGGCAGCATATTGAAAAATGTCCATCGTATTTTTGTAAGACCAAAAGACGCGGTTTCAACCATAGAAAATGAAATGATTTCAGTTAGAGGCTACGGAGAAACGTCTCTAAAATATGGTGGAATAAAGCAATATCTAAGGCCCTTAATTTCGGTAAAAATAGAATTTAAGGATAATCGGATGAGAGTGTCGGGTAATTGGGTAAGTTCTCTCAGCGGGAATTCACTATCTGGTGCACCAAATGAAACAGACCCATATACCTTATTCGTGAAAGGCGGTTGGAAATGTTTCGATAAAAATGGGGCAATCAAAAATGAAAAAAGATACAAAATTTATAATTCAGTTGTCAACCAATTTATCAACGATATTTTGACTACTACTACCGAAGAAGACGACTGGTAAAGGACGCCTCTATTATTAGTTACGTATAAAACCAATTTAGGCTCATTCGCTTTATCCCAAAGCAAATGAGCCTTTAATACTCTATCCATAGCCTTACGGCTTTTTATTTCTCGGTGCGAAGATAAGGGAAAAAAATCTGATACTGCAAATAAATCTCACAGCTTCAGTTCGGGCAAACTATTAATGGCAGCTTCCTTGAGGCTGTCGACTGCGCGTGTGTACTTCTCCGTCTGCGACAGGCCGCTGTGGCCCAGAAGGCTTGCCACCGTCTTTATGTTCGCGCCGTTGTTGAGGATGTTGACGGCAAACGAATGGCGCGCGCAGTGCCATGTTATATGCTTGTCGATGCCGGCCCTGGCCACCCAGTGCCGCAGCGCCTTCAGGCACATGGTGTGCGACGGCAGGGTAAATATCCGCTCCTCTCGTCTGCCCTTCCCGATTAAATCCAGCAGCCCGTCATTCAGCGGTATCACCACGCCGCTTGCACTGCTATGCCCCTTGGTCTTGGACTGCTCGAATTTCAACAGGCGGTTGGAATAATCGACGTTGGCAAATGTGAGGTCTTTAACGTCGCACCAGCGCAGTCCGCAGTAGAGGCAGAAAATAAACGCCCTGCGTATTTCCGGGTTCTCACCGGCGTAGTGTGTGGCTATGAGCTGCTGTATTTCCTCGATGCTCAGCACGTCCTTTTTTAAAGCCCCGTTGTCGATTTTGATAACGACGTCGGTGCAAGGATTTTTACGGATAATGTCGGCCTCGACGGCGGCTTTGATTATCTTCTTAAATCGCCCATATAGAGTGTGGGGGCCGTCGCCCCTGAACCTCTTTTGAAGATACTCTACAAAGCCAGCTATCATAGGCTTTGTAAGCTGCGTGGCCTTTAGCTTTAATCCGCGTGAACGCTTGGCTTTATCCTTTGCCGCCCTTTCGCGTTGCTCTTTAGTCCAGTCGGGCTTTGGCGTAAATACATCGTCCGGGTCGACAAGGTAATCGACAAAACAAT
>VSPF01000018.1 GCA_009775195.1 Muribaculaceae bacterium
CCTGGGTGTAAATCGAGTTCTGGCGTGGTTCCTGTCGCTGTTGATGTCGGTGCTGGGTAGTCTCGGTAGTACCGGTCTCGGCGACGGGAACTTCGTCCTCCTCGGCGGGGTCTTCGAATACGGTTACGGGCGGGGCCGGCGGTGCGAGGGGTGACAGGCAACTGTCTTCGATTTTGCGCGCGCCTGCAACGAGCAGGGCTATGATGTCGATGTTGTCGGCACTATTTCGTCCGGCTACGCGGAATGCTATGTCGCGCGGCATGTCGGCAACACGAGTCGGCAGCTTGCCCTGTGCCGTGAGCTGGTTGCCGAAGGCCGCGATGTTGGCGCCGCCGCCGGTGAGCACGATTTTATTGAGCGTCTGGGCGTTGTATCCGGCGGCATTGAGCTGCGCCAGTACGTTGGCGGCGATTTCGCCGGCGCGCGAGTTGACGTATGCCGTAACCAACTCGGCATCGGCTATTTCGGCCTTGGCGGCAAATGCAATCTTCATGGCCTCGGCAGCTTCCTCGGTGATGTTGAAGCCCGTGGTGAGGTCGTAGGTGATGAGTCGGGCACCCATGGGTATGGTGCATACAAAGGCCAGCGTGCCCTCTTTGTAGACGGCCACGGTGGTTGTCTCGGCACCTATGTCGACAAGTGCTGTGCCGAGCTCTTTCTCGTCGGGAGTGAGCACCAGGTCGGCCACGGCGGTGGGGCGTATGATATATGTTACCTTTGCCGGGTCGATGGTGTCGTATTTAATGCGGTCGAGGTTCTGACGGGTCTCCTTTCCGCAGGTAATCATTACGAATTCACCCCTGAAACTCTCGCCGAAGGTGCCCACGGGGCGTCGCACGGCGGCATTGTTGACATAGAATATGCGCGGTACGGTAGCCTCGATGTTCTTGTCGCCCATGAAGTCGTGGGTAGCCTCGAAGGCGAGCCTTTCGACCTGTCGCTCGGTTATTTCACATTCCTTAGGGAATTTCTGAGCGGCCTGAGCCGGCGCCCCTGATAGCGAACGGCCTCCGAGAGCCACCGCCAGGGCGCGCACCTTGCGCGGCTTTACGCCCGGGGCGTTTTCGAGTCGGCGTATGATTTCGTTGACGGCCGCAGATACCTCGCGAATGTTTTGGACACGTCCGTATCGCACGTTGTTGAGGCCGGCAATCTCCTCGACGGCGAGTACGGTGATGCGACCGTCGGGGCCGACGCTTCCGGCGGCACCCTTGATTTTCGACGAGGCTATTTCGATGGCTACAATTGTCTTGGGTTCCATAGGGGTGGATAATTATGGGTTAGAGTGAGAGATGCTGTCGCCGGGTTGCGGCTCGTTATTGTCGATGTCGAGTTCGCCGGTGGTTTCCTCGACCGTGGGGATGGGCGGAGGTGCCAGGGCCTTGTCGCGCCGGGTGGCTACAACCCGGTCGCGCCACTTTACGGCGATGGTGTCGTATGCCTCCCAACCGCGTGTGGGCGACACGTGGCGGTAGAAGCGGCGCAGGCGGTCGAACTTGTCGTCGACCATCGATGTATCGCCAAAGTTTATGACATGGCCCACGATGGTGGGGATGAGTATGATGTTTCCGTCGGCCTCCTGTGTGACAGTGGCAATCATCGAGCCTATGCGCGGGTCGTTGGCGATTTTGTCGAGCAGCGGCAGCAATCGTTGTGCCGGGTGGAGGCTGTCGAAGCTGCCCACGAGTACGGGCACGTCGATGTGGTAGCGTAGCTCGGCGCGTATGCGCTTGCCGGTGGCGTTGATGTAGTACGACGGAGCCTTGGGGTCGAAGACGCGCGCCACGGGCACCATGGGTGTGACGTCGACATAGATGCGGCCGTCGCTGCGGAGGGTGACGTTGGCATCCTGCAGCTTGTCGCTGGCCAGGAGTCGCTTTTCGAGGGAGCCGAGGTCGAAGGTGCAGCGGATGCTGTCGGCGAGCGTTGCCGGGTCGATGCCGCTCTCGGCTATGACGTCGGATGTGTTGACGAAGCGCGAGGCAGGGTCGCTGAGCCTGACAGTCATACCCGTGACGCGGTCGGTGCGTGCCATGCGCGCCGTCAGCGGCAGGGCAAAGCCGATATAGACAGCCATAACGACTGTCAGCACACACATTATCACGGATTTCTTGCTCATCGAGGTCTTTAGTTTGCTTTATTGGGCCTTGAGTTCTTTGGCGAGTCGGGCGGTGAAGAGGTTGAGGTTGCCCGCGCCAAGGGTCAAAAGGATTTCAAAGTTACGATTTTTCATTGTATTGACAAAATCTTCTTTCGAAATCAGAGATTTTTTTTCGCAAGTCACTTTGTCGAATATTGTTTTGGAGCTAATGCCTGGTATTGGCTGCTCCCTGGCCGGGTAGAGGTCGACAAGTATTACCTCGTCGGCCGCCGAGAGGGCCTCGGCGAACTGGTCGGCGAAATCGCGCGTGCGGCTGTAGAGGTGCGGCTGGAAGGCCACGGTGAGCTGCCTGCCGGGGTATAGTGCGCGGACCGAGGCTATGCTCTGGCGCAATTCGTCGGGGTGGTGGGCATAGTCATCGATAATGGCGCGGTCTTTTTCTTTGAGGTGGAACTCGAAGCGGCGCTCCACGCCGGGATAGGTGCGCATTGCCTCGCGCGCGAGTTCGGGAGTGAGGGTGCCGGTGAGCCATACCGCGCCGAGGGCCGATATGGCGTTGTCGACGTTGATGTCGACGGGGACGCCCAGCTCGATGTCGGTGATTACGCCGCCGGGGTGCACGAAGTCGAATACGATGGTGCCGTTGCCGGTGCGCACGTTTGCGGCATGGAAGTCGCCGTCGGTGCGCCCGAATGTGTAGGTCTTCACGCCGTCGGGTGTGCGTGGCCTGAGTTTGAGGCCGGTGCGCACGAGCAGGCAGCCGCCGGGCACGATAAGCTCGGTGAAGTGGGCAAAGCTCTCGAGATAAGCCTCCTCGGTGCCGTATATGTCGAGGTGGTCGGGGTCGGTGGCGTTGACCACGGCGATGTAGGGGGTAAGCTGGTGGAAGGAGCGGTCGTACTCGTCGGCCTCGACGACGCTGTAGGGCGAGGTGGCACTGAGCATGAGGTTGCTGTCGTAGCCCTTGAGTATGCCGCCGAGGAAGGCGTTGCAGCCCACGGGACCGGTGTGCATGATGTGTGCGGCCATCGACGAGGTAGTGGTCTTGCCGTGTGTGCCCGAGAAGCACAGGCTCTTGCTGTCGCGTGTGACCTGGCCGAGTACCCATGCGCGTTTGTGGAGTTCGAAACCGCCGTCGCGGAAGAAAGTGAGGGGCACATTGTCGTCGGGAATGGCCGGGGTGTATACGACAAGTGTGTCCTCGGGGTCGCGGTAAGCCTCGGGGACGGCATCCATGCTGTCGGCATAACTGACGGCTGCGCCTTCGGCAGCGAGTTCGTCGGTGAGTGCGCTCTCGGTGCGGTCGTAGCCGGCAACGTCGAGCCCTTTCGACATATAGTAACGGGCCAGCGCGGCCATGCCGATGCCGCCGATACCCACGAAATATACTCGTTTCATTTTTAAGGTTAAAGATGGGTTAAAGATGAGAGATGATAATTAGATGAAACATAAGGGCAAAAAATCAAAAAGTACAAAAAGTTTTTGTAATTTATGTCCTTTTTGTCTTTATGTTTTCTCTTATCCTCTATGCGTCTCTCGTACTATTTTATAAATCTCGTCGACGATTTTGGTGTCGGCGTCGGGGAGGGCGAGTTTCGATATATTCTCGCTCAAGAGCCTGAGGGTCTCGGGGTTCTCGACCACGACGGCGGCCTGTGACCAGAGGTCTTTTTCGGCGTCCTTGTCGAGCACCATTCCGGCGGCCCCACGGCTTACGAGAGCTTCGGCATTGTGGCGCTGGTGGTCTTCGGCCACGTTGGGCGAGGGTACGAGGATAGACGGCTTGCCAAGCAGCTCTAACTCGCTGATAGTGCCGGCACCGGCGCGCGCCACCACGAGGTCGGCGGCACGGTATGCCTCGGCCATGTCGCTGATAAACTCGGTGCACTTGATGTTGGGCAGCGCATATTTGTCGGCCTCCTCGACGCATCGTACATGGTCGCGTTTGCCGGTCTGCCACAGGACGTTGAAAGGTGCCAGTGCGGCGCGACCGTCGGCCATGGCGTCGATTACGGTCTGGTTGAGAGTGCGCGCCCCGAGGCTGCCGCCTACAAATACGACCAAGGGCTTGTCGGCTTCGAAGCCGAGGGACTTCTTAGCCTCGGCCTGAGTGAGCTTGCAGTCGAACAGCGACTTGCGCACGGGGTTGCCGGTCATGACGATTTTGTCGGCAGGGAAGAAACGCTCCATGCCCGGGTATGCCACGCAGATTGCGGCGGCATGTGGCGCCAGCAGCTTGTTGGTGACGCCGGCGTAGGAGTTCTGCTCCTGGAGCAGTGTGGGCACGCCGGCGCGCTGCGCGGCCTTGAGTGTCGGCCCCGAGGCGTAGCCGCCCACGCCGATGGCAATGTCGGGCTGAAACTCGCGCACTACCCTACGCGCTATGCGTATGCTCTTCCACAACTTGAAGAGCACAGCGATGTTGCGCCACAGGCGTTTGCGGTCGAAGCCACTGACCGGCAGCCCGATGATTTCGTAACCGGCGGCGGGCACACGTTCCATTTCCATGCGGTTTTCGGCACCGACAAAGAGGATGTCGGCATCGGGGTCGCGTCGTTTTATGGCGTCGGCGATAGACAAAGCCGGGAATATGTGGCCCCCGGTGCCTCCGCCGCTGATTAATACTTTCATAATACTACTTTATGAGTTGGGGTTATTAGTTTATAAACCCATTTGTCGAATAAATAGTTTAGTCACGCAGTGCCGGGTTGACGTCTTGTGCGCTTTCGGGCAACAGGTCGTGTTCGATTCGCTGTGCCTGCTTGCTGTCGGTGACGTGGACGGCATGACGGGCGACGGAGAGCATGACGCCGAAGGTGAGCGAGGTCGCCAACACGGATATGCCGCCCTTGGATATAAGCGGCAGCGGCTGGCCCGACACCGGTATTACGCCCGACACGATGGCCATGTGGTAGAGAGCCTGGAAGACTATGACGAAGGCGCAGCCCATGACGAGCACTCCGGGCATGGTGTGCTTGAACTGCAGCGTGAGCTTGGCACTTCGCCCCAATATCCAGACATATATTAGCAAGATAAACAGGCCTCCGAGCAGACCGAGCTCCTCGACGATTATGGCGAAAACGTAGTCGGAATAAGCAAGGGGCAGACGGGCAGCCTCGCGCGATTTGCCAGGGCCTACGCCTATGATGTGGCCGTGCGCCTGGGCTATGAAGCTGAGCTGCTCCTGCTGGTGCTCGAGGCTGAATGGCTCGAGGTGCTTGTTGGGGCGGTAGAAGTCGTCGACGCGCTTGTTCCATACCTTGCCGCGCCCCGAGCCGCCGATAGAGTCTTCATCGGCATGGTTGAGGCGGTTGGCAAGCTCCTGACGGGCCGTCATCTCGGTTTTTTCTTCGACAGTGGTTTTATATTTGTAGCCTCCGTAACCGAGAATTCCCATTATAGCGAATGCAATGCCGAATTTTTTCCACCCCATGCCACCTACAAACATCATCGCCATGCCGATAGCGACGGTGATGATGGTGTTTGATAGGCCCTGCGAGAACAGCAGACCGGCGCAGAGCAGTAGGAACGCAAGACTAAAGCCAAGCCCCCACCACGACACATCGCGCTTGCCCTTGATTTGGGTCTTGGCGA
This sequence comes from Muribaculaceae bacterium, assembly GCA_009775195.1. Classification (GTDB taxonomy): domain Bacteria; phylum Bacteroidota; class Bacteroidia; order Bacteroidales; family Muribaculaceae; genus CAG-873. The sequence continues at coordinate 5,696 of VSPF01000018.1, forward strand.
GTATGTAGGCCATGCCGAGTGCCACGGCGAGTTTCATGAACTCTGACGGCAGGATTGGTGTGCCCATGATTGTAATCGAGCGCACGGCACCGTTAATCGACTCCTGGTTGCCGCGCACGGCAATCATCATGCCTACCGCGCCAATGACGTAGAGCGGTATCCATCTGAAAATGTGGCGGTAGTGGATAGCCTGCAAAATGAGCATCAGCACCAGGCCGATGAGTATGAACCGGCCGTGGCGGATGAGCGGGCTGAAGATATCGTCGGCGTGGACCTCTTGCACCGAGGCCGAGAAGAGCTCGATACATGCTATCATCACCAAGAGCAGGTATGTGCCCCACAGGTGGTGGTCGATGCGCTTTTTAGGTTTTACCGCCGCTGCCGGCTGTTGGCGGCTGTCGTCGCCAATCGGGCTTTCGTGGATGTCGGTCGCTGTCTGCTGCGTGCCGAGGGCGGTTTCTACTGCTTGGGAGAGGGAATCCATTGGTTTATTTATTTAGTAATTAGACTATGTCTGAGTCGTTGAAACATAAAGACAAAAAGTCAAAAAGGACATAAAATTTTTGTAATTTCAATTTTTTGTCTTTATGTTTCTTCTGATTATTCCATTATTTATTTTGTAGTTCTTTTACTTTGGCTTTGAATTGACGGCCACGGTCTTCGTAACTCTTGAAGAGGTCGAAGCTGGCGCAACAGGGCGAGAGGAGTACGGTGTCGCCGGTCTGGGCGAGTTCGCGGCAGGCGTTGACAGCGTCGGCGAGGTTGTCGGTATCGACAACTTTTACGTGCGGGCTGAAGAAGTCGACGATTTTCTCGTTGTGCAAGCCCATGGCGACTATGGCCTTGACCTTTTGCTGCACAAGGGGCAGTATTTCGCTGTAGTCGTTGCCCTTGTCCTTTCCGCCGAGGATGAGCACCGTCGGGCGGTCCATGGCCTCGAGGGCATACCAGCACGAGTTGACATTGGTGGCCTTGGAGTCGTTGACCCAGCGCACGCCGTCGATATCGGCAACGAACTCGAGGCGGTGCTCAACGCCGTTGAAGTCAGACAGCGCGGCGCGGATATCGTCTTTCTTAAGGTCGAAGATACATGCCGACAGGCCGGCGGCCATAGAGTTGAACACGTTGTGCAGACCGTTGAGGGCGAGGTCGGCACGAGGCATTTTCATGCTTGTGCCGGGGGTGTGGAATACCAGCTCGTTCTCGGCATCGATATATGCCGCCGAGTTTTCCTCGCAGTGCTCGGCAAATGGCAGCATACGGGCCTCGGTGGCGATATGGCGGAGTTGCTCGGTGATTACGGGGTCGTCCTGCCAGAAGATGAATACGTCCTGGGGGGTCATGTTCTGCAAGATGCGGAATTTGGCGTTGACATAGTTCTGCATCTTGAAGTCGTAGCGGTCGAGGTGGTCGGGTGTGATGTTGAGCATCACGGCCACGTTGGCTTTGAAGTCGTACATGTTGTCGAGTTGGAAGCTGCTGAGTTCGACCACATATACCTTGTGCGGGTCGCGTGCCACCTGCCATGCCAGGCTGTTGCCGATGTTACCGGCGAGGCTGGCGTCGATGCCTGCATGGCGCAGTATGTGGTGTATGAGCATGGTGGTGGTGGTCTTGCCGTTCGAACCGGTTATGCACACCATCTTCGAGTCGGTGTAGCGGCCGGCAAACTCAATCTCGCTGATGATGGGTATATGCTTGGCCATGACCTCTTTAATCACCGGGGCCTCGAAAGGTATGCCGGGACTCTTGACAATTTCGTCGGCCGAGAGTATGCGACTGAGGGTGTGACCGCCTTCCTCGAAAGGAATCTGCTCTTTTTCGAGAATTTCGCGGTATTTGGGCGAAATCTTACCGAAGTCGCTCAAAAAGACATCCATTCCCTTGTCCTTTGCCAGGACGGCAGCTCCGGTGCCGCTTTCTCCGGCACCGAGCACGACAAGGCGTTTCTTTGTCTTTTCCATTTTATCGTATTTTTAGTGTTACGAAAGTAATTACGGCAAGTATGATGCCGACAATCCAGAATCGGGTCACGATTTTTTGCTCGGCAATTGCCCTGAGGGGGCGGTTGATGAGCACGCGCATCGTGGGGTCGGCATCTTTCTGATAGTGGTGGTGGAGCGGCGTCATCTTGAATATGCGTCCACCGCCCGTGCGCTTGAAGTAGGCTACCTGGAGGATTACCGACAGGTCTTCGATATAGAAGAGGGCGCATAGGATGGGCAGGAGCAACTCCTTGTGGATTAATATGGCGAACACGCAAATCACGCCGCCGAGGGTGAGGCTGCCGGTGTCGCCCATAAATACTTGTGCCGGCGAGGCGTTATACCAAAGGAATCCGATGAGGGCTCCGATAAACGCGGCCATATATACCACGAGCTCCTCGCTGCCGGGTACATACATGATGTTGAGGTATGACGAGTATATGATGTTGCCTCCGAGATATGCCATGAGGATTAGCGCGGCCCCGGCTATTGCCGACAGTCCGGCGGTCATGCCGTCGAGACCGTCGTTGAGGTTGGCACCGTTGCTCGTCGCCGACACCAGGAAGATGGTGATTAGTACGAACACTATCCAGCCGCCTGTCTCGGCGTGGCGCCCCATCCAGCTTGTGAGCCACGAGTAGTTGAAGTTGTTGTTTTTGACAAAGGGTATGGTCGTCTGGGGCGACTTGATGGTCTCTTGCTCGTAAACGACTTCTTCTACGCGGTTTGTTTCCTCGCTTACAATCTCGCGGTTCTCGACGATGGTCATCGACGGGTTGAGGTACATCGTGACACCCACGATGAGTGCTATGCCCACCTGGCCGACGATTTTATATTTGCCCTTCATGCCGTCTTTGTTGTGCTTGCGCAGCTTGAGGTAGTCGTCGAGGAATCCGATGAGGCCGAGCCACACGGTGGTGAGCAGCATCAGGAGCATGTAGACGTTCGACAGGTTGCCCATCAGCAGGCACGGCACGATAATCGAGAAAATGATGATAATGCCGCCCATAGTGGGGGTGCCTGTCTTGGCCATCTGGCCGGCCAGGTCGAGGTCGCGGATTATCTCTCCGATTTGCATCTTTTGCAGACGGTGTATTACGCTGCGGCCCACGAAAATAGCTAAGAGCAGGGCCAAGACGAAGGCTATGCCCGAGCGGAAGGTGATGTAGTTCATCAGCCTCACGCCAGGGAAACCGGATTCTTGAAGGAGAGAAAATAGCGAATAAAGCATTGTTAATTCTTAATTTTGGAATTAGGTGTATCAAAAAAGACAATCTGCAAGAGTCCTCGGAGAGGACGAAGTCATGGTTAACCCCACCATCATTGGTGGGGAAACACGAGTGCCAAAACAAAGAATATCCTCGGAGAGGATGCAAACGATTGGGTACATGTATTTTGCGGCCTCTCCGAGGTCGTTGTTTGTTACGGTGCTTTTATGCCCCGCCAATAATGGCGGGGTTAACCACAAAAGCGTCGTCTCCGACGACTTTTCTTTTTGATACACCCTCATTTTAACATTCAAGATTATTCAGGGCTTGTTGTACTTCCTGGCGGTCGTCGAAGTGGAGGACTTTGTCGCCGATAATTTGCTCGGTCTCGTGGCCCTTGCCGGCAACGAGGATTATGTCGCCGGGCCTTGCGATAGCCACGGCGTGGCGGATTGCCTCGCGACGGTCGACGATGGTGGTGACGCGCTCACGGTCGGCGGCATCGAGCCCTGCAAGCATGTCGGCGAGTATGGCGTCGGGGTCTTCATCGCGCGGGTTGTCGCTGGTGAGGATTACCGTGTCGGAGCGGTCGGCGGCGGCTTTTGCCATGAGTGGGCGCTTGCCCTTGTCGCGGTTTCCGCCGCAGCCGCAGACGGTGATTATTGCCGCACCCTCGGGGGCTACCTCGCCGATGGTATCGAGCACGTTGACGAGCGCGTCGGGGGTGTGGGCGTAGTCGACGATAGCCGTCACGCCATTGGCCGAGCGGAAGGGCTGGAAACGCCCTGCCACGGGGCGGAGGCTGCTCAGGGCGACCATGGCCTCGTCGGACGGTATGCCAAGCAGTACGCACGCGCCGTAGACGGCGGCGAGGTTAGAGGCATTGAAGCGGCCCACGAACATGGTCTCGACCTGGCGACCGCCGATTTCGAGCAACATGCCGTCGAGGCGGTCTTCGACCACCTTGACGGTGAAGTCGGCGACATCGCGGGTTGAGTACATGGCCTTGCGTGCGGCGGTGTTCTGGAGCATCACCGCGCCGTTGCGGTCGTCGGCGTTGCTGAGTGCGAAAGCTGACGACGGGAGGCCGTCGAAAAACGATTTCTTAGCCTTGAGGTATGCCTCGACGGTCTTGTGGTAGTCGAGGTGGTCGCGTGTGAGGTTGGTAAATATGCCGCCGGCGAATGTGAGCCCGGCAATGCGGTGCTGGTCGCATGCGTGGCTGCTGACCTCCATTGCGGCGAAGGTGCAACCGGCGTCAACCATGCGGCGCAGCAGGGCGTTGAGCTGCACCGGGTCGGGCGTGGTGTGCTCGGCCGGGCAACTGTCGCCGTCGATGATGTTGGCCACGGTCGAGATGAGTCCGGCCTTGTGTCCGCGCAGACGCGCCACCTCGTAGAGCAGCGTGGCGATTGTGGTCTTACCATTGGTACCGGTCACGCCCACGAGGGTAAGCTCGTCGCTGGGGTCGCCATAGAAGCGCGAAGCCAGCCTGCCGAGTGCGTCGCGGCTGTCGGCGACGCGCACATAAACGGCTTTGCTGTCGGCATTTTGGGGAATTTCCTCACAAACGATGGTAGTTGCGCCGGCCTCTAAGGATTTGCCGATAAACTTGTGGCCGTCGACAGCCACGCCCCTGACGGCGACGAACATGGCGCCGGGCACGACGGCACGGCTGTCGGCAGTGATGCCTTTGACGGCGCGGCTGTCGACGCCGAGCGGCGTTTCATAGTCGGGCAGCGCGTCGAGCATTACGTCGAGCGTCGTTGCGCGGCCTTTAGGGTTGATATTTGAATTTTCAGTCATGTCTGAGTGTTAGGTCTATACGTGTTCCGGGTCCGGCCGGGGTACCGGCCTCGGGTGTCTGGGCGCAGACATAGCCCACGCCGTGAAATCTTACTGCATACCCCTTGCTCTCGAGCAGTGTCAGGGCCTCGCGTATGCTCACGCCCTTGACATCTGGCACCCGTCCGGCGGTGTCGCATGGTGCCGGGCGGCGTATTGCCTGTGTGCGACCCAGGTCGAGCTCGTTGTGCAGGGTGGCGTTGCGCGTGTTGTCGAAGCTGGCATAGACGGTCGGGCCCATGGCGTCGGGCTTGCGCGGCGACTCTTTAAACTCGGGGTTGTCGTTTAGCATCGAGCGGGCGTAGAGCTTGAGGGCGGTGTTTTTGAGCACCACGCCCGAGCTGACCGCCGGGCCACGGAATGGCAGCTTGGGGTCGTTGATGACCACTATGCAGGTATATTTGGGATTGTCGAAGGGGAAGAAGCCGCAGAAAGTGACTCGGTAGTGGCCCTCGCGGTAGCCGCCCTTCCAGGGGGTCTTGGGGCTTATGCTGTCGCCTTTGGCATCGACCTTGGGGCGTTCGAGGGCTATCTTGCACGTGCCCGTCTTGCCGGCAATCTCTACGGCATCGTTGCGCAGTATTTTAGCGGTGCCACCCTCGCCCCATACCACGCCGTGCATCATCTGGCGCAGGGTGGCGGCGTTTTCGGGGCTCATCATGCGACGGCGCACATAGCTGACCTCGAGCATGGAGTCGCGGCCGTCGGGGGTGCGCAGACCCTTGACGAGTCGCGGACGCACGAACTCGCCGTTGTTTGCCACGGCATTGTAGAACGCACAGGTATATAGCGGCGGAATGGCCGTCGAGTAGCCGAAGACCATGCGCGAGAGGTCAATCAACTTGGGGTCGCGCGGCACCATGGGCGGGCGTTCGCCGGCAATGCCGGTGTTGAAGTGGTCGAAAAACCCGAGTTCGGCCAGGTCGCGGCGAAACTGCGAGGGGTCGTTGCTATAATGCGGCATAGAGAGCTTGACCATGCCGATATTCGACGAATACTCGATAAAGCGGCTGACCGGCAGGCTGCCGGGCGAGTGCGTGTCGCGGATTGGGCGGTTGTTGAGATATGAGTAGCTGTGGCCGATAGAATATACCTGGTTAGGATTAGCAAACCCCTTTTCGAGGGCCACGGCCATGGTCATGACCTTCATTACCGAGCCGGGTTCGTAGGGCTGCACGCAGCGGTTGAGGGCCTCGATGTAGCGCGGTTCGCGCGAGGAGGGGTCGAGCTCGAGGTTAGAGATGGCCTTGATGTCGCCGGTCTTGACTTCCATCAGCATGGCGGCTCCCCACTCGGCCTGCGAGTTGTGGAGCATGGTGTTGAGCTCGCTCTCGAGGATGTCCTGCATGGTGATGTCGATGGTTGTGTAGACGTCGAAACCCTTGACGGCTGCGGTGTCCTCGATATATTTTGTGCCACGAGTCGAGAGTCCGCGCACTTTTACTCCGGCGTGGCCGTAGAGCAATGTGTCGAGGGCGTATTCGAGGCCCGAGCGGCCATGCACCTCGCTACATTCCTTGGTCATGCCAACACGGCCTATGCTTCGACGCGCCATGGAGCCGAAGGGATATGAGCGTTTGAGGCGGCGGTCTTTCTTAAGGCCGGTGTGGCGCGACTTGTCGAAGTCGCGGAAGAAGGGAAAGGTGGTGCGGATTTGGTCGTAGACGCGCTGCGGCACGTCGCGGGCAAGCACGAAGTTGCGCGTGCGGCTGCCCTTGGGTTTGTCGAGCTGGGCGTTTATGCGCTTGTGCCATGCGGCGGTGTCGTGGGGGGCGAAGTATTTTGCCAGCGAGTCGCACAACTCGGGTACGGCGGCGGTAAACTCTATGATTTTGAACGACTCTGCGCGGAGGTCCATCATCACGGTGTAGTAATATAGGTTTGTGGCGAGTATGCTACCGTCGGAGGCGAGGATTTCGCCTCGTGTGGGCGGGATGGGCTTGACCGAGGCGAGGGTCGAATCGCCCATGTGGTTCCATGCCTCGGCGTGAAGCACGGTGGTCTTGAAGAGGTTTATGGCTATGGCGAAGGCCACGGCGACGCATGCCGCGAAGATAAAGATGAAACGCCCGACTGTATAGCGCTGTTTTTCGCCGGGTGTGTGCTGAGGAGAACGTTGTGCTGGCATTTTGGGTGGTTGAATGTTGTTTGTGATGTTTGTTGGCTTGTAAGTCTAATCTTTTATAATACGTGATGATTTTTACCCGCACATCATAATCAGGGCTCGTCGACGGCCCTTTTGATGACCTCGGGGTGCTTGTCGGGCACTGTCAACCCGAGCTGCAGCGAGTCGACCAGGTGCATCATGGCCATCTCGCGCGTCATGGTCATATAGAGCGAACGCTGGCGCTGTTTCTCGGTCTGCATGACCTCAATCTGGGTCTTGAGGTTTTCAATCGTGTTGTCGCTGGTGAGGCAGTCGAAACGCATGGCTATCATCAGCACGCAGGCAAGCAGCACGAAACAGGTGACGAAGAGGTGGCGCCTGAAGAAGCGGCTCGACACCCCGTCGCCCTGGATTACCAGGCGGATGAAGTTCCAGATTTTTTCGATTGCGGTTAGAAAGATGTTCGACATGTCTTTGTCATAGGATAGGGGGGAGAGGTTTATAATTTTGTTGCGACTCTTAGTTTCGCGCTGCGGCTGCGCGGGTTTCGTTCGACCTCGTCGTCGGTGGGGACGATTGGTTTGCTGCCGAGGGGCTTCATCGGCGACGACGAACGACCGAAGAGGTCTTTTTCCTCATGGCCGTCGGTGCGGCCCGTGCGCATGAAGTTTTTGACCATGCGGTCTTCGAGGCTGTGATATGTTATGACCGCCAGCCTGCCGCCCGGGCGCAGGGCCTCGACGCACTGGTTGAGGAAGCTCTCGAGGGCGTCCATCTCGCCGTTGACGGCGATGCGCAGGGCCTGGAATACCTGGGCCAGCTCCTTTTTCTCTTTGGCGCGGCTGACAAGAGGCGACACGACTTCGACGAGGCGACCTGTCGTGTCGACAGGCGCGGTGTTGCGTGCCTTGACAATGGCATCGGCAAGGCGGCGCGCCTGGGGCAGTTCGCCATAAATTTTGAAGAGCCGTGCCAGCTCGGCGGCCTCGGCCCCGGCAACGATGTCGGCGGCGCTGCGCGAGGCGTTGCTGTTCATGCGCATGTCGAGGGGGCCGTCGGCGCGGAACGAGAAACCGCGCGAGGCGTCGTCGAAATGGTGGCTCGACACGCCTAAGTCGGCAAGTATGCCGTCGACGCGGCCAAGCACGCCGTAGTAGTCGAGATAATTGGCCATGAAGCGGAAGTTGCCGTGGATGGGCGTGAAACCGGGGGCCGTGAAGGCACGCTCGATAGCGTCGGCATCCTGGTCGAAAGAATATAGCCTTCCTCCGTCGCCGAGCATGGCAGCTATGGCGCGGCTGTGGCCGCCGCCGCCGAGCGTGGCGTCGACATATATACCGCCGGGACGAATGTCGAGGGCAGACAAACTTTCGGGCAATAATGCCGGGATGTGATAAACTTCCTGATTCATAATCTATTAGTGGCCGCAATAGCGTGTGGTACACGCCATTGCGGCTTTCGAAGTCCAAAATTACTGATTTTTTGCGATAATTTACAAATCTAAACTCAAAAAGTTTTCAACAATTTTAAACAGGCCGCGTACTTATTAATTATTAAGGTGTATGGCGGCGGTGTGGCGGCTTCGCGCAAGGCGGCGCAGTTTGCAATTGTAAATTTTGTCGCTTGCACTCTTTTTTGTACTTTTGTGGGTGAAAAATAAAATATCCCGAAAAATGGCAGGAGTACGACCAAAGAAGGCCCTCGGGCAGCATTTTCTCACCGATATGGGAGTGGCGAGGCGCATAGCCTCGACGCTTGATGACTACCGTGGCCTACCCGTGCTCGAAATCGGGCCGGGCACCGGCGTGCTGACACAGTTCTTGCTCGAACAACACAGCCCTGCCGACTTGGTGCTTGCCGAAATCGACAGCGAGTCGGTGGCGTGGCTCAAGGGGCACCTCCCCCAGCCCCAGCCACGGATTATCGAGGGCGATTTCTTGCAAATGTCTGATACCGAGGTGTTTCCCGGCGACGGACAATTCTGCGTGATTGGCAACTACCCCTACAACATATCGTCGCAGATATTTTTTAAGGTCCTCGACTGGCGCGACCGCGTGACATGCTGCTCGGGCATGTTGCAGCGCGAGGTAGCCCAACGCCTCGCCGCCCCCGAGGGCACACGCGACAGGGGCATATTGAGCGTACTGCTGCAGGCGTGGTATGACGTGGAATACCTCTTCACCGTGTCGGAGCACGTGTTCAACCCGCCGCCCAAGGTCAAGTCGGGAGTAATACGTATGCGCCGCAACAACGTTACCGACCTCGGTGTCGATGCCCGGCTTTTCCGCACTGTTGTCAAGACGACCTTCGGTATGCGCCGCAAGACCCTGCGCAACTCGGTCAAATCGCTGCTGCCCCCGGGCACCGTGGCCGACTGGCCCGACCTGCTCAACCTGAGACCCGAACAATTGTCGGTAGGGCAGTTTATCGAACTTACCAAACGAATAGAAGAGCTCCGCAAATCATGAAAGAATTTACCCAGGACGATATAGAGCGAATCAGCGGCATCGTGACCGCCGACAACAGCGAGGCCGCGCGTGCCGAGCTGGCAGACCTTCACCCTGCCGATATAGCCGAGCTCTTCCAGCAGCTCGACACCGAGCAGTCGGAATACCTCTTCAAGCTGCTCGACGAGGACACCGCCGCCGACGTGCTGATGGAACTCGACGAGGACGAGCGTCTGAAACTTATCGAGGACATGCCGGCCGAGGAAATCGCCAAGCAGATTGACCACCTCGACACCGACGACGCCGTAGACCTAATCCAGCAGCTCGACGAAGAGGAGCGCGACGAAATCATATCGCACATCGACGACGTAGAGCAGGCCGGCGACATCATAGACCTGTTGAAGTATGACGAGGACACCGCCGGCGGCCTGATGGGCACCGAGATGATTGTGGTCAACGAAAACTGGTCGATGCCCGAGTGTATCAAACAGATGCGCCTGCAGGCCGAAGACATGGACGAAATATACTATGTCTACGTTGTCGACAACGACTACCGCCTGCGCGGCACGCTGCCACTGAAGATGATGCTCACCCACCCCTCGGTGTCGAAAATCAAGCATGTAATGGAGGCCGACCCCGTGAGCGTGAAGGCCGATACCCCGATTGACGAGGTGGCCCTCGACTTTGAGAAATACGACCTTGTGGCCATGCCCGTGGTCGACTCGATTGGGCGACTGCTGGGCCGCATCACTGTCGACGACGTGATGGACCAGGTGCGCGAGTCGAGCGAACGCGACTACCAGTTGGCATCAGGTCTTTCGAGCGACGTCGATGCCGACGACTCGGTCATCGCGCAGACCAAGGCGCGCATACCGTGGCTGCTGGTGGGCATAGCCTCGGGCATACTTGCATCAGTCATCCTCGGCGCCTTCGAGGCCCAATTGCAGGCCGTGACGGCCCTGGCGCTCTTTATCCCGATTATCGGCGGTACCGGCGGCAACGTGGGTGTGCAGGCATCGGCCATCGTGGTGCAGGGCCTTGCAAACGGCTCGCTCGAGGTTAAGGAGTTTGCGCGCCAGCTCGGCAAGGAGACGCTGATTGGCCTGCTCAATGCCACCATCATCACCGCCGTGGTGCTGGCCTACAACCTGATAGTGATGCCGGGCGAACTGGCGGTGACAATCTCGGTGGCGGTGTCGCTGTTCGTGGTGGTGATGTTTGCCTCAATCCTCGGCACGGTCATACCCCTTACCCTCGAAAAAATCCATATCAACCCGGCCCTTGCCACCGGCCCCTTCATACAAATTATGAACGACCTCTTCGGTATAATAATCTACGTGCAGGTGGCTACGTTCTTCCTCGACAAACTCGGCTCGGGCTCCCTATAAGTTCATAACGAAATGTACAAGTCAATCCGCTACGTGCGCATCATAATCTCGCTAATCGCCATGACCGTGCCAACATGGGCGCTCCTGGCCGGCTACGAGAGTGTGTTTGTGCGTATGCAGATATTGACTGCGTTGATAAGCGGCGTTGCCGTGTGCCTGGTCTTCTGGGCCGTGGTCACGCTGGTCTACGGGCGCATATACTGCTCTACGGTGTGCCCCCTCGGCACGCTGGTCGACTGCGTGTCGGCAGCGGGCCGCATAGTGCGCCGCGACCGCCGCACGTACCGCTACTGTGCCCCCTCGTCGCGCACGCGAATAGTGTTCCTGCTCGTCATGCTTGTGTCGCTCGTGAGCGGTTCGGCCTTGCTGCCCACCATCCTCGACCCCTACAGCGCGTATGCGCGTATGGTGAGGGAGCTAATCGGCAGGCCATTGGGCATATCGTTCGACGCTGCGGCATATACCATGACCTCGCTGGCAATCGCCGTTATCACCGCCATAGGCGTGGTGTTGGTGTCGTGGCGGCGAGGCAGGCTGCTGTGCAACACGGTCTGCCCCGTGGGCACCGTGCTCGGCGTGGGCGCGAAGCGTTCGTATTTCCATATCGAAATCGACCCCGACCGGTGCATAAACTGCGGCGAATGTGAGCGCGTATGCAAGGCCCAGTGCATCAAATTGCCCGAAAAAACTGTCGACACCTCGCGCTGCGTGGTGTGCTTCGACTGCACTACCGTATGCCCCAACCAGGCTATAAATTATAAATCAGGCCGTTATCACTTAGATATGCCCATGCTGCAAGACCTGCAGCGCAGTGCCCCGGCCGAAACTTCTGCCCCAAAATGAAACAATATCTCGACCTGTTGCAACATATCCTCGACCACGGCGTGGTAAAGCACGACCGCACCGGCACCGGCACCATATCGACCTTCGGTTACCAGATGCGCTTTAACCTCGAAGAAGGCTTCCCCCTGCTGACGACCAAGAAGCTGCACCTGCGGTCAATCATACACGAACTGCTGTGGTTCCTTGCCGGTGATACCAATGTGAAATACCTGCAGGACAACGGCGTGAGGATATGGAACGAATGGGCCGACGCCAATGGCGAGCTCGGCCATATCTACGGCTACCAGTGGCGGTCGTGGCCCGACTACGACGGCGGCCACATCGACCAGATACGCGAGGCCGTGGAGACCATAAAGCACAACCCCGACTCGCGCCGCATAATAGTGAGCGCGTGGAATGTTGCCGACCTTCCCACGATGAAGCTGCCGCCGTGCCATGCGATGTTCCAGTTCTATGTCGCCGACGGGCGCCTGAGCCTGCAGCTCTACCAGCGCAGTGCCGACTGCTTCCTCGGCGTGCCGTTCAATATCGCCTCGTATGCCCTGCTGCTGCAGATGATGGCGCAGGTGACGGGCCTTCGTGCCGGCGACTTCGTGCATACCCTCGGCGATGCGCACCTCTACCTCAACCATCTCGACCAGGCACGACTTCAGCTCACCCGGGAGCCGCGACCGCTGCCCAAGATGGTAATCAACCCCGCCGTCGACAATCTTTTCGATTTTAAATACGATGATTTCACCCTCGAGGGCTATGACCCTCATCCACATATAAAGGCAGACGTTTCGGTATGATACATATAATCGCAGCTATAGACCAGCAGCGCGGTATCGGCTACGGTGGCGACATGCTCTACCATATCCGCGAGGATTTGCGCCGCTTCAAGTCGCTCACCATGGGCCACACCCTTGTCATGGGCCGCAAGACTTTCGACTCGCTGCCTGGGGGCGCATTGCCAGGGCGTCGCAATATCGTGATTACTCGCAATGAAGCGTGGACGGCCCCGGGGGCCGAACGTGCATCGTCGCTTGCCGGGGCCCTCGCCATGGCCGCAGGCGACGAAATATATATTATCGGTGGAGGACAGGTATATGCCGAGGCCCTGTCGCTTGCCGACGTACTCGACCTGACGCTTATACACTCGGCAGCTCCCGAGGTCGACACGTATTTCCCACCCTACGAGGATATGTTCGTAGAGCAAGAGCGTGAAGACAAGCCCGATTATAGCTTCGTGACCTTGGTTAGAAAAGGCTTATGATTTGAAAATCAGAGGAGACACAAAGACATAAGGGCAAAAGTTACATAAAATTTTTGTCCTTTTTTTGACTCTATATGTTACATTCCGTACTGCTCGGCTAAAAGTCGAATCCGAGCTCGGCACGGAGCTTTCGGGTGAGGCCGCGGGCGGTCTGGTAGTAGGCGTGGCGTATGAGTTCTTCCTCTACGCGGCGCGGGATGCGGTTGTCGAAATCGACCGACACCCAGTGGCGCTTGTTCATGTGATAGCCGGGACGTATTGAGGGGTAACGGTCTTGTAGCTCGATGGAGAAATCGGGGTCGACTTTGAGGTTGTAGAATTGCCAATGCCCCGACAAGTCCATGAGGCAGAACATTTTGCCCCCTATTTCGAGCGACAGCGTGTCGGGCCCGAACGGACACCTCTCAGTCGCGTGGGGCAGCGAAAGCCCATATTCTCTTACGTCTGCAATGTTCATCCGGGTATAGTGATGCGTGTTTGTTGTTGTGTAGGTTTATTTAGCCGGTTGCAAAGTTAGTTGATAAATTTGATTTGCCAATATTTTTCCAATAGGCAGAGATGCGAGGTTGTCATTTTGGAGATTTTTTCATATCTTTGACTTTGTCTTAGATACTGTCGCTCTGCAAATTCAAAATAAATTTTGATTTGCTCTCGCTTATCCGTATCTTTGTAATAGTTATTCAACTTTTGCAAGCAAAATCTTGAAGGTTAAAGCCAATGCTTATTGAGCCTTGTAGTGTCGCGACATTCCGCGACACTACGGGAGTTCGGTTTGAGCTTGCAAAATTTAAATGTCATTCGATGAAACACGAGAAGAGCCAGGAGCTTAAGGAGAAAATTGCCATCCTGCCCGATACGCCGGGAGTATATATGTACTTCGACAAGGAGGGCACGGTGATTTATGTGGGCAAGGCCAAGAACCTGAAACGGCGCGTGTCGTCGTATTTCAACCGCACCCACGACGTGCTGCGTACCAACCTGTTGGTGCGCAATATCGCCGACATGAAATATATCGTGGTGCCCACCGAGCAAGATGCCCTCAATCTCGAGAACTCGATGATTAAGGAGTACAAGCCTCGCTATAACGTGTTGCTCAAAGATGACAAGTCTTATCCGTGGATAGTCGTCACCAACGAGCTTTATCCCCGAGTGTTCCTCACACGCCAGCACGTGCGCGACGGTTCGAAATACTACGGCCCCTACACCAACACTGCTGTCGCACGCACGGTGCTCGAGCTCATCGCCGAACTCTACCCGGTGCGCACCTGCCGCATACCCATCACACCCGACTACCTGGCCCGTGGCAAGGGGCGCCGCTGCCTGCAATACCACATAAAGCGTTGCAAGGGCTGCTGTACCGGCGAGATTGACCCAGACACTTATAACGGCTATATCGACCGCGTGCGCCAGATTTTACGCGGCGAGACCCAGGAACTTATGACCTATCTGCGCGGCGAGATGGAGCGACTGAGCATGGAGCTGCGCTTCGAGGAGGCGCAGGAGCTGAAACAAAGCTACCGACTGCTCGAAAACTATCGCTCGAAGAGCGTGATTGTGAGCCAGACCATCGGCGATGTCGACGTGTTCGGCTTCGACGACGACGGGGGCAACGAGGTTTATGTCAACTACATGCACGTGCGGCGCGGCGCGGTAGTGCGCAGCGTGACTCTGCGCTACCGCCGCAGCCTCGAGGAGTCGAAGGCGCAGATATTGGGATACGCGATGGAGGAAATACGCCTGGCGCTCGGCGTAGAGTACGACGAGATTATCGTCGCTGAAGCCCCCGAGGTAGAGATGACGGGCATAACCTTTACCATACCCCGCCGTGGCGACAAGGCCAAGCTGCTCGAAGTGAGCGAACGCAATGCGCGGCAGAACCGCGTAGACGACCTCAAGCACATGGAGCGGCACAACCCTGAAGAGCGCGTCGACAAGCTGATGGAACGCATGAAGGCCGACTTCCGCCTGAGCGAGCTGCCCAGGCATATCGAGTGCTTCGACAACTCCAACATACAGGGCACCAACCCGGTGGCATCGTGCGTAGTCTTCCGCAACGGCAGACCGTCGAAGAAAGACTACCGGCATTTCAACATCCGCACGGTCGAAGGCCCCGACGATTTCGCCTCGATGAAAGAGGTGCTGACACGCCGCTACACGCGCCTGATGGAAGAGGGCCAGGGGCTGCCGCAGCTCATCGTGGTCGACGGCGGCAAGGGACAGCTCAGCAGCGCCGTCGAGGCCCTCGACGAGATGGGCCTCAGGGGGCAGATTGCCGTAGTGGGCATAGCGAAACGACTCGAAGAAATCTATTTTCCCGGCGACAGCGTGCCTCTATATATCGACAAAAATTCGGAGACCCTGCGCGTGGTGCAGCATCTCCGCGACGAGGCGCACCGCTTCGGCATCACCCATCACCGCAACCGCCGCAGCAAGAGCGCATTGGTTAGCGAACTCGACGGCATAAAGGGCATTGGCCCCAAGACCGCCGAGGCCCTGCTGCAGCACTTCAAGAGCGTGAAGCGGCTCCGCGAAGCCGCCGAGGCCGACATAGCGGCCATCATCGGCCCGGCAAAGGCGAAGCTGGTGGTAAACTCTTTGAGCACCCCCGGTCCGCAGTCAGGCTCTCCTAATAATATTTAGACACCGGCCATGCTGCCGCCCCCTTATTTCCTGTGAAAAAACTTGTGGAGAAACTTACGCACTGCAAACCGTATCGACGTAAAAAATGTGTCGGCGGCCGTGCGTTCACTCCACGTGAATCCGCGTGAATCGCATCTGAAATCAGTTCCGGCCCCCATTCTCTCCTCCAATTCTTGCCACTCACGCTTTCGGTGCTTTGTGATTGGTTTGACTTGGCTCCGGTAGCCACTGAAAAAGTTGTCGGCCGTAGTATGCGGGTCCTTAATGTGTTTTAACAACGGTTCATAAACAGCCTTTGCCGACTCGGCTCCTCTCAAAAGCCGCAATTCATTTATGACTTCTCTATATTTCAGGGCTGCCTCTTTTTCGGGGAGCGTTGTCTCCAGGTATTCCATCAAAATCACAGCGAAGACATATGTGAAATTATAGCCGGGCGGTGTCGGCAGCAGCTCCAGCCTTGGCTCTCCGTCGCCGCTGCGATGAATGGCAACAGGCGGGGTATGACGCGCAGGCATCTCGGTATTGCGGAAGAAGTCGAGCCAAAGTTCGGCGCGTTGCTTCGTCGTCAGAGCCTTGTAGTCGCCGAGCGCACGCCGCATCTTTTCATATAGCGCAGCACTGTCCTCGCGGCCCTTGAAAAACTCCTCCTCTGAAAATATGTCCAACGCCTTGAGCCGTGCAAACATATTGGTAAAAATAGAACTGACGCCTAAATAATCGTAGGTTGAGTCGGGGCAGTGTTCGGCGCAGAAATAAACTTCGCCGAGCATAGGGCTGATTTCGCACGCCCGGCGGTAAGAATCAATGTCGAACAACTTATTGATTATGTCGGTCCACCAACCGTAACGTTGCTTCAGCCCCACCATCCAGTCGCTGTAATAACATCCAGGGGAATCGGGAAGGATAAGCGACGGATGGCTGCCGTCAGGGTCGGTGGTCATCTTCAGTTCCCCGATATAATACTCGTCGCCGTATCGGCTGAAAAATGCGAGGATACACTGAAGTCTGACGGCTATGGGATATGTCTTGAATTTGGCAATGACAGCCTCGGTATTGTCGACGGCCGTATCGCGCAACTCGGGGTTTAGACATTGCTCAAAAGTCTGATATCCGGCAAGAAATGCTTCGGCATCCCTGTATCCGCCCAGCAGACGCGGGATGATGAAGCGTCCAAGGTCGTCACTGTAAAGGTCGTTGTACTGAATTTCGATAATTTCCTGAAGCAGAATCGACTTCGACAGCATACCTTCGGGAAGAAATGAGCAAAAATCTTCCACAAGGTTGCTATATGAATCTAATAACTCGCCGAGTGGCACTTCGCATAGGGCCTCAGGGGCATCCGGCGTCGTGGAAATACCCGCCACAAGGTGCCCTTGCTCATCGGTACCAATCTCCTCTAAATCGATATATTTGCCCGAAATACACATTTGGCGCATCCGCATAAATAAGTCGAGCATCAGGGCTTCTACATCGGCGACATTCCTGTCGGGCGAGGCAAACCAGCTTTTCACCGCGTCGTGTCCTCTTGCCAATGAATTCTTGATTGTATTGTTTCTCATAAGGAGAGTGGTTTTATCGTTGTAGCCGTAGTCTATGGTATGTGGTCCGCGAAAAGATGTCTATTCGTAATCGATTCGCTCGATTTTGAAGATAACCGGGCGAGTGCCGTCATTACAGCAGGTAATCATTATATTATCGTCTTTCATCCACCCTTTCATAATCGAGCCGCCTTGCAGGCCGGTATAAATATAACGACTTATCGAGTCCCAGGCTTCTGAGCAAAATGGCAATTTAGGTCCGCCCGCCACGGTTTTAGGGTCGGCGGTCGTTTTTACCAGGGTATTCAGCCCGATATGCCAATAATCATCGCGGTTTTCATCACGGTAGAATACGAACTCATCACCCTTGTTGTAGCAAGGGCATTTTCCAGGACAAGGATTTGCGCAATAATGTTGTTGCAAATCAGGAAATACCTTTGTATCGAGAATGGTTATTCTGACTTTATGTTTCATGTTGCTCACGTTTATTTACGCTGCATGTGATGCATCGCGATTCCCACGAAGAATCGTATTCCGATTTCTCGGAATCCGAGATTTTCATATAGACGATAGGCATCATCGTTGCCGGGAGCGCACAGCAGGCCGAACGGTTTGCCCGACGCGGCATGTAACCGGCAGGCAGACTCTATCAGACGTTTTGCCAGTCCTCGCCCTCGGTATTGGGGGAATACCGCCAATGAAGCGAGATAGATTTCGGCGGCTGTTGTCTCATTGTCCATTTCTTACTCTATGAAATTGCTCCCTGACAC